>NZ_CP032229.1:3018744-3320618 GCF_004328625.1 Streptomyces seoulensis
CCCGGGTCTCGCTCTCCTGGCGGGCGTGCAGGGCGCCGTTGACGTGGTCGAGCATCCGGTTGAGCGCGGCGCCGACCCGGCCGACCTCGGTGTGCGGGTCGCACTCGGACTCCGGGACACGCTCGCTGAGGTTCACCTCGCCGGAGTGCAGGGGGAGTTCGGAGACCCGGGTGGCGGTGCGGGCGACCCGGCGCAGGGGGCGGGTGGCGACGCCGACGATGACCGTGCCGGCCAGCGAGGCCGCGAGGAGACCGGCGACGGTGACGCAGACCTCGACCAGGATCAGGGTGTCGACGACACCGTCCATGTCGGCGGTGGGGAGGGCGACGTAGTACCGGTCGGCGCTGTCGTGGCTCTCCGCGTACCGGGCGAGGTAGTCGCCGAGGCCGGGGAGGTGCACGGTGTGGGCGGCGCCGTCCTGGGGGACGGTGGCGAGGGCGTCGGTCTGGGCCTTGCTGAGCTGGGCGGCGCGCATGCGGCGGAAGATGCCACTGCCGTCCTTCTGCTCCTCGGAGATGGCCCCGGAGACGATCGAGCCGCCGCGCACGCAGGCGGCGACGGTCTGATTCTGGGTGGGCCCCCGGGTCAGCAGGGTGGTGACCCGTTCGGCGGGGCTCTCGGTCGCCACGCCCGCGGCGAGGGCGGCGGCGGCCGGGTCCGGCGCGCCGGGGTTCAGGCGCGGGCGGCCGACCGCCCGCTCGGCCATGTCCTTCACCTTGCCGTTGAGTTGCTGGTACAGGTGCTCGTGCAGGGCGAGCGTGGTGACCGTGCCGATCACCGCGCAGACCACGGCGATCAGCACGACGGACGCGACCACCAGCCGCGTCCGCAGGGTGCGCGGGGTGCCCGCGCGGCGCATGAACCTCACGACACGGCGGGCTTGATCAGATAGCCAGCTCCCCGGCGGGTGTGGATCATCGGCTCCCGGCCGGCGTCGATCTTCCGGCGCAGATAGGAGATGTACAGCTCCACGACGTTCGCCTGCCCGCCGAAGTCGTACGACCAGACCCGGTCCAGTATCTGCGCCTTGCTCAGCACCCGGCGCGGGTTGCGCATCAGGAAGCGGAGCAGCTCGAACTCGGTGGCGGTCAGGTGGATGGAGTCCTCGCCCCGCCACACCTCGTGGCTGTCCTCGTCCAGGCTGAGGTCGCCCACCACCAGCACGGAGTCCGGGCGCCGGTCGGTGGCGCCGGAGCGCCGGATCAGCCCGCGCAGCCGGGCCACGACCTCCTCCAGGCTGAACGGCTTGGTGACGTAGTCGTCCCCGCCCGCCGTGAGTCCGGCGATACGGTCCTCCACCGCGTCCTTGGCGGTGAGGAACAGCACGGGTACGTCAGGGAGTTCACGGCGCAGCCGGCTCAGCACGGTCAGGCCGTCCATGTCCGGCAGCATCATGTCCAGGACCACGGCGTCCGGCCGGAACTCGCGCGCCGCGCGCAGCGCGCCCTGCCCGTCCCCGGCACTCCTTATCCGCCAGCCCTCGTAGCGCAGCGCCATGCTCAGGAGTTCGGTGATCGACAGCTCGTCGTCCACCACCAGCACGCGGACGGGGCTGCCGTCCGGCCTCAGCAGTTCGGTGCGCCCCTGGGGCGAGATCGTGGTCATGGTGAGACCTTGTCCGCAGCCTCTGAGAGAGCCCTTTCGGCAGTCTGTGATTTCGCTGAGAAAGGGGTGAGAGTCAGAAGAGGCCGTCCTGGCGGGCGGCGAAGTCCTTTACCGGCACGGTGATTTCGCCGTCCTGCTGAGCCGGGATCAGCTCCCAGCCGGGGAGCAGACGGGTGTCGAGCACCAGTACGCCTCTGGGTCCGCCGGTGTCCAGGTGCAGGTCGGGCCCTGCGGCGGCGACGAGTTCCCCTGCCACGCGTCCTCCGGCGACCAGCTCGGTGACGGCGCCGGTGGCGGGCTCGGCGTGCCGGAGGTGGAAGTCACCCATGTGGTCGACGACTTGACACGGTTCTCGCCTCACGGACTCCGGCCAGTTCCCGAGTGCGACGGCCCGTGCGTGCAGCTCCCGCACCTCCGCCGCCCGCTCCTCGGGACCGGCGGGGAGGGCGGCCCGTACGGCGCGCTTCTGGGCGTACGGAATCCGGTCCGGGACGCCGAGCGCGGCCCGCAGCAGCTCCTCGGTGCGCCGGGCGGCCATCAGCGGGCCGGTACCGAGCCAGCTGAAACTGACGGCGCCCTGCTCCAGCAGCCGCGCCGGCCCGCGCTCTTCGGCGGTGATGCCGACCTTGACCATGCCGGGGCCGAACCAGGCGAGGTAGACGCGGTACGGGCGGGGGTCGTCGGCGATCGTGTCGGCGGCCACGGAGTGCGCGCGGTCCAGCCTGGCGCACTCCTCGCAGCGGGCGCCGGTGCTGCGCGCCGGTACGGGGGTGCGGGTGGGGCACGCGTGGCCCCGGGCGCCCACGCACCTCCGTACGGTGTCCTCCCGGACGCCGAAGGCGACCCGCTTCCCCCACGTCAGCGCGCTGCGCCGGCCACCGGACCAGACCAGCTCCGGCCCCTCCGGGGACCAGCGCAGTCCCGTACACGTCCACATCTGTGCTGCCATCACTCGTGAGGGTAGGAGATGCCGCCGACATCGCCTGTCGGGCGGCGGGGGCGGGTACGGTACGTGAAGAGCCCGAAGCCGCATCCTCTGAGTGCGACTTCGGGCTCTGTCTCTTCGGCTACGGGAGCGTGTAGACGGGGACGCCGTCCGCCACGCTGCCGCTCTGCCGTACACAGCCCCGCTTGATCAGCATGCGTACACAGTCGTGGACGCGGGCGAGCGTGAGGCCGGTGCGGGTGGCCACGTCCTCCAGGCGGCAGGCGACGGGGCCGCGGACCAGGCCGGGGGCCAGGTGCGCGGCCACCGCGTGCACGTCCTCGGTGACGACGAGGTTGCGGTCGCGCCAGGTGGCGAGGAGGTGCTGGGCGGTGAGCGGGGGGTCTTGGGGCGTCGGGGCGGGGCGCATGCGGTCGACGATCTGGTCCAGGGCGTCGGCGATGCGGGTGAGGACGTGCTGGACGCCGGTCACTTGGTGGGTGAGGGTGCCCAGCTGTTCGGTCTGCCGGGCCAGGTGCTCGCTGACCTTGCCGCGCTCGTCGTTCGCCCGGCGGAGTTCCGCGAGGTGTTCTTCCTGGGCGGCGGCGAGTGCCTCGTCGGCCCGGAGGTTGCGCTCCTCCAGGCGGACGATGGCGTCGGCGACCTGTGCGGGCATGACGTAGGAGGTGCCCGGGGTGGTCTGGAGGGGGGCGGGGTCGAGGCTGTAGGTGCCGTCGCGCTGGATGGTGACGATGACTTCGGAGACCCAGGCTTTGAAGGGGGCACACTCTGGCTTGGTGCAGGCGTTCACGAGGGTGATCAGAGATCGGAGATTCACCATCCGCATCGACTTCTTGAGCCCGCGACCTGCGATTTTGCGCAAAGTGTCTTCTCCATAGACGCTTCGTGCAAGATCTTCGAGGCTCTGGTGCCCATCCGTCGGGACATGGTGCAGCAGGGCCTGCCGGGTGTTCACGTAGCCCAGCCTCGTCGCCACGTCCACGGCCGGGAACCAGTGTTCACCGTCCGGCGTGGTCAGCCTCCGCACCCGGGCTCCAGTCGCCGCGAAGACGAAGTCGTCGATGTCGATCGCGTCCCGCTCGGGCAGCCTGGTCGTGTCGTAGTGCTCGTACATCGAGCATCACCTCCACACCGGAAGCTAGGGATGCCCGATCAGCAACTACGTCCGTTGTAGGGCACGTTCACTCGATAGAAGACAGAGGTATCGATTCGGCACGGTTGACCACGGGCGCGGCGGCCGGACGCCGGCCCGCCAGAGCACAGCCCACACACCCGGGGTGCCCAGTACGGGCCTGCGTGTCCCGCACCCCCAGCCGCCATTCCTCCCGCGGCCGGACGCCGGGCGGCTTCCCCCACCCACTCAGGTGGAGCACCCAGGTGACCAGCACGCTGCCCGCGACGAGCACCGCCCCACCCACCAGCGCGGGCACCGACCCCGTACACACGCCCGCGCCCACGACACCGCTGCCGAGGGTGGCGACGGCGCACCCGGTCCACCCCGCGATCGTGTGACCCTCGTCGTACAGACTCATGGAACGGCCTCCTACAGGTCTCTCACGTTCTAAGAGATTTACCTCTCGAATATCTCACGCACTAAGGAATCAAGGAAGATGGACGGCAAGTCCCGCCCGCCCGCGACCCCCGCACAGGCGCTGACCGCGATGGACGACCTCATCGCCGCGCACCTGATCGGCCAGCAGGAGATGGCCCGGCGGCTGAACCTGACCGTCACCGACCTCACCTGCTTCGGCTACGTCCTCCAGGCGGGCCCCGACCTGCTGACCGCCGGCGACCTCGCCGCCCGCATCCAGGTCACGACGGGCGCGGTGACGGGCATCCTCAACCGCCTGGAACGCGCGGGCTACGTAACCCGCCGCCCCGACCCCACGGACCGCCGCCGGGTCCGAGTGGCAGCGGTCCCGGCGGCGGTGGCCCGCGTCGAAGCCGCCTACGGCCCCCACTACACCCGCCTGATGACCCTGTTCGCGGACTACACCCCGACCGAACTGGCAGTCATCACCGACTGGTTCACCCGCGCGACAGCCCTGGCCCACGAGTCGAGAGCGGAACAGTCGCCCTGACCCGAGACCCCACCGCGACCGTCCCTCCATGCCCCGCCCCCTCGAAGATGAAGCACCGGGGACCCTACGACCCGACCTGCCCGCCCCAAGCCCTCTTCACGAAACCGCAAGAGGCGATGGCTGGCCGGCGCAGTGCATCTCGATCCCGGCGCCGGGCATCCGGGCTTCGTTTCCCTACCGAGGAGGACAGACGCCCATGACCTCCGCTCGCCTACCGGGGTGCGGCCTACAAGGTCGGTGAGTTCCCCTGGGTCGGTTCGGTGCAGCTCGCCGTCGAGGACGGTCACTCCTGAGGTGCGGTTTGCTTCGCCGCCAGGTTCCGGGCGTGGGCCTCGCGTCGTAGGCGGCGTTCGTAGTCGGCGATCTGGTGGGGCACGGAGGCGTGGGTGGGCAGGCCGATCAATCGCTCGTTGTCACGGTCGACCAGGAAGGGGCCGTTGCCGCCCAGCAGGGGGCGGCGGCCGTCCCGGACCGCGCCCCAGTAGAAGATCCAGCCGAAGGGCAGTGCTTCCACCCGCTGGATCTGAAGGTCGTACGCGACGCGGCTCCGCATGGTGCGGATTCGCCCAGTCCCACTTCCCACCGCAAACGCAAGAGGCCCCGGATTTCTCCGGGGCCTCTTTACTGTGCACTCGGCAGGATTCGAACCTGCAACCTTCTGATCCGTAGTCAGATGCTCTATCCGTTAAGCTACGAGTGCTTGTTCTTTTGTTTTTGTCTCCGTTTCCTTGGCCTTTCGGCCTGTCCCGGCGACAGGAAGAACATTACATGACTGCCGCCGTCATGTGAAATCCGTTCCCCGCACCCGGCCTGACCTGCGGAAACGTCGAAACCTAGATCGAACGACCGCACCCGGAGCGACCCCGGACAACACCGAAGCCCCGGTCCAAGTGGACCGGGGCTTCGGATCAGGGCGGAGGCGGAGGGATTTGAACCCTCGATGGGCTTTAAGACCCAAACCGCATTAGCAGTGCGGCGCCATAGACCGGACTAGGCGACGCCTCCAGCACAACCAGTCCCGCGAGCGCGCGAATGGTGCGTGCAGATGATGACACAGGTAAGCGCGGTGTCACCAATCGCCCCCCACGGTACTAGGCACCCGGCCCGCAGGGCAAAGGGCTTCTCCCGGCGAGGCGCGGGCCGCTTCCGCGGGCGGTGGGGGAGGCGGGGCGCAACGTCCGGCGGGGGTGCGCGTTGGGGTGGGTATGAGTGCACTCCCGCGGCGCGGCATCGCGTCCCTCGCCGTCTCCGCCGTCTCGCTCCTCTGCGGCCTCGCCGCCGCCCCGGCCGACGCTGCCCCCGCCCTCGCATCCACTTCGAGCCACGCGCGCCCGGCCGCCCCGGCCCAGGCCATCCCCACCGTCCCGGTCCGCACGATCCTCACCCCCACCTCCACTCCGGCCCCTGCCCTCACCACCCCCGCCCTCCCCCCGCCCCCACTCCCCGACGACCGCACCGGCGATCACCTCACCCTCGTAGTCCACGGCGCCGGCGACGGCCGGGACGGCGTACGGCAGCTCTTCTGCCATCCGGAGGCCGGTGATCACCCCGACCCCGCTGCCGCCTGCCGCGTCCTGGACGAGAACACCCGGTGGGGGCGAGACACCTTCGCCCCCGTCCCCCCGGACAGCATCTGCACGATGATCGACGGCGGGACCGCCACCGCTCATGTCACCGGGTACTGGGCCGGCCGCCCCGTGGACGCGGAGTTCAGCCGGCGCGACGGGTGCGAGATCGACCGGTGGGACCGGCTGGTGCCGTTCCTGCCGGGTGCCGGGTCGTAGAAATTGCCGTAAAGGTCCCGCGAAGGTCTCAGGGAGTGGTCGGGGGCCCGAGGAGGCCACGTCAGCGGCAAGTCGTGGGCGTGGAAAGGCGACCCGTGGCGGGATGCGGGCATATGTTCGGCGTCACTTCGTCGTGGTACCTCCCTCCCATCCGGCGGCGTGCGCGCGGGCGGAGCCCTTAGACTCCCTCGCGTGACACCCCGCGGGCCGCTTGGCAAGATGGCCCGAGCGGTCGGCAAGGTGCGGTGACAGGGAGGAAGCGTCTCGTGAGCAGCAGGCCATCCCGAGGCGCTGCTCGCCTCGCAGCCATACTCGACGCCCTGCCCGACGCGTTGCTCCTGGTCAACGCCAACGGCACGGTCGTCAACGCCAACACCATCGCCCTGGAGGCGTTCGAGGCACCCGGTACGGCACTCGTGGGGCGGGGCCTGCTCGATCTGCTTCCGCAGTTCGACTCCAAGCTGATCCCCGGCTCGATGCGCCGCCCCGACCACATGGACCCGGCCGGCCGCACCAAGCCGACCCGGATGGTGGCCCGACGCACCGACGGCACCGAGTTCCCGGTCGAGGTCACCAGCGCCAACCTGGAGAACCCCCAGCAGGCGTACGACGGTTCGGCGTACACCGGTGACGAGCTGCTGATGCTCGTCGTGCGGGACCTCTCCGGGACCGTCGACACCGAGGCCGAACTCGCCCGTTCGCAGCGGCAGACCGAGATGATCCTGCGGGCCGCCTCCGAGGGCGTCGTCGGCACGGACACCGACGGCCGGATCGTGCTGGTCAACCCCGCCGCCGCACAGATCCTCGGCTACCGCGCCGGTGAGCTGGGCGGCCGCGAGCTGCACACCCTCGTCCTGCACTCCCGCGCCGACGGCTCCCCCTTCCCGTACGACGAGTCGCCGCTCGCCGACACCCTGCGCTCCGGGCGCAAGCACCGGGTGCGCGGGCAGGTGCTGTGGTCCAAGGCCGGGGACGAGGTCTCCGTCGACCTGACCACCGCCCCGGTGCGCGACGGCGACCAGCTCGTCGGAGCCGTCATGACCTTCACCGACCGGCGCCCGTACCAGTCCCTCGCCGACGAGAAGGAGGCGCTGGAGCAGGCACACGCGAAGGAGCTGGAGCGGATCGCCGAGGAGCACGCCGCCGACCTCACCGCGCTGCGCCAGAAGCACGCGACCGAGGTCGAGGAGCTGACCGAGCGCGGCGCCGCCGAGCTGACCGAACTGCGCGAGAAGCTCCAGGAGGAACTGGCCGCGGGCGAGGAGCGGTACGCCGCCCTCGGCGAGCGCGAGAAGGACCGGTACGACGCCCTCGCCGGGCGCCACGAGCAGCTGCTCACCCTCCTCGCCTCCTCCCTGCGCGGCCCGCTGGACGAGCTGCGGCGCGAACTGGCCGCCCTCGCCGCCGACGACGCGGGCCAACTCTGGCCCGAGGCCAACCAGGTGCTGCACCACCTCTCGGCCGGGTACGCCCGCATCACCGCCCTCATCGACAACGTCCTCGGCTTCCAGCGCCTGGACTCCGGCACCGACGACATCGCCCGTACCAAGGTGATGCTGGACGCGGTCGTCGCGGCCGGTGTCGACGGTGCCGTGGAGCTGATCGGGCCGGGACGCGTGCAGTTCGCCGTGCACGCGCCGCCCATCGAGGCCGAGGTCGACCCGCAGCGGCTCGCCACCGCGCTGGCCCACCTCGTGGCGGACGTCGCGGGCGTGGACGCCACCGGCAACGCCCCCGTCTCGTCGGCCGGTTACCTGGACAACACCGTGGTGGTCGCGGCCGCCCAGCGCGGCGAGGTCGCGCGCATCGAGGTGCGCGGGCCGTACGCCGGGGGCGACCCGGTGCACGAGCCGATCGTGCGGGGCATCGTCCGGGCGCACGGAGGTGTGCTCCAGACACATGAAGTACCGGGCATGAGTGGGCGTGCCTACGTCCTCGAAGTCCCGCTGGGCGGTGGCGCCGGTACGGTCGCCGCGCCTGTCCCGGACCCGCGCGCGGCCGTGTCGAGCGGCGCCGAGGTCGCCCTCGTGGGCGACGCGGGCGAGCAGGGCGGCCGGCGGCGGGCGCGGCGGTCCTCGACCGACGCGTTCCTTCAGAGCGAGGTCGCGGGCGCCGAGGCGCCGGGCGCGGCCGCGCCCACCGGGCGGCGCCGCAGGCGCGGTGCCCCGGCGGCCGAGGAACTGGCCCCGGCCGCGATCGAGAGCGCGGAGCCGGCCTCCAGCGGCACCGGCCGACGGCGGGGCCGTCCCGCCGAGGTCGGCGACGGGGTGGCGGCGGAGGGTGCCGTGATGACGGCGGCCGAGCACGCCGCCGGAACGGCCGCTTCGAACACCGGACTTGGCGGCGCGGTGCCGCCGCAGGGCGTACCGGTGCCCGCCGGGCAGCGGGCTCCGCAGGGCGCCGGTGAGCAGGCGGCACTGCCGCCCGCGCTGCCCGCGCCGAGCGCCGAGGGCGTTGAGAACACCGACGGCACCGACGGCGCCGAGGACGCGTCCGAGGATGCCCAGCCGACCGGCCGTCGCCGCCGTGCGCTGGCCGCCGCGGCCGAGCGTGCGGCCGCGCAGGACACGGGTGCGCGTACGGTCTTCGCCCTGCCGCCCGCCGAGGCGGACCGGGCGCCCGAGCCGGAGACGCCGGGCGTGCGGGTGGGTCCGCTCGCGGAGGCTCAGGTTCCCGGCGCGGGTACGGCCGCGGGGGCCGGGGTCGCTCCCGGGCTGGCCGTGAACGCCGGGCCGGTTCCGGTGCGGGGGCTCGGGCAGGGTGTGGGGCCGGTTCCGGCGCAGGGTGCGGCTCCGGCTCAGATGCCGGGCGTCGCTCCGGGTCCCGTTCCGGCGCAGGCTCCCGCCCCGATGCCGGGCGTCGCTCCGACTCCCGTTCCGGCACAGGCTCCCGCCCCGGCCCCCGTGGCCCCCCTCGCGGCACAGGCTCAGCCCCCCGTACCCCCGCAGCCCCCCGCCGAGGTCGAACCCGGTGACGGTGGGCGGCACGACGCGGTGCCCGTGGACCAGTCCGAGGACCACACGCCGCCGCAGCCGCATCCGACCACCGCGCCCACCGGCAGGCGCCGCCGGGCCGTGGCCCAGCCGGCGCAGCAGCAGGAGGCGGCGATCCCGGCCCAGGCTGCCGCGCCCCCGGCCCAGCCCCTCCCCGTACCGGCGCAGGCGACCGCCCCCGAGGCGGCCGTACCCGCGCAGCCGCTGCCCGCCGAGGCGGCGGCCCCCGCACCGGCACCGGCCGCTCCCGGACCCGTTCCGCAGCCGTGGCCCGACGACGAGGACGACGACACGGCGGGCGCGGGTCTGCCCAGGGCCGCGCTGCCGCCGCAGTTCACGCCGCAGGCGCGGGCCGCTCAGCCGCTGCCCGCCGAGGCGCCCGACGCCACCCAGGGCCGCGCGATCAGCGTGCGCACGCTGGGCCAGGGCGTGCCGTTCGTACGGCAGGCCGCGCAGGTGCAGCAGCCGACCGCGACCCCGCCCCCGCACGCCACCAACGGCAGCGGGCGGCGCCGCAAGCTGGGCACCCCGCCGCCGCGCCCGGAGGCGCAGCCCGAGGCGGGCGCCCGTCCGCACCCCGAGGCCGCACCGGCGGCCGCGCAGCCGCGCCGGGCGCCGGGTACCGAGGGCGTCGGCCGGTCGTACGCCATAGGGGCACCGGACGCGAACGCCGCCGAGGGGCCCGAGCCGCTGGACGGTCCCGGGGGCGCGGTGGAGGTCGCGGACACCCCGCGTCCGCAGCCGATGGACGACGAGCTGCCCCCGGAGCCGCTGGACAACCCGCGCCGGCTGCTGGTGTGGCCCGCGCCGGACGTGACCACCTCGGAGGCGCTGAGCACCCGTGGCTACCGGCCGGTGGTGGTGCACTCGCGCGAGGAGGTCGACGCGCAGATCGCGGCTTTCCCCGCCGCGCTGTTCGTGGACCCGCTGACCGGCCCGATCACCCGGACCGCGCTCCAGTCGCTGCGCCAGGCGGCGGTGGCCGCCGAGGTGCCGGTGCTGGTGACGGCCGGGCTCGGCCAGGCGAGCCGCGAGGCGGCGTACGGCGCCGACCCGGCCGTACTGCTGAAGGCGCTGGCGCCGCGGGACAGCGAGCAGCATCCGCCCCGGGTGCTGCTGGTCGAGGAGCACGCGGAGATCGCGCTGGCGCTGACCGCGACGCTGGAGCGGCGCGGGATGCAGGTGGCGCGGGCCGCGAGCGACGCCGACGCGGTGACGCTGGCCGGGCAGTTCCGGCCGAACCTCGTGGTGATGGACCTGATGCAGGCCAAGCAGCGCCAGGCCGGGATCGTGGACTGGCTGCGCGCCAACGGGCAGCTGGACCGGACCCCGCTGGTCGTCTACACGGCGGCGGTCGAGCAGGCGGACCTGCCGAAGCTGGCGTCGGGCGAGACGGTGCTGTTCCTCGCGGAGCGGTCCACCAGCGACGAGGTGCAGGGGCGGATCGTGGACCTGCTGGCCCGGATCGGCACCAACTGATCGGCATCAACCGACAGAGGGGCCGGGGGTGTTCGTACCCCCGGCCCCTCTGTCGGCTCAAAAGGCTCACAGCCGCGTGACGTCCAGCTCGCCGTCCGCGTACCGCCTGCGCAGCACCTTCTTGTCGAACTTGCCGACGCTGGTCTTCGGCACCGTCTCGACGATCGTCCAGCGCTCGGGGAGCTGCCAGCGGGCGATCCCGCGCTCCTCGGCGAGGAAGACGCGCAGCGCCTCGAAGCCGACCTCCGCGCCCTCCTTCAACACCACGGTGGCCAGCGGGCGTTCGTCCCACTTCTCGTCCGGCACGGCGACCACGGCGGCCTCGGCGACGTCCGGGTGGGCCATCAGGGCGTTCTCCAGCGCGACCGAGGAGATCCACTCGCCGCCGGACTTGATGACGTCCTTGGCGCGGTCGGTCAGGGTGAGGAAGCCGTCGGGGGAGATGGTGCCGACGTCGCCGGTCTTCAGCCAGCCGTCGGCGCTGAACTTGTCGTCGGGGCGCAGGGGTTCGGCGTCGGGGCCGTTGTAGTAGGCGCCCGCGATCCAGGGGCCGCGCACCTCCAGCTCGCCCGCCGACTCGCCGTCCCAGGGCAGGCGTTCGCCACCGGGGCCGGTCAGGCGGGCCTCGACGGAGGTGGGGAAGCGGCCCTGGGTGAGCCGGTAGGCGAACTCCTCCTCGGTGCCGATCGCATGGGCGGGCGGCCGGGCGACCGTGCCGAGCGGGGAGGTCTCCGTCATGCCCCAGGCGTGGCAGACCCGCATGCCGAGCGCGTCGAACGCCTCCATCAGGGAGGGCGGGCAGGCCGCGCCGCCGATGGTGACCTGGACGAGGGAGGAGACGTCGCGGGGGTGGGTGCCGAGTTCGGCGAGCAGGCCCTGCCAGATGGTGGGGACGGCGGCCGCGTGCGTCGGGTGCTCGGCCGCGATCATGTCGGCCAGCGGTACGGGCTGGAGGAACCGGTCCGGCATCAGCAGGTTCACGCCGGTCATGAACGCGGCGTCCGGGAGGCCCCAGGCGTTGACGTGGAACTGCGGGACGACCACCAGCGAGGTGTCCTGGTCGGTCAGGCCCATCGACTGGGTCATGTTGACCTGCATGGAGTGCAGGTAGACCGAACGGTGGCTGTACACCACGCCCTTGGGGTCGCCGGTGGTGCCGGAGGTGTAGCACATGGCGGCGGCCCGGCGTTCGTCCAGCTCGGGCCAGTCGTACGTCTCCGGGCGACCGGCGAGCAGGTCCTCGTACTCGTGGACCTGCGCGGTGCCGCCCGCGAGCGGGGCGCGGTCGCCGGGGCCGGACACCACGATGTGCTCGACGGTGGGGAGCTGGGGCAGCAGGGGCGCGAGGAGCGGGATCAGCGAGCCGTTGACGATGATCACGCGGTCGGCGGCGTGGTTGACGATCCACGCGAGCTGCTCGGCGGGGAGCCGCAGGTTGAGCGTGTGGAGTACGGCGCCCATGGACGGGATGGCGAAGTACGCCTCCACGTGCTCGGCGTTGTTCCACATCAGGGTCGCTACCCGGTCGTCGTCCCGCACCCCGAGGGCGGTCAGGGCGTGCGCGAGCCGGGCGGAGCGGGTGCCGATCTCGGCGAAGGTGCGCCGGTGCGGCTCGGCCTCGCCGGTCCAGGTGGTGATCAGCGACGACCCGTGCACGGTCGAGCCGTGGGTCAGGATCCTCGAGATCAGCAGCGGTACGTCCTGCATGGTGCTCAGCACGGCGGGCGTCCTCCCCGGCAGCGTTGCCTGTACGGAAGTAGAGTCGCGCTGATTCTGCGCACATACCGCGCGGTATGTCACTAGGGGGTGTCGTCCGGATCAGGTCGATGGGGGGATACGTCGCATTCTGACCTACCCGAGCGGGGTCTGGTGCGTGCAGCTGCAAGGCGGAGGAGGGAGTCGACGCGGAGCGTCGGGGACCGACGACAACGCCGCAGATGTGCGTGCCAGGGCCCGCGTCGTCGAGCTGATCCAGACGACACCCCCTGAGGGCAGCGAAAGTCGCGCAGTGGGCTGCGCCTCGCGGCGGCCGCTCAGCGGGCCAGGCTCAGCTCGGGGTCCTCGCGGAGCTTGCCGAGGGCGCGGGAGACGGCGGACTTCACGGTGCCGACGGAGACGCCGAGCTGCTCGGCGGTCTGGGCCTCGCTGAGGTCCTCGTAGTAGCGCAGGACGACCATCGCCCGCTGGCGCGCGGGCAGGCGCATGATCGCCCGCCACATCGCGTCGCGCAGGGCCTGCCGTTCGGCCGGGTCGTCGGCACCGGGACGCGGCTCGGGCTCGGGCAGCTCGTCGCAGGCGAACTCGTCCACCCGCCGTCTGCGCCACTGCGAGGTACGGGTGTTGAGCAGGGCGCGTCGCACATAGCCGTCCAGCGCCCGGTGGTCCTCGATGCGCTCCCAGGCGACGTACGTCTTGGCCAGCGCGGTCTGCAGCAGGTCCTCGGCGTCGCTCGGATTGGCGGTGAGCGAGCGGGCGGTGCGCAGCAGGGCGGGGTGGCGGGCGCGGACGTAGGAGGCGAAGGAGGGGTAGAGCGAAGGGGTGGCCGGGGCGAGCCGGGGGTGGGGAAGAGTCTGCCGCGCTGGTGCGGCGGCGGCCGAGGCGCTGGTGCAGACGGGTGCGGTCATGTCTCCACGCTAGGAGCGGGCACGGCTCAAGGGATCGGCCGGAGGTCCCTAAGCCGGGTCCGCCTCAGGTTGTAGGGGTGGGGTTCGCCGGACCTCCTGAAGGTGGACTGGACCTCCACCCGGCCTGGGGGTTGTCCCGGAGGGGTCCCAGAAGCGGGGCGCGGGCGGGCGTACGACAGCGGCGCGACGGGCACCGAAGTGCCGGCCGCGCCGCTGTCATGACCCCGAAGCACACCCCGGCGGAGCCCCTCCCCAGGGACCCCGCCCCCGGCTCACCGGAGAGGTCCGCTGTGACTGCTGTCCATGTCTTCCTCCAGAACCAACTACGGCGTGAATCGGGGCGGTTGGCCGACCATCCCGACTCGTTCTCCTGCGGCGTCGCACCGGAGTACTGCCCGCCCCACCCCGCCCCAATCTCCCCAGGAGACAGGATTACCACGCAAGCGTGACGAGAAGTCGATAAACCCCCATCGCTACATTTCTCGCCCTTGCCGTCGATATCGGCCACCCCCGCCCACTTTCGCTCATCGAACGTTCGTACGACCATGGAGCCATGGCCACCTCCCACCGGCAGGCCACACCGCCGGCCCTCGCCCACGCGCTGTCGGCCGCCGCGCGCGGGCTGGCCGTCATCCCCCTGTCCCGTCGCAAGCTCCCGGCGCTGCGCTCCCCGCACCACGACGACCCCGCGCACCCGCCCTGCCACGGCGAGTGCGGGCGGCTCGGGCACGGGGTGCACGACGCCTCCGCCGACCCCGCCCGGGTCCGCGCCCTCTTCGCCGCCGCGCCCTGGGCCACCGGGTACGGCATCGCCTGCGGCCTGCCCCCGCACCACCTGATCGGCGTCGACCTGGACACCAAGCCCGGCACGGACTCCCCGGCCGCGCTGCGCGCCCTCGCGGTACGGCACGAGTTCACGATTCCGGCCACGGTCGTCGTCCTCACCCCGAGCGGCGGCCGTCATCTCTGGCTCACCGGGCCCCCGGACGTGGCGGTCCCCAACTCCGCAGGCCGGCTGGCGCCGGGCATCGACATCCGGGGCGCCGGCGGCTACCTGGTCGGCCCCGGCTCACGGGGCACGCGCGGTACGTACGCCACGGCACCCGGCACGGGCCGTCTCCGCCCGGCGCCCTGTCCCCCGGCCCTGCTGCGCCTGCTCCTGCCCCCACCGCCCCGCCCCTCGCGGGCCCACTCCGCCTCCGATGGCGCGGCCCTGCTCCACTTCGTCCGCACCGCACACGAGGGCGAGCGCAACTCCCGCCTGTTCTGGGCGGCGTGCCGGGCGTGGGAACAGGGGGTCGGGGCGGCGCTGGCGGGCCCCCTCCTGGACGCGGCCCGGGACGCCGGGCTGCCGGAGCCTGAGGCACGGGCGACGCTGGGGTCGGCGGCGCGGAGGGTGGGAGGTTAGGAGCCGTCTCCGGGGCGCGGGCCCGGCACGCCTGGCGGCGTTGGCGTCGGTCGCAGCCTCCCTCACGCTCGGCCGAGGGCACCGTCGGCCGGCTCGTGGCGGGGGCCCTGGCTCTGCGCCACGTCCGCTGCGGCTCGCACGAACTCCCGTACGCGCGCCGTCGTGTTGCCCTCCCGCCACACCGGCCCCCGGCGGATGGGCGGGGCGTCACGCAGAGGTACGTACGCGATGTCCGGGCGAGGGTAGTAGCGGCGGGAGTGCTCGCCCACCGGGAGGACGCCGAGGCCCAGGGCGACCAGGGTCAGCATCTCGGAGAACGAGGCACCGGCGGGGCCCTTGGGTACCGGGCGGCCCGAGGGGGTGCGGTCGGGGGTGCGGTCCCGTTTGAAGGCGGCGGAGGTGACCGCCGGGTACTGCACGACGGGGTGGTCCGCGAGCACCTCCAGCGAAACGGACTCCTCGCCCGCGAGCGGATGCCCGGCCGGGACGGCGAGCACCCGTCCCTCCACGAGCAGGGGAGCCCCGCAGGCCATGCCGTCGAAGGGGTACGAGGCGATCAGCACGTCGACCGAGCCGTCGAGCAGGCAGGCACGCGAGTCGGAGAGCTGCGCCTCCCGGACGACGACCCGGCACTCGGGATGCCGCTCGCGGAACAGCCTGACCGCCTTCAGCAGCGCGGGCGCCGTCCACTCCCCCAGGAAGGCGACCCGCAGCTCACCGGTGATCCCGCGGCTGGCGTCGGTGGCCCGGCGGAGGGCTTCCGCCATGCCGTCGACCAGGGGAACGAGGTCGTCGGCGAGGCGCTGTCCGACCGCTGTGAGCCGCACGCTCCTGCTATTCCGCTCGAACAACGGGCCCCCGATCCGCCGCTCCAGCTTCCTGATCACCTGGCTGACCCGCCCGGTCGTCACGCCCAGCCGCTCGGCGGCCCGCCCGAAGTGCAGCTCCTCCGCGAGCGTCAGGAAGGACTCGATCTCGAACCGCTCCAACACGCGTCCCCCCGGTGTTTAGTCAGGCTCAACGAGCCTGAGCAGATCAGCGCTTGATGTGACCCCGGCACCGGCGGATCGTGGAAACGTCTCCGCTCCCGCCCCCTCTGGAGGAAAAAGTGCCCGCCCTGCGCGTCAAGGCATTCGACCACCTGGTCCTCAACGTCGCCGACGTCGAACGCTCCCTCGCCTTCTACACCACCCTCCTCGGCCTCCAGCCCGAGAACGCCGACGAATGGCGCGCCGGCAAGGCCCCCTTCCCCTCCGTCCGCATCACCCCGGACACCATCATCGACATCGTCGAGGGCCCCCGCTCCGACTCCAACATCGACCACTTCTGCCTGGTCGTGGACCCCTTGGACTGGCCCGAGGTCATCGCCTCCGGCCGCTTCACCGTCCTGGAGGGCCCGGTCCAACGCTCCGGCGCGCGGGGCGAGGCGACGTCGATCTACGTGCGGGACCCGGACGGGAACACGATCGAGCTGCGGTGGTATCCGGAGGACGCGTAGCGCCGAACACGCAGAAGGGGCGCCCCCCTGATGAGGGGCGCCTGACTATGCGACGCGGTCGTGTGACTTCTGCGGCTCACGCCGCCTCACGGACTGGAGAACACCATGCCCCGCTGGGCAATCGTGATAGCTCACGGAGACGCGGAATCCTCTAGCTACCACATCCACAAGGAACTGGAAGGGACCGAAGGCGAAGCCCTGGCCGCGCTGTTGAGCACGGTTGAGGCCTTCCAAAAGGGCTTCCAGAGAGAAATCGATCAAGCGCCAGAGGCGACAAGTCTTCCGTGTCTCTGAGCGCAGCTACTTCGTCCGCGTCATGCACCCGGGCTACTCGGGCCAAGCCCACTTCACCCTTGCCGAACTCGTAGCCGACACCCACGACGACGACCTTCCCGACACGGTCATGCGGAAGGGGTGCCGCTCCGGAGAGGGCACCCCTTCTGACCTGCAACCTTCTGACCTCTGCGGAGGCGGTGGGATTTGAACCCACGGTGACATCGCTGCCACGACGGTTTTCAAGACCGTTCCCTTAGGCCGCTCGGGCACGCCTCCCCGCCGCCGCCCACCTGGGGCGGAGCGGGGTACAGCGTACCGGGAGAGGGGAGCGGGCGGGGGAGGTGGCTCAGCTGTCGCCGACGCGGGAGCCGAGGGTGAGGTCGACGGTGTGCTGGTCGCCGCCCCGGGTGTAGGTGACCTTGACCTTGTCGCCGGGCTTGTGGGTCCAGATCTCGCCGATCAGGGTGGGGCCGCTGTCGATGACGGAGTCGTCCAGCTTGGTGATGACGTCGCCCGGCTTGAGGCCGGCCTTGGCGGCGGGGCCGCCCGACTCGACCGCGTCCGCGCCGCCCGTGCCCTGGTCGGTGATCTTCGCGCCGTCGGTGGACTCCTCCAGCGAGACCGAGGCGCCGATCTTGGCGTACACCGGCTTGCCGTTCTTGATGAGCTGCTGGGCGACGTACTTGGCCTGGTTGATCGGGATGGCGAAGCCGAGGCCGATCGAGCCGGACTGGCCGGAGCCGAAGCTGCCCCCGCTGGTGGACTGGATCGCGGAGTTGATGCCGATCACCGCGCCGGAGGCGTTGAGCAGCGGGCCGCCGGAGTTGCCCGGGTTGATCGACGCGTCGGTCTGCAGGGCGCTCATGTAGGACGCCTTGCTGCTGGAGCTGCCGTCGCTGGAGGCCACCGGGCGGTTCTTGGCGCTGATGATGCCGGTCGTCACCGTGTTGGACAGCCCGAACGGGGCGCCGATGGCGATCGTCTCGTCGCCCACCGCGACCTGGTCGGAGTTGCCGAGGGAGAGCGGCTTGAGGTCCGAGGGCGCGTTCTTCAGCTTGATGACGGCCACGTCGTAGCCCTGGGCGTGCCCCACGACCTCGGCGGCGTACTTGCGGCCGTCCGGGAAGGTGGCGGACAGCTTGCCGCCGTCGACCGCCTCGGCGACCACGTGGTTGTTGGTGACGATGTGGCCCTGGGTGTCGAAGACGAACCCGGTGCCCGTGCCGCCCTCGCCGCTGGTGCTCTCCGCCTCGATGGTGACCGTGCTGGGCAGCGCCTTGGAGGCCACGCCCGCGATGGTGCCCGGCGCCCGCTTGACCTGCGAGGCGCCGTTGTCCGAGGCGGAGACGGTGGTGGAGCCCTGGCCGTCGTTGTCCTTGGCCAGGGTGTAGCCGAGGCCGCCGCCCAGACCGCCCGCGACCAGCGCGGCCACCAGCACCGCCGCGATCAGGCCGCCGCGCCCGCCGCCGGCCGGCTTCGGCGCCGGCTGCTGGTACGAGGCACCCCAGCCGCCGCCCGAGCCGCCCGCGCCCGCCTCGCCGTAACCCGGCGTGCCGGGGGGCGGCGGAGGCGGCCAGGAGCCCTCGGGGGCGCCGTAGGGCTGGTGGGCGCCGGGCCCGTACGGGTGCTGCTGCTCCGGCGGGCCGGGGGGCACCGGCGGAAGCTGAGCCGTCGCACCCGCGTCACCCTGCGGGGGAGCGGGAGATGCCACCGGCACAGGAGGTGCGGACGGGGCCGGGGGTACCGCGTTGCCCTCGTTCTCGGTGCTCACAGCTCTTCTCTCCTCGATCCACGGCTGTTGTCGTCGGTCGCGCTCGGTCGAACTCGATCATGCTCGGTCGCCACCGGTCGCGTCACGTCGTATACGGGTCGCTCACGGTCGCGCAGCTCCATGGTCGGTCATGCCCGTGGCCGCGTGCACGCCCGTCACCCGAGACGCGCGGACCGGCGCGGCAGGGCCGCGCATGGTCCCGTGTGTGTTCCTGTTGTACGCACTCAGCTTTTCCCACGGGCCGTCAGGGCACCGTAAGCGGTCCCTGTGGGACTGCGGAGACCCTTTATATAAGACTTGTCGGGCATAAGTGAGATAAGTATGCACGCAGGGCCGCCCGGTGGCGCACTCCTCCCGGTCGCCTGCCCACGCGCGCGCCGCACCACCCCCGGTCGGTGGCACCATGACGCGGTGACCCACGCACCACACCACACGATCCAGGTCGTCGCCCACCGTGGAGCCTCCGAGGACGCGCCCGAACACACCCTCGCCGCCTACCGCAAGGCCATCGAGGACGGCGCCGACGCCCTGGAGTGCGATGTGCGGCTCACCGCCGACGGACATCTGGTCTGCGTCCACGACCGCCGGGTGAACCGCACCTCCAACGGCCGGGGCGCCGTCTCCGCCCTGGAGCTGTCCGACCTCTCGGCACTGGACTTCGGCTCCTGGAAGGGCCGCGCGGGCCGGGACGAGGAGCCCGACTGGGAACACCGGCCCGAGGACCGCGAGGAGACCTCCGTCCTCACCCTGGAACGCCTGCTCCAACTGGTCGCCGACGCCGGACGCCGGGTCGAGCTGGCCATCGAGACCAAGCACCCCACCCGCTGGGCCGGCCAGGTCGAGGAACGGCTGCTCGCCCTGCTGCGCCGGTACGGGCTGCACGCCCCCGCCTCCCCCGAAGCCTCCCCGGTGCGCGTGATGAGCTTCTCCGCCCGCTCCCTGCACCGGGTGCACGCCGCCGCCCCGACCCTGCCCCTGGTGCTCCTCGCCCAGTTCGCCACCCCGCGCCTGCGCGACGGGCGCCTCCCCGAGGGCGTCACCATCGCGGGCCCCTCCCTGCGCATCGCCCGCAGTCACCCGGCGTACGTACGGCGGCTCAAGGAGGCCGGTCACCAGGTGCACGTCTGGACGGTGAACGAGCCCGCCGACGTGGACCTCTGCGTGGACCTGGGCGTGGACGCCATCATCACCAACCGCCCGCGCGAGGTGCTCGGCCGCCTCGGCCGCTGACCCTTCTCCGGACCCGGGGAGTGCTCCGGCGCGTTCGCCTTCCGCACGGACATGACGAATGCGTCGCCGGAACGAGACTGGCCGGTTTCCGGTTCAGGCCGATGGGGCATCCACACCGTGGCGTGGGGCGAAGGAGGTCTCGGGGGTGGCGTTGGTGGTGGCACAGGAAGTGCCCGCGTCGTCGAGCATGGCCGTACCTCATGGCCCTGCCGGCGTGGGGAAGGCGAGGCACCGGATGCGTGCGCAGCTGCGCGGCGGCGGGGTCCCGGAACCGGTCGTGGACGACGCCGTGCTGATTCTGTCGGAGCTGCTGAGCAACGCGTACCGGCACGGACGCCCGCTGGGCGGCGCCCGCGCGGGCGACGGCGCGGTGCGCGCGGACTGGCGGATCGACCCGCGCGGACGGCTCATCGTGGAGGTCACCGACGGCGGCGGCCCGACCCGCCCCGCCCCGGCCACCCCCTCGGTCACCGCACACGGCGGCCGCGGCCTGAGCATCATCGACGCGCTCGCCGACGACTGGGGCGTACGGGACGACGTACCGGGCGAGGTGACGGTCTGGGTGGTGGTCCACGCCGACGTGCACGATCCCGATGCCGGCGCCCCGCTCGAATCTTTCGCTACGCGCGTCACCACCCCCGCGCCGGTCGCCGCGCTGGCCGAACTCGGCTTCACGGAGGCGCTGGAGAGCCTGGACTGAACGGGTGGCCCGGAAAGGCCGGATGTCCACAGGCACCGCCCGCCTCCGACCGCGCTCGTCCACAGGTTCCCGTGCCCCATGGCCCGAACGACTAGGCTCCCGCCCGTACGAGACCAGCCGTTACCGGGAGACAGCCACGATGGCCAAGAAGCGACCCCAGACCAAGAGCAGCCGCCCGCAGCCGCACGGCGCCGGGGGCGAGGTTCCGGTCGTCGGTGCCCGCGAGGCGTGCCCCTGCGGCAGCGGCCGCCGCTACAAGGCGTGCCACGGCCGCGCGGCCGCGCACGCGGCGACCGAGCTGGTGCAGCGCCCCTTCGAGGGCCTGCCCGGCGAGTGCGACTGGGTGGCGCTGCGCGAGCTGGTCCCGGCCGCCACCGTCGAACTGACCCTGAAGGACGGCCTGCCCGAGGGCGTCCCCTCGGTCACGCTGGCCACCGTGCTGCCGATGGCGTGGCCCGCGCTGCGCCGTGACGACGGCTCGGTGCTGCTGGGCCTGCAGAACGACACCGCCTCCGGGGACATCAGCCGCGACCTGGCCGACACCCTTCAGCGGGCCCTGGTGGCCGAGCCGGGCACTCCGGTGGAGGGCCGCCGCGCCCCATCCGGCGCGCCCCGGCTCCAGGACCTGCTGGCGGCCGAGGGCGCCTTCGAGCCGGTCGTGCACAGCGGGTTCGAGTTCTGGGTGCCGGACGCGGAGAACGCGACGCCCGAGGTGGCCGCCTCCCTGGAGCGGGCCAACTCCGCCGCGATCCCCACGGTCAAGCTGGCCGGGGTGGACGCCGCGTACTGGTGCGAGACCCCGGAGAAGAACCACCTGCGCTGGGTCATGCCGCACGAGGAGGAGCACCTGCTGGACGCCCTGGCCCGGCTGCACGCGGCGGGCACGTCCAGCCTGGGTGAGGGCACCCGCCTGGTCGGCTCGTTCCGTGCGCACGGGCTGACCGTGCCGGTGTGGGACCTGCCGAGCGGGGTCGGCGCCGAGGAGATCGAGAAGCCGGCCGCCCAGTTCGCCGAGCGGCTGGCCGCTGCCCTCGCGGTGACCGAGCCGCTCACCCCGGAGGAGCGGCGGGCGCGCGGCGGCCTCACCAACCGGCAGGTCACCCTGAGCTGACTGCCACTCAGGCCCTGCCGGGCCGGGAGCATGGGAACGGGTGACGCCTGTCACAACTCCTCGATGTGACAAGCGAATCGGTGTCCGAACGGGCCGGACCGAATTTGCGAACCGCCGATCTCTTGTTACCGTTCCAGTAGCCCGGTTGCTGGTGCATCCCCCGTCGCCAGCAACCGGGCCTTTCCATGCCCGCGCCCGGCCGGCTCGACAGCAGTCGACTCTCAACTACCGTTTACGTCAACGGAGTTGCTGGCAGAGCGGAGCAGCAGCGGGCCCTCGGCGCCGCGCGCGAACTCGGATACGGCCGTGTACAAGGCACCCGCGCCCCGCGTGCGCTCACGCGGGGTCTCACAGGTGGCGGGGGCGTCGTCCGCGCCGGTGGCACAGGTCGTGCGCACGGCCAGCCCGTCCGGGCCCAGCAGACTCAGATAGGCGTCCAGGGCATCGCCGGTGGTGTTGCGGTAGTAGACCCGCGCCCAGGTGTCGCCGCCCCGCGTCAGGACACAGGTCTGCGCCTCCAGCCCGTCGGGCGAGGCGAGTTCGGGACCGCAGCGGGTGCGGGTGATCGCGTCCGGGGCGTCCAGAGCGTTCGGGGCGTCCGGGGCCTCCGGGGAAGAGGGCGCCGAAGCCGTACGTCCGCTCTCCCCCTGCTCCGCCGACGCCCCGCCCAGCGGCAGCAGCAGCGCCGCCGCGACGAGGCCCGCCAGGGCGGAGGTACGGAGCGGTCCGGCTCCCGGCCCGCCCGCGCGGGACCGGTGATTTCGCAGCATGGGCGGAACATAACGAGCGCGCGCGGCCCGCAGGCCCCGCGCGCCCCCGACACCCCTACAACTCGGGCGCGCTCACACCCGTACGAGTGAGCACCTCGACCACGGCGTCCACCACGGCCTCCACGTCGGGCAGCCACGGGGAGGCGGAGCCGGGGAGCGGGGCGCGCTCCCAGCGGACCTCGCCGGGGCCGGTGACGGAGGGCGGGAGGGCGAGGTAGCCGCCCTCGCCGTGGAAGCGGAGCGAGCCGGGGACGAAGTCCTTGGCGTACAGCAGTTCGCCCAGCTGCTCCATGGAGTAGGGCTTCACGAGGATCGCCCAGCGGTGCGGGGCGGCGACGACCGGGCCGAGCCGCATGCCGCGCCGGTCCAGCAGCGCGAGCGCGCGGGCTCCCGCCACGGCGGGCAGGCTGACCGCGCAGGGGGCCTGGCCGCCGGTGGCGAGGACGATCGGCGCGTCCGGCCGGCTGGTCCACCACCAGCGCACCATGCGGGCGTCGGTGGTGGCCGCGAGCAGATCGGGGTCACCGGGATGGGCGCCGGGAACCGTGCAGGCCGGGTCGGGGCAGGAGCAGCCGGCCGGGCCCCGCGGATCGGGGGCGATGCCCGGCAGTACGGGCCACCGCCATGTCGCCGCGAAGGTCGAGGCCGCGTCGATCAGCGCCGGGCCGTCGTCGCCCCGCCGGGGCGGAAGGCCGCTTCGGCTTCCGAGGATCTCGCGCATGAGCGCTCGTTCCTTTCCGTTGCACCGCTGGCAACACCGTGGACATCACAACATGTGTGGATCACTTCACTGTGCGTACCTGTTGGCGCATCACGCCCCCGCGTACGGCGGGGGAACCCCCAGGGATGGAACAACGGCCGCGTCCGACGTGCGGTTCTGCAGACGTGCGGTTCTTCGGGAGCACGGACACGGCACGGGGGTGGCGAAGTCTGGCGTTTGCCGTCGCGCGTGTTTCTCTCCGCCTCCGCCACGGGAGGATGGGGCTCGGTCGTCGGTGGTTATGACGTCCGGGTCCTTCGCCAGGTTCCGGGCGGCCTGTGGCCACCCCTGGGCTTCTCTCGAGTACGTACCCCGCACGACCGTGGTGACGCTCCGTCGAGCAGGGCCAGTCGACCGCAATGAGGCTTCACCCGAGGCAGTTTCCAGCCAACTTGCCAGTAGGGCAAGGGGTTCCGGGCAATCGCCCCGGCACCCCACCAACACCAGGAATCCCCGCAGGACAATGCTGGACATCCCCTCACGAGTGCGTGTACATGTGGAGACACTGCTGGCGGCGCAGAATCACATGGGGGTTTGCGATGCTTTTCAGTAAGACGCACCGGTCCGAGAGCCGGACACCATGAACGCCCCGCACCCTCCGAAAGTGGCCGGAATCGATCCCACGGTTCCCCCTCCCGCCCACACTGTCGCGCCCGCACCCCCCGCCCCGGGAGCCGGTCCGGCCCCGGACGTCCCGGGAGGCACCCCGCCTCCCGTCGCCGCCCCGGAGGCCCCCGGCAGCCTGCTCCAGGACCGGCTGGCCGGCTGGGTCTCCGACCTCACCACCCTCCATGAGCTGACCGAGCGGATGTCCCGAACATCCGCCCTGCCAGCCGCACTTGAGGAACTGCTGCGCGCCGGTGCCGCCCTCGTGGGCGCCCGGCGCGGTCTCGTCGTACTGGAACCCGGCGACGGACTCGGCCCCCGCACCACCGTCGGCCTCGGCCTCGGCCGCGCCGACCTCGGCCACATCGAGACCGTCCCGCGCGACGCCCTGCTGACCGGCACCGCCGACCTCCTCGCCGAGCCCGGCCTCGACCCCCGCCACCGCGAGGTCGCCGCCCGCCTCGGCTACGCCGCCAGCCACGCGCTGCCGCTGGCCACCGACACGGCCCACCTCGGCGCCGCCGTCTGGCTCTACGACGAACCGGCCGCCCCCGACGAACACCACAGACATCTGACCGCGCTCTACCTCCGCCAGGCCACCGAGCACCTCGCCCTGCTGCTGGAGGTGGAGCGCGCCCGGCTGGACACCGCGGTCCTCACCGAGGAGCTGCTCCCCTCCCGGCTCCCCCGCGTCCCCGGTGTCCAGCTCGCCGTCCGGCACCGCACCGGCCCGCGCGGCGGCGGCGACTGGTACGACGCGCTGCCGCTGCCCGACGCCGCGCTCGGCCTCTCCGTCGGCTCCGTCACCGGCAGCGGTCCCGGCGCGGTCGCCGCGATGGGCCGGCTCCGCGCCTCCCTGCGGGCGTACGCCGTGATGGAGGGCGAGGACCCGGTGGCCGTCCTCTCCGACCTGGAGCTGCTGCTCCGGCTGACCGAGCCCGCCCGCTCGGCCACCGCCCTGTTCGCCTACTGCGAGCCCGCCGCGCGCCGGGTCACCCTCGCCGGTGCCGGGCACAGCCCGCCGCTGCTCATCGGGGAGCGCCGCACCGAGTACGCCGAGACCTCCCTGTCCGCCCCGCTCGGCATGCTCGCCTGCTGGGAGGCGCCCAGCGTGGAGTTCGGCGTCCAGCCCGGGGAGACGGTCCTGCTCTACACCGACGGGCTGCTCCGCCGTACCGGCGACGCCATGGACCGGGCCTTCGCCCGGCTGCACGCGGCCGCGGCAGGCGTGCCGCGCGCCCTGCGCGCCGACCCCGGCGCCGTCGCCGACCACGTCCTCACCACCCTCCTGCCCGAGGGCACCGCGGCCGGCGACGAGGACGTGGTGCTGCTGGCGGCCCGCTTCGACTGAGCACGCACGGGCACGGACGGCCACGACCGGTCCGGTTTCGGTACGAACGTACGATGATGGGGGCACCCCTGCTCGGGCATGGACGCGAGCGCCGCGTGCCCCCTGGGGGACATCACACGCCGTACCGAGGAGGATCAGTGTCCGACGAGCTCAACCCGGCCGTTCCCGACGAGGCCACCGAGGCCGAGGAGCCCATCAAGCAGCGCAAGAACGGCCTCTACCCCGGTGTCTCCGACGAGCTGGCGGAGAACATGCGCTCCGGCTGGGCCGACACCGAGCTGCGTGACCTGGCGCCGATCCCGCAGGCCGCCGACACCGCGCGCCGCCGCGCCGCGCTGTCCGCCCGCTTCCCCGGCGAGCGCCTGGTGATCCCCGCGGGCAACCTGAAGACCCGCTCGAACGACACCGAGTACGCCTTCCGCGCCGCCACCGAGTACGCCTACCTCACCGGCGACCAGACCGAGGACGGCGTCCTGGTCCTGGAGCCCGCGGCCGGCGGCGGCCACGAGGCGACCATCTACCTGCTGCCCCGCTCCGACCGCGAGAACGGCGAGTTCTGGCTCTCCGGCCAGGGTGAGCTGTGGGTCGGCCGCCGCCACTCGCTGACCGAGTCGCAGGCGCTGTACGGCATCCCCGCCGCCGACGTGCGCGAGCTGGCCGGCGCGCTGCGCGAGGCCACCGGCCCGGTGCGCGTGGTGCGCGGGCACGACGCCGCGATCGAGGCGGCGCTGACCGACAAGGTCACCGCCGAGCGCGACGAGGAGCTGCGCGTCTTCCTCTCCGAGGCCCGCCTGGTCAAGGACGAGTTCGAGATCGGCGAGCTGCAGAAGGCCGTCGACTCCACCGTGCGCGGCTTCGAGGACGTGGTGAAGGTCCTCGACAAGGCCGAGGCCACCTCGGAGCGCTACATCGAGGGCACCTTCTTCCTCCGCGCGCGCGTGGAGGGCAACGACATCGGCTACGGCTCGATCTGCGCCTCCGGCGCGCACGCCTGCACCCTGCACTGGGTGCGCAACGACGGCCCGGTCCGCTCCGGCGACCTCCTGCTGCTCGACGCCGGCGTGGAGACCCACTCCCTCTACACCGCCGACGTCACCCGCACCCTCCCGGTCGACGGCACCTACACCGACCTCCAGCGCAAGATCTACGACGCGGTGTACGAGGCCCAGGAGGCCGGCATCGCCGCGGTGAAGCCCGGCGCCAAGTTCCGCGACTTCCACGACGCCTCCCAGCGCGTGCTCACCGAGAAGCTGGTCGAGTGGGGCCTGGTCGAGGGCCCGGTCGAGCGCGTCCTGGAGCTGGGTCTCCAGCGCCGCTGGACCCTGCACGGCACCGGCCACATGCTCGGCATGGACGTCCACGACTGCGCGGTCGCCCGCACCGAGGCGTACGTCGACGGCACGCTGGAGCCCGGCATGGTCCTCACCGTCGAGCCCGGCCTGTACTTCCAGGCCGACGACCTGACGGTGCCCGAGGAGTACCGGGGCACCGGCGTCCGGATCGAGGACGACATCCTCGTCACCGCCGACGGCAACCGGAACCTCTCGGCGGGCCTGCCGCGCCGCTCGGCGGACGTCGAGGCGTGGATGGCGTCGCTCAAGGGCTGACAGCGCGACGAAGGGCCGAGGCGGCTCTCAGGAAGAAGGACCCCTCACGCGGTGAGCAGTGAGGGGTCCTTCTTCCATTTCAGGATCTTGTCGAAGCTGACCACCGTGCCGGTGCGGCCCGGCCGGGCGCCGATGTGGACGTGGTCGGCCAGCTCCCGGATCAGACACAGGCCCCGCCCGTCCTCGGCGTCCACGCGGGCCATCCGGATGCCCACGGCGGGGGCGGTCGCGACGCCGGGACCCGAGTCGGCCACCTCGATGCGGCACTTCTCGCCGTCCAGATAGGCGGTCACCCGGTACGCCTCCGCGTGCTCCCCGCGCGCGGTCCCGCCGTGCTCGACGGCGTTGGCGCACGCCTCGGTGAGGGCCACGGAGATGTCGTACGAGACGTCGGGGTCGACCCCGGCCGTCTCCATGGTGCCGATCAGCAGGCGCCGGGCGAGCGGGACGCTCGCGGCATCGCGGCGCAGATGGAGTGACCACCAGATGCTCATGCTCCAGCCTCCTGGCCGCGGCTCGACATACCGATACCTATTGCCGCGCCCGAGCGCCCGTAAGCCCCCAAGTGACGTGATGCCGCCCATATGGTCGATGTGCGCCGGGACGAATCGGGGTATGAGGTACGCCGGCCCCGGCGGACGCGCTCCACGGTGGCGTGATCCGGCGGCCCTGCCTCGGGGGTGCGGCGGGCGCAGTGCGATGATGAGCCCCGCCATGAGTGCCCCTCGTCCGCGCACGGCGCGACCCGGACCCCGTGTCCGGCTGCTGCGGGCCGCGGTCTTCGCCGCGGTCTGTGTCGTGCTGGCCGCCGCCGGGCACACCACGGCCTCCTGCGCCAACGTCCCGCTGTGGACGCTGGGCGCCGGGTTCGCGGGCTCCCTGCTGGTCATGGCGCCGCTCGCCGGCCGGGCCCGCTCGGTGCCCGCCATCGCGGCCCTCCTCGCCCTCGGCCAGGTCGCCCTGCACACGCTGTTCGGCCTCGGCCAGCACACCGCGCAGCCCATGGCCGCCATGGGGACCACGCACTCCGGCGCCGCCGACGACGCGATGGTGCAGCGGGCCGCCCAGCTGCTGTGCGGCTCGGGACCGGCCACCCTCACCCCGGGCCACGCCTACCGGCTGCTGCTCGACGCCCGTCTCATCGACGCCTCGGGCCGCTTCACCGGGCACGCGGCGACCGGCGGGCACGCCTCCGACCTGGCCGGCTCCCCGGCCGGCTCGATGCCGTCGGCGCTCTCGCTGCTCTCGCTGCCGATGCTTCTCGGCCACCTCCTGGCGGCGCTCGCCCTCGGCTGGCTGCTGCGCCGGGGTGACCTGGCCGTGCTGCGGCTGGTCGAGCTGTCGACGCACGGGGTCGCGGAGGGCGCGCTCGTCCGCTCCCTGCGCGCCGCGCTCGCGCTGACCCGCGCCCTGTACGCCGGGCTGCTGCCCGCGACCGGGCCCGCCCCGCGCCCGCGCCGTGCCGAGCGGGACGAGGCACCGGTCCCGCAGGCCGCCGCGCTCCAGCACTCGGTGATCCGGCGCGGCCCGCCCGCCGACGCGTTCCGACTCGCCGCCTGACGCGACCACCGCTCCCGTACGTACGAGGAGGGGAGGGGCCGCCGTCGTGCGGCACGCGCGCGTGCGCCTCGTCGTACGCGGTACGCGCACCCCTCACCGTCACCGGGCTCAGCACCGGACCTCGCTCAAGAGCGGAGTTTTCCCAGCATGCAGATCTCCCGTAGCGCCTCCCGTGTCACCGCCGCCGTCGCCGTGGCGGGCGCGACCGTCCTCGCCGTGTCGGTCCCCGCCTTCGCGCACGTCAGCGTGCAGCCGGAGGGCACCGCGGCCAAGGGCGGCTACGCCACCGTCGACTTCAAGGTCCCCAACGAGCGCGACAACGCCTCCACCACCAAGATCGAGGTCAACCTCCCCGCCGACCACCCGCTGGCCTCCGTCATGCCGCAGCCGGTGCCGGGCTGGAGCGTGAAGGTGACCAAGTCCAAGCTGGACAAGCCGCTCACCATGCACGGCGAGAAGATCGGCGAGGCCGTCACCAAGGTCACCTGGACCGCCGACGGCAAGGGCATCGAGCCGGGCTACTTCCAGAAGTTCCCGCTCTCCCTGGGCGCGCTGCCCGAGGACACCGACCAGCTCGTCTTCAAGGCGATCCAGACGTACTCCAACAAGGAGGTCGTCCGCTGGATCGAGGTGCCGAAGGAGGGCCAGGACGAGCCGGAGAACCCGGCCCCGACCCTGGCGCTGTCCGCCGCGACCGACGACCACCACGGCACGTCGGCCGCCGCCGGTGACGACGCCAAGAGCGGTGACAAGGACGACGACGCTCACCAGGAGGCGGCCGCCGACTCCGACGGCGGCACCGACACCACCGCCCGGGTGCTGGGCATCGTCGGCATCGTGATCGGCATCGCGGGCGTGGCCTACGGCGTCCTCGCGGGCCGCCGCCGCACCGCCTGACCTCATCTGATCCGCGCGTACCGGGCCGTGCCGGCCCGGTACGGCCCCGGTGCGCGCGGGAGTTCTCGACCCCCTGGGACATCTCTCCATGCTCTCTCCGCTTCATCCGCTTGCCCCGCGCAAGAAGACCCTGGCCGCGGCCGCGCTGCTGGCCGTCGCCGCCTTGACCCTGTCCGCCTGCGGCAGCGGTGACGACTCCTCCTCACCCGTCTCCGTGGTCTCCGAGGAAGGCGGCTCCGACAAGGCCGCCACCGTCCTCGACCAGCCCTTCGCCAAGCCCGATCTGGTCCTCACCGACACCCACGGCAAGAAGTACGACCTGCGGGCCGAGACCAAGGGCCACCCGACGCTCGTCTACTTCGGCTACACCCACTGCCCCGACGTGTGCCCGACGACGATGAGCAACATCGCCGTCGCCATGAAGGCGCTGCCCAAGGCCGAGCAGGACGATCTGCGCGTCGTCTTCGTCACCACCGACCCCGGCCGCGACACCCCCGCCGAGCTGGGCACCTGGCTCAAGAGCATCGACCCGCGCTTCACCGGCCTGACCGGCGACTTCTCCACCATCCAGGCGGCCGCCCGCTCGCTCGGCATCTCGGTCGAGCCGACCAGCAAGGACAAGAACGGCAAGACCGTCTCCGTCCACGGCACCCAGGTCATCGCCTTCTCCCCGAAGACGAACGGCGGCTACGTCCTCTACGGCGAGGAGGCCACCGTCGACGACTGGACCCGGGACCTGCCCAAGCTCGTGCGCGGGGCGAAGCCGTGAGGCGGGCCGCGCTGCCCGTCACCGCCCTCGCCGCCGCCCTCGCCCTCGCGGGGTGCGGCTCCGGACAGGGGTCCGGCGAGCCCGAGCTGTCGGTGAGCGCCACCTACATGCCCCAGCCGGTCGCCGCCGACATGGCCGCGGGCTTCCTCACCGTCACCAACAAGGGCGGCGAGCAGGACGAGCTGACCTCGGTCAGCAGCGACATCGGCCGGGTCACCATGCACTCCACCAGCGGCGGCACCATGGCCGAGCGCACCTCCTTCGCGGTGCCCGCGCACGGCCGGCTCGTCTTCAGAAGCGGCGGCAACCATCTGATGTTCGAGCAGCTCAAGCAGAAGCCGCGTCAGGGCCAGACCGTCAAGGTCAGACTGGGCTTCGCCCGGTCCGGTCCGCTCACCGTCGAGATGCCGGTGCGGTCCGCCACGTACAACCCGTCGACCGGACACTGAGGGAGGGACCACCTTGACGCGGACCATCACCCCCCGGCTGCGCACCCTGGTACTGCTGCTCCTCGCCGTCACCGGCGCGCTGTTCGCGGGCGCCGCGCCCGCCTCCGCGCACGCCGCGCTGACCGGCAGCGATCCCGCGCAGGGGGTGGTGGTCGACCGGGCACCCACCCAGATCTCGCTCACCTTCTCCGAGCAGGTGGCGTTGGGCGACAACTCGCTGCGCGTGCTCGACCCCAAGGGCAAGCCGGTCCAGTCCGGCAAGCCCGCGAACGTCAGCGGCACCACCTACGCGGTCCGGCTGCGCACCGGCCTCGCGGACGGTACGTACACCGTCGCCTACCAGGTCGTCTCGGCCGACAGCCACCCCGTCGCCGGGGCCTACACCTTCTCCATCGGCGCGCCCTCGCGCACCGTCGTCTCCTCCGACACGGGCGCGGGCGTGGGCGGCGGGACCGTGGGCTGGCTGTACGCCGTCGGGCGGTACCTGTCGTACGCGGGCTTCATCGTGCTGACCGGCGGCGCCGCCTTCGTGCTGGCCTGCTGGCGGCCGGGCGCGGGGGTACGGGCGCTGCAGCGGCTCGTGGTCGGCGGCTGGCTGACGCTCACCGCGGCCACGCTGGGGCTGCTGCTGCTCCGGGGGTCGTACACCTCCTCGGGCAAGCTCGGGGACGTCTTCGACCTCGAACTGCTCGGGCAGGTGCTCCAGACCAAGACGGGGGCCGCGCTGGTCTCCCGGCTGCTGCTGCTCGCCGCCGCCGCGCTGTTCGTCGCGGTGCTCTTCGGGGCGCACGCACGGCGGGAAGAAGAGGCGGGCGCCGACGAGGACGCGGCCGCCGAGCGGCGTGACCTGGGCTTCGGGCTCGCCATCGGCGGGATCGTCGTCGCGGCCGGGCTCGCGGCGAGCTGGGCGATGGCCGAGCACGCGTCCACCGGGCTCCAGCCGGGCATCGCCATGCCGGTCGACATCGTGCATCTGCTCGCCGTCGCCTGCTGGTTCGGCGGTCTGACCGCACTGCTCGTCGCTCTGTACCGGGCCCCCGCCGACACCCCGCTCGGCACGGATGCCGTGCGGCGCTTCTCGCGGGTCGCCTTCGGTTCCGTGCTGGCCCTGGTCGCGACGGGCGTCTACCAGTCCTGGCGCCAGCTCGGCTCCTGGTCGGCCTTCACGGACACCCGGTACGGACAGCTGCTGCTGATCAAGCTGGGTCTCGTGGCGGTCATGGTGGGGCTGGCATGGATCTCACGGCGGTGGACGGGGCGGCTGGCGGAAGGGGGTACGGCTAGGGCCGAGGCGGCCACGGATGCCCCGTCGTCCGAGGCGCAGGAGCAGACGCCCATCGCCGCCCCCGCCCCCGACGCCGAGCGGGCCGCCGTTCCTGCCGGCGCCGCAGCCACCGAGGCCGGCGGAGTGGGGCAGGCCGGGAAGGGTGAGGCATCCACGACGACCACCGAGCCGACCGGCGACGAGCGGGCGCCCTTGGCCGCCGCTGCCCCGGCCGGCGTCGCAACCTCCGGGCCGGGCGGGAAGGGTGAGACTTCGCCGGCATCCGCCCCCGGCGCCGAGCGGGCCACCGTTCCTGAGCAGGCGTCCCGCTCCGCCGCCGTGTCGACCGGCACTGTCGCTGCCGGGCAAGTGAAGAAGGGCGAGGCTTCTGCGGGGGTGGCCGAGGCCGACCCCGGCCGGGCCGCTCAGCTGGCGCGGCAGCAGGCTGCCGTCGAGGCCGCGCGGCAGAAGCGGGTGCGGGATGCCGATCCGGGGCGGGCGGGGCTGCGGCGGTCGGTGCTGGCGGAGGCGGGGGTCGCTGTGGTGCTGCTTGCGGTGACCACCGCGCTGACGCAGACCGAGCCGGGCCGTACCGAGCAGGAGGCCAGGGCGGCGACCGCGCCGGCCGCGAGTTCACCGGCCGACACCTCCGGCGCCCTCACCCTGGACATGCCCTTCGACACCGGCGGCACGAACGGCAAGGGCCTGGTCCGGATCGACCTCGACCCCGCCCGCGTCGGAGCCAACGAGATGCACCTGTACGTCCAGCGGCCGAACGGCCGCCCGTACGACATCCCCGAGGTGAAGGTCGCCCTCACCCTGAAGGCCAAGAAGATCGGTCCGCTCCCGGTGGCCCCGGAACACATCACCACCGGCCACTGGGCGGCGGACGGTGTCCAGGTCCCCATGGCGGGAGACTGGGAGGTCGCCGTCACCGTACGGACCTCCGACATCGACCAGGTGACCGTCTCCAAGAACGCGCAGATCGGCTGAACCGCACCATGCCCGACCCGTCCGTCCCCCAGGCCCGCACCCCTCAAGCAGCCGAGCCCGCCCCCGAGCCGGGCCGGGGCGTCTCCCGGCGCGCCCTGCTCGGCACCGCCGGGGCCACCGGCCTCGTGCTCGGCGCGGCGGGCGGCGCTCTGGGGTATGCCGCCGCGCCCGCCCCGGCCACACCGCTCACCTCCATCGGCACGGACCGCGCGATGTTTCACGGGAAACATCAGCCCGGCATCACCGACGCCCTCCAGGCCCACGGCCATCTCGTCGCCTTCGATCTGAAGCCGGGCGCGGGCCGCAAGGAGGCGGCGGCCCTGCTGCGCCGCTGGTCGGCGGCGGCCGAGCGGCTGATGGCGGGCGAGGCGGCCCCGCACGGGGACACCGACGTGGCCCGCGACGCCGGACCCTCCTCGCTGACTGTCACCTTCGGGTTCGGGCACAGCTTCTTCGCCCGCACCGGACTGGAGAAGCAGCGGCCGGCCGCGCTGGACCCGCTGCCCGACTTCTCCGCCGACCACCTCGACAGGAAGCGCGGCGAGGGCGACCTCTGGGTGCAGATCGGCGCCAATGACGCGCTGGTCGCCTTCCACGCGCTGCGCATAGTCCAGAAGGAGGCCCGTGACGCGGCGCGGGTCCGCTGGCAGATGAACGGCTTCAACCGCTCCCCGGGCACCACCGCGCACGCCCTGACCACGCGCAACCTGATGGGCCAGATCGACGGCACCCGCAACCCCAAGCCCGCCGAGCCCGACTTCGACCGGCGGATCTTCGTGCCCGCCTCGGCCGAGCCCGCCTGGATGGCGAACGGCTCCTACGCCGTCGTCCGCCGCATCCGCATGCTGCTGGACGACTGGGAGAAGCTGGCGCGCCCGGCGCAGGAGGCGGTGATCGGCCGCCGCAAGTCGGACGGAGCCCCGCTCTCCGGCGGCCACGAGACCACGCCGATGGACCTGGAGAAGGCGGACGCGCAGGGCGAGTACGTCGTCCCGCTCAACGCGCACGCCCGGATCACCCGGCCCGACCAGAACGGCGGGGCGGCGATGCTGCGACGCCCGTTCTCCTTCCACGACGGCTTCGACGCGGACGGCACCCCCGATGCCGGACTCCTGTTCATCTGCTGGCAGGCCGACCCGCTGCGCGGCTTCGTACCGGTGCAGCGCAAGCTCGACCGGGGCGACGCGCTGTCCCGGTATCTGCGGCACGAGGCCAGCGGGCTGTTCGCGGTGCCGGGGGGCGCGGCGAAGGGCGAGTACGTGGGTCAGCGGCTGCTGGAGGGCTGACCAGCACCTCGGGTGCCCTCTTCGCAGGCGTCCGGGATCGAAACCACCCGGAAGGGTGGCCGGCATGAGACGGTCGGGCCGGGTCGGCGCAGGGCCATTAGGGTGAGGGCATGCCAGCGAGTTACGCGTATCTCGGTCCCGAAGGCACCTTCACCGAAGTCGCCCTCCGTACTCTCCCGGAGGCCGCCACCCGCGAGCTGATCCCGTACGTGTCGGTGCAGTCCGCGCTGGACGCGGTGCGCACCGGCGAGGCGGAGGCCGCGTTCGTGCCGATCGAGAACTCGGTCGAGGGCGGGATCACCACCACCCTGGACGAGCTGGTCGCGGGCGAGCCGCTCACGATCTACCGCGAGGTGCTGCTGTCGATCACCTTCGCGCTGCTGGTCCGGCCGGGCACCGCACTGGCCGACATCAAGACGGTCACCGCCCACCCCGCCGCCCAGCCGCAGGTCCGCAACTGGCTGCGCGCCCACCTCCCCGACGCCCTGTGGGAGTCGGCCGCCTCCAACGCGGACGGCGCCCGCCTGGTCCAGGAGGGCCGGTACGACGCGGCCTTCGCGGGCGAGTTCGCGGCCGCGCGGTACGGCCTGGTGCCGCTGGAGACCGGCATCCATGACGCGGAGAACGCGCAGACCCGGTTCGTGCTGGTGGGCAGGCCCGCCCGGCCCGCCGCGCCGACCGGTGCCGACAAGACCTCGGTGGTGCTGTGGCAGCGGGACGACCACCCCGGCGCCCTGCGTGATCTCATCGACGAGTTCGCCACCCGTGGCATCAACCTGATGCTGCTCCAGTCCCGGCCCACCGGAGAAGGCATCGGGAACTACTGCTTCTGTGTGGACGCCGAGGGGCACATCTCCGACCGGCGGATGGCGGAGGCGCTGATGGGGCTGAAGCGGGTCTGTCTCCAGGTGCGATTCCTGGGTTCCTATCCGCGTGCCGACATCGCGCCGGGCGGTGCGCGGACCCTTCAGCCGGGCACGTCGGACCAGGAGTTCCTCGCCGCGTCCGACTGGGTTGCCCGCTGCCAGGACGGCCGTTTCTAGCGCTCCGCGTTATCCACAGAAGTTATCCACAGGTCCGCTTCTCTACCTGGGGACAAGTCGACAACAAGGCCCATGCGGTCGACAAATCGGCCCACAGCTCTCAGGTGCATTCAGCCCAGCCCGGATCACCCTTCGTCCACCTGTTTCCATCGATTCAGCTTTTAGGACGACCCCTTTCCACTCGAAAGTGGTTATCCAGGGAGTTTGAACCGGGAATTCCTCGGGAGACAACACACTCGGAATGATCAATTCCGAAATCCACAGTCACTCCACACAGCCTGTGGATAACTTTTCCCGGGGTGTGGACGCACCCGGCTTCCCCGGCGCTGTCCCGGGTCTGCGCCGGGGATATGGGTCCCGGCCGGTCCGCGCGCACCGGTAGCCTGGGGCCTGTGATTGACCTTCGCCTGCTTCGTGAGGACCCTGACCGTGCGCGCGCCTCCCAGCGTGCTCGTGGAGAGGACGTCGCGCTCGTCGACTCCCTCCTGTCTGCCGACGAGCGCCGCAGGTCATCAGGTGTCCGCTTCGACGAGCTGCGCGCCGAGCAGAAGCAGCTCGGCAAGCTGATCCCCAAGGCCACTCCGGAGGAGCGGGCCGAGCTGCTCAGCCGCGCCGAGCAGCTCAAGGCCGACGTCAAGGCGGCCGACGCCGAGCGCGACGAGGCCGACGCGGAGACCCAGCGCCTGCTGCTCGGGCTCGGCAACCTCGTCCACCCCGCCGTGCCGGTCGGTGGCGAGGAGGACTTCGTCACCCTGGAGACGCACGGCGAGATCCGTGACTTCGACGCCGAGGGCTTCGCGCCCAAGGACCACCTCGAACTCGGCCAGATCCTCGGCGCGATCGACACCGAGCGCGGCGCCAAGGTCTCCGGCTCCCGTTTCTACTTCCTCACCGGCGTCGGCGCCCTGCTGGAGCTGGCCCTGGTCAACGCGGCCATCGCGCAGGCCACCGCGGCCGGCTTCACCCCGATGCTGACCCCGGCGCTGGTCCGCCCCCAGTCCATGGCGGGCACCGGCTTCCTCGGCCAGGCCGCGCAGGACGTGTACCACCTGGACAAGGACGACCTCTACCTGGTCGGCACCTCCGAGGTGGCGCTCGCCGCGTACCACATGGACGAGATCATCGACGCGGACCGGCTGCCGCTGCGCTACGCCGGGTTCTCCCCCTGCTTCCGCCGCGAGGCCGGTTCGCACGGCAAGGACACCCGCGGCATCTTCCGGGTCCACCAGTTCGACAAGGTGGAGATGTTCTCCTACGTCGCCCCGGAGGACTCCGAGGCCGAGCACCAGCGCCTGCTGGACTGGGAGAAGCAGTGGCTGACCTCGCTGGAGCTGCCGTTCCGCGTGATCGACGTGGCCACCGGTGACCTGGGCTCCTCCGCCGCCCGCAAGTTCGACTGCGAGGCGTGGATCCCGACCCAGGGCAAGTACCGCGAGCTGACGTCGACCTCGGACTGCACCGAGTACCAGTCCCGCCGGCTGCAGATCCGGATGCGCGACGGCAAGCAGGTCCGCCCGCTGGCCACGCTCAACGGCACGCTGTGCGCCGTACCGCGCACCATCGTGGCGATCCTGGAGAACCACCAGCAGCCCGACGGCTCGGTCCGTGTCCCCGAGGTCCTGCGCCCCTACCTGGGCGGACGGGAAGTCCTGGAGCCGGTCGCCAAGTGAGCAACCCCTTCCCCTACGGCCTGGTCGCCACCGATCTGGACGGCACGCTGCTGCGCGGCGACGAGACGATCTCGCCGCGCACCCGTGAGGCGCTCGCCGCCGCCACGGCCGCGGGCGCCGCGCACATCGTCGTCACCGGCCGGGCGGTGCCCTGGACCCGGCACATCCTGGACGACCTCGGCTACCAGGGCCTCGCCGTCTGCGGCCAGGGCGCCCAGGTCTACGACGCCGGACAGCACCGGCTGCTGACCTCGGTGACGCTGGACCGGCAGCTGGCGGGCGTCGCCCTGGCCAAGATCGAGGCCGAGGTGGGCCCGCTGTACCTGGCCGCGAGCCGGGACGGGCTGGACGGCGAGGTCATGGTGGGCCCCGGCTACGCGGTCACCGGACGGCTGCCGGCCAAGGCGTTCACGGACGCGGCCGACCTGTGGGAAGCCCCGCTGAACAAGATCTACATCCAGCATCCGACGCTCTCCACGGACGAGCTGGCGGACGCGGCCTCGCGCGCGGCGGGCGGTTTCGTCACCGTCGTCATGGCGGGCGAGGGCATCGTGGAGCTGCTGCCGCTCGGGCTGTCCAAGGCGACGGGCCTGTCGCTGGCGGCCCGGCGGCTGAAGCTGAAGGCGGCCGACACGATCGCCTTCGGCGACATGCCGAACGACGTGCCGATGTTCGCCTGGGCCGCGCACAGCGTGGCCATGGCCAACGCCCACGCGGAACTGAAGGCCGTGGCCGACGAGGTGACCGCCTCCAACGGGGAGGACGGCATCGCGGTGGTGCTGGAGCGACTGCTCGGCTGATTCCCCGAGGACAAGGCAGAGAGGCAAGGCGGGGCTGATGCCCGGCCTTGCCTCTCGGCGGTTCTCCGGGTGGGCGGCCCACGCGAGAGCGACATCGCGTGCTCGAAGCGGCCGCCCCGGACGGTCCCTGTGCGGGAGCGGGCTCGACGGTGGAGTAACTCACCGGAGCCCGCCGGGACCCTCCTCACGGAAGCCGGACATGACGTTGCCCGGCTCCGCTCCCGGTACGGGGGCGCGCCGGGCTCCGTGAACCCGGCGTCGGCTCCCCCACTGTGCCCTCGCCGGGAAGCCCGGCGCCAGCGAATTAACCCTTGCGCCGCCTGCGCCGCGAGCGGCTGAAGAACCAGCCCGCCGGCGGCTTGTCGGCCCGCCACGGCTGGGGCTCGGGGCGCTCGGCGCGCCAGCGGGCGGCGAGCATCCGGGCACGGGCGGACGGCTCGGAGGTCTCCGCGGCCCGGACGAAGTCCTCGTCCAGTTCGACACCGTCCCACGGGTCGGGCGCGGTCCCGCCGTCCCCGGCCGACTGCCCCTGTGCCATGGCGTCCTCCTCGCCGTACCGCCGCTCGCCGTGTTCCCGTTGGCGTCAGTGTGCCCGGACGGGGATGAGGACCCCGTCAAGGCGGCTGCTACTCCTCGCCCGCAAGCGTCAGCGCGCGCAGGCGCTGCCCCGCGTACCAGGTGGCGGCGACGGTGACGACGACCAGCAGGGCGGTGGCCGCCGGGAGGCCGACGTCGGAGGTGATCAGGTTGCTGCCGACCACCTTGTGCGCGACCGCGAGCGACCACTGCTGGACGCTCAGGGTGCGGGCGCCGGAGACCAGGGAGCCGAACAGGGCCTCCCAGACCAGGGCGTAGACCAGACCGAACACCACCGCGTGCCGCGAGACCGTGCCGAGCAGCAGGAACAGCGCCGAGTAGGCGATGGACGCGACGAGCGCGGCGACCGTGTAGGCGACGGCGACCTGCTGGCCGTTGCCGTTCAGGATCAGGCCCGCGATCAGGGTGGGCAGCGCGGAGAACACCATGGTCACCGCGATGGCGACGATCAGCTTGGTGAAGATGATCGTCGGCCGCTTCAGCGGCTTGGACAGCAGATAGACCACGGAGCCGTCGTCGATCTCCGGCCCGATCGCGCCGGTGCCCGCGATGACACCGATGATCGGCACCATGGTGGCGAGCGCGAACCCGCCGAGCACGTCGGCGGCGACCTGGTCGTCGGCGCCGGTCAGCAGGCGGACGGCCACCGAGATCACGATGAGCAGCAGGGGCAGGGCGCCGAGGACGAGGGCCCGGCGGCGGCCGAGCAGGGCCCGGTAGGTGAGCCGGGCGACTGTGGGGTCGTACATCTTCGGCCTCCTACGCCGCGACGAGATACGAGAAGACGGACTCCAGGGACTCGTCCGAGGGCGAGACCGTGAGGAGCCGGATGCCCTGGTCACTGGCGACCTTGGGCAGCAGCGTGGTGAAGCGGCCGAAGTCGACGGCCTGGACGACAAGCCCGCCCTCGACGGCGTCGACCTCGATGCCCGCGGTGGACGGGTCGGCGATCAGCGCGGCCGCGAGGGCGCGGTCGTCGCTGGAGCGGACCAGATAGCGGTGCGGACGGTCGGTCATCAGGCGGCGGATCTTGCGGAAGTCGCCGCTGGCCGCGTGCCGTCCGGCGACGACGACCTCGATGTGCCGGGCGAGCTGCTCGACCTCCTCCAGGATGTGCGAGGAGAACAGCACGGTGCGGCCCTCGTCGCCCATGGCGCGCAGCAGCTCCATCAACTGCAGCCGCTGGCGCGGGTCCATGCCGTTGAAGGGCTCGTCGAGCAGCAGCAGCGAGGGGTCGTGGACGAGCGCGGACGCCATCTTCACGCGCTGGCGCATGCCCTTGGAGTAGGTGGAGATCTTCCGGTCCTGAGCGTGCTCCATCTCCACGGTGGCGAGCGCGCGCTGGGCGGCCTTGGCCCCGAGGCCGTGCAACTCGGCGTTGGCGACGACGAATTCGCGGCCGGTGAGGAAGTCGTACATCGCCTCGCGCTCGGGGACGATGCCGATGTGCTTGTACACCGTCTCGTTGCGCCACACCGGCTGGCCGTCGAGGGTGACGGTGCCGGTGGAGGGGGCGAGGAAGCCGCCCATCATGTTGATGAGGGTGGACTTGCCGGCGCCGTTGGGGCCGAGGAGGCCCGTCACGCCGGGGCCGATCGTCATGGTGATGTCGTTGACGGCGACCACGTTGCCGAACCAGCGGGAGACGTGGTCGATCTGGAGCGTGGTCACAGGCCCACCTTCTTGTAGCGGCGCAGCATCAGGCCGTAGCTCGCGGCGATCAGGCCGAGGACGACGATCAGGTAGACGAAGCCCTCGCCGGTGGACGGGCCGACCCCGCCGGGGAACGACGAGGTGCCGCCGAGCAGCGCCGACTGGACGCCGTCGATCAGGGTGACCGGCGAGAACAGCCCGATCCACGGCACCGAGCCGCTGTTGCCCTGGGTGTCGGCGATGGCCTGGAGGGTGGAGACGGCGCCGTAGGAGATGGTCATGACGGCGATGACGGCGGCGATACCGAAGCCGCGGCGCGGGGTGACGGCGGCGATGACCAGGCCGATCCCGGCGAACAGCAGGGAGAGCAGGGCCACCGTGACCAGTCCCTCGCCGAACTTCTCGCTCTGGTGGGCCACGCCCATCTTGGCCAGCAGCGAGCCCACGAAGAGCACGAGCAGCGGGCCGCCGGTGAGGATGAAGAGGGCCGAAGCGAGCGCCGCGAACTTGGCGAGCACGTAGTCGGCGGTCTCGATGGGCCGTGAGAAGTACAGCGGGACCGTCTTGAAGCGCAGGTCGCGGGAGACGGACTGCGGTGCCTGGGAGGCGACGAACAGGCTGATCACGGCCTGCATGATGATCGCGTACCGGCTGTAGGGGACCGGCAGGTCGTGCGCCTTGGTGGTGACCGCGACGGCCACCATGATGGCGGCCGGTACGCACATCACCGCGAACAGCAGCATCGGCAGCACCTTGGACTTGGCCGAGCGGCCGAGTCCGTAGGCGCCGCGCAGGGACTGCGAGTACAGCGAGCGGCGGGCGTAGGCGCGGCCGAGGCGGGGGCCGTCGTAGCCGCGGTAGCCGATGTCGTGGATGCGGGACTGGTCGCCCGAGGGCGCCGGTGCCGTGGGGACGGGCTGGTCAACCGCCATGGCCGACTGCCTCCTTCCGCTGCTCGTCGCGGGTGAACACCTCGGAGATGTGGTGCCGCCGCTGTTCCATCCGGACCAGGCCCAGGCCGAGCCCGGCGACGGTGTCGCGCACCAGGTCGTACGTCTCCTCGCCCTGCGCGGTGAGCAGCAGGATGTGGCCGGCGCCGGGCAGGCCGCCGCCGTCGTCGTGGGTGTCGACGCCGCGCGCGTGCAGCGCCTCGCGCAGGGCGCGGGTGCCGTCGGGGTGGGTGTCGCTGTCGGTGACCTCGACGGCCAGCGTGGTGGTGCTCTGCGTGAAGTCGGTGGTGGAGCTGGACCGCAGCAGCTTGCCGCCGTCGACGACCACGACGTGGTCGCAGGTGCGCTCCAGCTCGCCCAGCAGGTGGGAGGTGACCAGGACCGAGATGCCGAAGTCGGTGTGGATGCGGCGGATCAGGCCGAGCATCTCGTCCCGGCCGACCGGGTCGAGGCCGTTGGTCGGCTCGTCCAGGAAGACCAGGCGGGGGTCGTGCACCAGCGCCTGCGCGAGCTTGACCCGCTGTTTCATGCCGGTCGAGTAGCCGCCGATGGGGCGGTAGCGCTCCTCGTACAGCCCGACGTGGCGCAGGGTGTCGGCGGTGCGCTCGCGGGCTGCGGTGGGCGGCAGGCCGGACATGCGCGCCATGTGCACGACGAACTCGGTGGCCGAGACGTCGGGCGGCAGGCAGTCGTGCTCCGGCATGTAGCCGACGCGCTCGCGGATGGCGGCGCCTTCGGTCGCCACGTCGAGGCCGAGCACGGCGGCCCGGCCCTCGGTGGCGGGGGACAGACCCAGCAGGATCTTGATCAGGGTGGACTTGCCGGCGCCGTTGGCACCGACGAGTCCCGTCACACCGGGTCCGATGTCCACGGACAGCCGGTCGAGCGCGGTCACCCGGGGGAACCGCTTGCTCAGGCTCTCGGTCACGATCACAGTCACATCCCCGACCGTAGTGACGTGGGGCACCCGGGTCGTCAGACCACAGAGCCGTCTTGGGGTCCGTCTCGGGTAGTACGGGGCCCTAGGGGGCGGGGACCGGAGCCCTGCTGTTGACGCCACCTCTAACAACTGCCACATTCGCTGGACGGAGACGGGCGGATGCGGGCGGAGGACAAGTGACGCTGAGGAACGCGCGTGAACGACGGGTGCGCACCGGCGGGATCGAGCTGTGCGTGGCCGAACTGGGCGACCCGGGGCGCCCCACCGTGGTGCTGGTGCACGGCTACCCGGACAGCAAGGAGGTCTGGTCCGAGGTGGCCGCCCGCCTGGCGGACGACTTCCACGTGGTGCTCTACGACGTGCGCGGCCACGGCTGTTCGACCGCGCCGAAGCCGCTGCGCGGCGGCTTCACCCTGGCCAAGCTGACGGACGACTTCCTCGCGGTGGCCGACGCGGTGAGCCCGGACCGGCCGGTGCACCTGGTCGGGCACGACTGGGGCTCGGTGCAGTCCTGGGAGTTCGCGACGGTCGAGCGGACACGGGGCCGCATCGCCTCGTTCACCTCCATGTCGGGCCCCTCGCTGGACCACTTCGGCCACTGGATCGGCGCCCGCGTGAAGCGGCCGACCCCGCGCCGGGTGGGCCAGCTCCTCGGCCAGGGCGCCAAGTCCTGGTACGTGTACCTGCTGCACACGCCGGTGCTGCCGGAACTGGCCTGGCGCGGGCCGCTGGGCAAGCGGTGGCCCAAGCTGCTGGAGCGGGCCGAGAAGGTCCCGGCCGGCGACTATCCGACGGCCTCGCTGCCCTCGGACGCGGCCCACGGCGCCTGGCTCTACCGGGACAACGTCCGCCCCCGGCTGCGCCACCCTCGCGCGGACGCCGTCGCGCACGTGCCGGTGCAGCTCATCACGCCGCAAGGGGACGCGTTCCTCTCCGAGCGGCTCTACGACGACCTGGAGCAGTGGGTGCCCCGGCTGACCCGGCGCACGCTGCCGGCCAAGCACTGGGTGCCGCGCACCCGGCCGGACCAACTGGCACGCTGGATCGAGGAGTTCGTGAACTCCGTGGAACAGGGCGCGCCCTCGCGGGGCAGCGGTCCCCATGCCGGGCGGTTCGGCGGACAGTTGGCGCTGGTCACGGGTGCGGGCAGCGGCATCGGGCGCGCGACTGCGCTGGCTCTCGCGGAGGCGGGGGCGCGGGTGGTGGCGGTCGACCGGGACGGCGTCACGGCCGCCCGAACCGCCGAACTGGCCCTGGCGGCAGGCGCGTCGGGGGCCTGGGTGGAGACGGTGGACGTCTCGGACGAGCAGGCCATGGAGAAGCTGGCCGAGCGGGTGCACCGCGAATACGGCGTGGTGGACGTGCTGGTCAACAACGCGGGCATCGGCGTCTCCGGCTCCTTCTTCGCCACGACCCCGGACGACTGGCGCAAGGTGCTGGACGTCAACTTGTGGGGTGTGATCCACGGTTGCCGTCTCTTCGGGGCCCGCATGGCGGAGCGGGGGCAGGGCGGCCACATCGTCAACATCGCCTCTGCCGCCGCCTTCCAGCCCTCGCGGGCGCTTCCGGCGTACAGCACGTCGAAGGCGGCGGTGCTGATGCTGTCGGAGTGCCTGCGCGCCGAACTGGCCGCCCAGGACATCGGAGTTACGGCCATCTGTCCCGGCATCGTCAACACCAACATCACGTCGACGACGCGCTTCACCGGGGTGGACGAGACCGAGGCACGGCGGCGTCAGGAGCGGTCGTCCCGGCTGTACGGGAAGCGCAACTACCCGCCGGAGAAGGTCGCCAGGGCGATTCTGGACGCGGTGACGGAGAACCGGGCGGTGGTGCCGGTGACTCCTGAGGCGCGGGGGGCGTATCTGTTGTCGCGGTTCGTGCCGGGGGCGCTGCGCAAATTGGCGCGGGTGGAGCCCAAGTTGTGAGTCGGGGGGTCGGTCGAGGGCGCTCCATCTGCCATGAAGCGCCCTGAAGTTGATCAACATGCCTGAAACGGGCGCCGGTTGTCCACAGAATCGTCAAAAAGACTGTGGATAACCGGCGTTGGCTGTGGATCAAACCTTCCCGCTTAAATCATGTGCGTGATCCGCGTCTCTCCGGGAGGCTGGGGGGAGCGGAAAGCGGGCGGAAAAACGCGGGGCAGCCCGATCAGAGGGAGATACTAAAAGCATCATATGGGAGAGATGGGTACACCAGAGGTGATGGACGACAGACGCACCGTAAAGGTGTCCAAGTACCTCTCGAAGCATCTGCGGCACCAGCCCGAGCGCATCGGGCTCTCGCTGGACCCGGCCGGCTGGGTGGAGATCGACGCACTGCTCGCCGCCACGGCCGCCCACGGCTTCCCCGTCACCCGTGCCGAGCTGGACCATGTGGTGGCGGTCAACGACAAGCGGCGCTTCGCCATCGAGGGCGGCCGAATCCGCGCCAGCCAGGGCCACACCGTCGAGGTGGCGCTCGGTCTGCCCCCGGCCACCCCGCCGCCGTACCTCTACCACGGCACCGTCGCCCGCAGCCTGGACGCGATCCGCGCCGAGGGGCTGCGGCCCATGGCCCGGCACGACGTCCACCTCTCCGCCGACCGCGAGACCGCGACCCGGGTGGGCGCCCGCCGCGGCCGGCCCGTCGTCCTCGCCGTGGACGCGGCCGCCATGCACCGCGACGGCCACGTCTTCCACCTCAGCGCGAACGCCGTCTGGCTGACCGCCGCCGTCCCGCCGCGCTACCTGCGGTTCTCCGAGCCCCGCTGAGGTTCTGCGGCCGCTCAGCCCAGCTGAGCGACGGCCTCGGTGGCGATCTTCTCGAAGACGGCCTGGTCGGCAGCGAAGTCCGAGTCGGCGATAGGCCAGTGGATCACCAACTCGGTAATACCCAGCGCCGCGTACCGGCCGGCGAAGTCCACGAACGCGTCGACGGAGTCCAGCGGACGGGCGCGGTCCGGGGTGAATCCGGTCAGCATGATCTTGTCCATCCCTGCCACGTCCCGGCCGATCTCGGCGCACGCCTCTGTGAGCCGGCCGATCTGCCCCTCCACCGCCGGCACCGACTGCTCCGGCGTACCGGCCTCGAACAGCTTCGGGTCGCCTGTGGTCACCCACGCCTGCCCGTACCGCGCGGCCAGCCGCAGCCCGCGCGGGCCCGTCGCCGCCACCGCGAACGGCAGCCGGGGCTCCTGCACACAGCCAGGGATGTTGCGCGCCTCGTGCGCCGAGTAGTGGTCGCCGGTGTACGACACCGCATCCTCAGTCAGCAACTGGTCCAGCAGCGTCACGAACTCCGCGAACCGGTCGGCCCGCTCACGCGGCGACCACGCCTCCTGCCCGAGCGCCGTCGCGTCGAACCCGGCGCCGCCCGCCCCGATGCCCAGGGTGACCCGGCCGCCGGAGATGTCGTCCAGGGAGATCAGTTCCTTGGCCAGCGTGACGGGGTGCCGGAAGTTCGGCGAGGTCACCAGCGTCCCCAGCCGCAACCGCTCGGTCGCCCCCGCGGCGGCCGTCAGCGTCGGCAGCGCCCCGAACCACGGCCCGTCCCGGAACGACCGCCACGACAGATGGTCGTAGGTGTACGCGGCATGGAACCCGAGCTCCTCGGCCCGCTGCCATTTTGCCCGTCCTCCCTCGCTCCAGCGGTCGACGGGGAGGATCACGGTACTGAGACGAAGGGCCATGCCGACGAGCCTACGACGCCCGGATGGCCGGCCGGGACCCGCTCCTGAGCGCATCTGACGCGTACCCGGCCTCATCCGGGCTCACCGGCGCACGTCCGTGCGCACGGGTGAGCGAGAATGGCCGGGTGACCTCAGCGACCCGAGAGCCGGGGACCCCGGCCCCCGCACAGCCGTCGGCCCCGTCCGGACGAGGAGGGGGCTCTCTTCCGCCGCGGCTGATCGCCACCGACCTCGACGGCACCCTGCTGCGCGACGACCAGACCGTGTCCCCGCGCACCGTCGCCGCGCTGGCGGCGGCCGAGAAGGCGGGGATCGAGGTCTTCTTCGTCACCGGCCGCCCGGCCCGCTGGATGGACGTCGTCAGCGAGCATGTGCACGGCCACGGCCTGGCGATCTGCGGCAACGGCGCCGCCGTGGTCGACCTGCACGGCGGCGCCGGCGCCCACCGGTTCGTGAAGGTGCGCGAGCTGGCCAGGGAGAACGCCCTGAAGTCGGTCCAGCTGCTGCGCGAGGCGGCCCCCGGCACCCTGTTCGCGGTGGAGCAGACCTACGGCTTCCACCAGGAGCCCGCCTATCCCAAGCTGCACCTGGAGATCCCGGACACCCTGCGCCCCGCCGAGGAACTCCTCGCGCCGGAGGGGGTCGCGGCGAGCCAGCCGGTGCTGAAGATCCTGGCCCACCACCCGGACCTCGACCCGGACGCCTTCCTCACCCTCGCCCGGATCGCCGTCGGCGGCCACGCCAACGTCACCCGCTCCAGCCCCAGCGCGCTGCTGGAACTGAGCGGACCCGGCGTCTCCAAGGCCAGCACCCTGGCCCTGTGCTGTGCCGAGCGCGGCATCTCGCACGAGGAGGTCGTCGCCTTCGGCGACATGCCGAACGACATCGAGATGCTGACCTGGGCGGGCCGCTCCTACGCCATGGGCAACGCCCACCCCGACACGCTGGCCGCCGCCACCGGCCGCACTCACGCCAACAACGACGACGGCGTGGCCCGCGTGATCGAGGACCTGCTCGCCGGACGGGTCTGACCGTACCCGCCGGTCAGAGCACGACGAGGGCCTCCGCCTCGGCCTCGCGGCGGGCCATCGCGGCCAGCGGGCCGTCCACGGCGAGCAGCTCGGCGTACGGGCCGCGCTGCACCACGCGCCCCGCGTCCAGGACGAGCACCTCGTCGACGGCGGCCAGGCCGGCCAGCCGGTGCGTGATCAGCAGCGAGGTTCGGCCCTCGGTCGCGGCCAGCAGATCGTCGGTGAGGGCGTCCGCCGTGGGCAGGTCGAGGTGCTCGGCGGGCTCGTCCAGCACCAGCACCGGGAAGTCCGCGAGCAGCGCGCGGGCCAGCGCGAGGCGCTGCCGCTGACCGCCGGAGAGCCGGGCGCCGTGCTCGCCGACGTGCGTGTCCAGGCCGTCGGGAAGTCCGTCCACCCAGTCCAGCAGCCGGGCCCGCAGCAGGACGTCCCGCAGCGCGGCCTCGGTCGCGTCCTTCCGGGCGAGCAGCAGGTTCTCCCGGACGGTGCTGTCGAAGAGGTGGGCGTCCTGGGCGCACAGCCCGACCAGCCGCCGTACCTCGTCGCCGTCCATCTCGGCCGCCGGGACCCCGGCCAGCGTGTACGTGCCCGCGCCGGGGTCCAGGAAGCGGAGCAGCACCTGGGCGAGGGTGGTCTTGCCGGAGCCCGAGGGGCCGACCACGGCGATCCGGCGGCCCCGGTCCAGCGTGAGGTCGAGCCCGTGCAGCGCGTCCTGGTGCTGGTCCTCGTAGCGGGCGCTCAGGTCCCGCACCACGAGCGGGAACGGGGACGCGGGGGCCTCACGCGGCTGCTCCGGCTCGTGCACCGGCACCGGGGCGTCCAGCACCTCGTAGACCCGCTCGGCGCTGCGGGCGACCCGCTGCCGGAAGCGGACGGCCACCGGAAGGCCGAGCACGGCTTCGAAGGCGGCCAGCGGGGTGAGGACGACCACGGCCACCAGCACGCCGTGGATACGGCCCTGGGCCGCCGCCTGCGCGCCGAGCAGTGCGGCCACGGTGACGGTAAGACCGGAGATCAGCGCGGTCAGGCCGTCGCCGAGGGCGGTGACCCCGGCCGAGCGGGACGCGATCCGGGTCAGGGTGCCGTCGGCCTCACGGGTGGCCGCCGTGCGCGAGGGCAGCGCCCCGGCGACGGTCAGCTCGGCGGTGCCGGTGAGCAGGTCGGTGACGCGGGTGGCCAGCACGCCCCGGGCGGGCGCCAGCCGTCGTTCGGTGCGCCGGGCCACGGCCGCCGTGATCAGCGGGACGCCGACCCCGGCGAGCAGCAGGCCGACGGCGAGCGCGGCGCCCGCTTCGGGGAGCAGCCAGGCGGTGAACCCGACCGAGGCGGCGGAGACGACGACCGCCACACCGGTGGGCAGCAGCCAGCGCAGCCAGTAGTCCTGGAAGGCGTCCACGTCGTCGACGAGCCGGCTGAGCAGATCACCGCGCCGGATGCCGCGCAACCCCGCCGGGGCCAGCCGCTCAAGCCTCTTGTAGACGGCGACGCGGGTGTCGGCGAGCATGCGCAGCACGGCGTCGTGCGACACCAGCCGCTCGCTGTACCGGAAGACGGCCCGGCCGATGCCGAAGAACCGGGTGGCCGTCACGGCGACCAGGAGATAGAGCACCGGCGGCTGCTGGGAGGCGCGCGAGATCAGCCAGCCGGAGGTCGCCATCAGACCGACGGCGCAGCCCAGGGCGAGGCTGCCGAGCAGCAGCGCGAAGAGGAGCCGTCCGCGCCGGGCGGCGGCCACGGAGCGGACGCGGCCCAGAATGCCGCGCTCACCGGCCGTGGTCTCCTCGGGCGCGTTCCGGTCGTCGTCGGCGTCGTCCTGCTCGGGGAAGAAGGCTTCGCCGCCCGCGGGCTCCGGTACGTGCGCGTCGAGCGCGGTGGCGGCGAGTTCGGGGGCGAGCGCCTCGGCCATGACCGGCTCGGGCGCGGCGGCGGGCTCGGACAGCTCCAGCCGTACGACCCGGTCGGCGACCTCCAGCAGGGCGGGCCGGTGCACGACGAGCAGGACCGTACGGCCGACGGCGAGGCGTCGTACCGCCGCGACGACGTCGGCCTCGGTGGCACCGTCCAGCGCGGCGGTGGGCTCGTCCAGCAGCAGCACCGGACGGTCGGCGAGGAAGGCGCGGGCCAGGGCGAGCCGCTGCCGCTGACCTGCGGAGAGTCCGGCGCCGTCCTCCCCGAGCAGGGTGCCGGCGCCCGCGGGCAGCGCGTCCACGAACTCCAGCGCACCGGCGTCGGCCAGTGCCCGGCGTACGGCGGCGTCGTCCGCGTCGGGGCGGGCCAGGCGGACGTTCTCGGCGATGGTCCCGGCGTACAGGTGCGGGCGCTGCGGTACCCAGGCGATCCTGGAGCGCCATTCCTCCAGGTCGAGGCCGGCGAGGTCGGCGCCGCCGACGCGGACCTGGCCCTCGGTGGGCCGGACGAAGCCGAGGAGCACGCCGAGCAGGGTGGACTTGCCCGCACCGCTCGGCCCGATCAGGGCCACGGTCTCGCCGGGTTCCACGGAGAAGGACACATCGGTGACGGCATCCGCCGAGCGGCCGGGGTAGCGGACCGTCATGGAATCGAAGGCCAGCGAGCCGGCCGGGACGGGGGCGGTGCCGGTGGCCGGGACCGGCGTCTCCAGCACGGCGAAGATCTCCTCGGCGGCGGCCAGACCCTCCGCCGCCGCGTGGTACTGCGCGCCCACCTGGCGCAGCGGGAGGTACGCCTCCGGGGCCAGGATCAGGATGACCAGGCCGATGTAGAGGTCCATTCCGCCGTGCACCAGCCGCATGCCGATGGTGACGGCGACCAGCGCGACGGAGAGCGTGGCCAGCAGCTCCAGCGCGAAGGAGGAGAGGAAGGCGATCCGCAGGGTCCGCATGGTGGCCCGGCGGTACTCGCCGGTGATCTTGCGGATGGACTCGGCCTGCGCCTTGGCCCGCCCGAACACCTTCAGCGTGGGCAGCCCCGCGACCACGTCCAGGAAGTGGCCGGAGAGCCGGGACAGCAGCGACCACTGGCGGTCCATCCGGGACTGGGTGGCCCAGCCGATCAGGATCATGAAGACCGGGATGAGGGGGAGAGTGGCGACGATGATCGCCGCCGAGACCCAGTCCTCGGTGACGATCCGCGCCAGCACCGCCACCGGGACGACCAGGGCGAGGCCCATCTGCGGCAGGTACCGCGAGAAGTAGTCGTCCAGGGCGTCGACCCCGCGCGTGGCCAGGGTGACCAGCGAGCCGGTGCGCTGGCCGCTCAGCCAGCCGGGACCCAGCACGGCGGCCCGCTCGACCAGGCGCTCCCGCAGCTCGGACTTCACGGCCGCGCTGGCCTTGTGCGCCGCCAGCTCGGTGAGCCAGGAGACCAGTGCCCGCCCGCAGGCCACGCCCGCCAGCAGCGCCAGCGGGGTGACCAGGTCACCTGCCGACTTGCCGTGCTGGAAGGCGCCGACCACGATCTCGGCGATCAGCATGGCCTGGGCGATGACCAGACCGGCGCCGAGCCCGCCCAGGAGGACGACCGCCACGAGGAAGAAGCGCGTGGCACCGGCGTAGCGCAGCAGGCGGGGATCGATCGGTTTCACGTGAAACGTGTCCTTCAGTCCCGAGAGTGTGTTTCACGTGAAACATACCCTTGAGGCGGTCAGTGTGCGGCTTCGGCGATGTGCTGGGTACCGATGCGCTTGCGGAAGACCCAGTAGGTCCATGCCTGGTAGAGCATGACCAGCGGGGCGGCGATGACGGCGCACCACGTCATGATCTTGAGGGTGTACGGGCTCGACGAGGCGTTGGTGACCGTCAGGCTCCAGTCCGCGTCGAGGGTGGACGGCATCACGTTCGGGAAGAGCGACAGGAACAGCATCGCCACGACGGCCGCGATGGTCGCCCCGGACAGCGCGAACGCCCAGCCCTCCCGCACCCGCCAGATGGCACCCAGCGCGCCGAGCAGGGCGACGGCCGCCACGACGAGGGCGACCAGGCTGGCGACGTCCCCGCTGTGGAGCTGCGTCCAGACGAGGAAGCCGAGCGCCAGGACGACGGTCACCGGGCCGAGGCGCAGCGCCAGGGTCCGGGCCCGCGTCCGAATGTCACCGACGGTCTTGAGCGCCGTGAACACCGCCCCGTGGAGGGTGAACAGGGTGAGGGTCACCGCGCCGCCGAGCAGGGCGTAGGGGTTGAACAGGTCGCCCAGCCCGCCGACGTACTCGAAGTTCCGGTCGATCTTCACGCCGTGCACGATGTTGCCGAAGGCCACGCCCCAGAGGAACGCCGGGATCAGCGAGCACCAGAAGATCGCCCACTCCCAGTTGCGCTGCCACTTCTCCTCGGGCCGCTTGGCCCGGTACTCGAAGCCCACGCCGCGCACGATCAGGCAGACCAGGATGAGCAGCAGCGGCAGATAGAAGCCGGAGAACAGGGTGGCGTACCACTCCGGGAAGGCGGCGAAGGTCGCACCGCCCGCGGAGAGCAGCCACACCTCGTTGCCGTCCCAGACCGGGCCGATGGTGTTGATCAGCACCCGCCGCTCGGGCCGGTTCCGGGCGAGCAGCCGGGTCAGCACCCCGACCCCGAAGTCGAACCCCTCCAGGAAGAAGTAGCCGGTCCAGAGCACGGCTATGAGTACGAACCAGACGTCATGCAGTTCCATGGCTGTTCCCCCAGCGCTAGTACGAGAAGGCCATCGGCCGGTCGGCGTCCTGGTGGTCGCCGCCGATCTTCGTGGGCGGGTTGAGATCGGCCTCGGTCAGCTCCGGGGGACCGGCCTTGGCGTACTTGACGAGCAGCCGGACCTCGATGACCGCGAGAATCGCGTACAGCGCGGTGAAGACGGCCATGGAGATGGCGACCTCGGTCTGGGAGACACCGGGGGAGACCGCTTGGCGGGTCTGGAACAGGCCGTAGACGACCCAGGGCTGGCGGCCCATCTCGGTGAAGATCCAGCCCCAGGAGTTGGCGATCAGCGGGAAGGCCATCGTCCAGGTGGCCACGCGCCAGAACCAGGAGGTGAGCTTCGGGCCCAGCGTCCGCTTCCCGAACAGCACCAGCAGCGGCACCTCGTCGTCGCCGGTACGCAGGTGCCGGGGGAGCAGGAACTTCTTCCGGGTCAGCCAGAGCCCGAGCGCCCCGAGGGTGAAGGAGGCCATGCCGAACCCGATCATCCAGCGGAAGCCCCAGTAGGCGACCGGGATGTTGGGCCGGTAGTCACCGGGCCCGAACTTCTGCTGCTCGGCCTTGTTGACGTCGTTGATGCCGGGGACGTACGAGGAGAAGTCGTCGTTGGCGAGGAAGGACAGCAGGCCCGGCACCTCGATGGCGACGGTGTTGTGGCCCTTGTCCACGTCTCCGTAGGCGAAAACCGAGAAGGGCGCGGGCTTCTGACCGTCCCACAGGGCCTCGGCGGCGGCCATCTTCATCGGCTGCTGCTTGAACATCACCTTGCCGAGGGTGTCGCCGCTGATGGCGGTGAGCAGGCCGGCGATCACCACGGTGATCAGGCCGAGCCGCAGCGAGGTCCGCATCACCTTGATGTGCCGGCGCCGGGTCAGGTGATAGGCGGCCAGGCCCACCATGAAGGCGCCGCCGGTCAGGAAGGCCGCGGAGAGGGTGTGGAACGCCTGGGCGAGCGCGGTGTTCTGGGTCAGCACGGCCCAGAAGTCGGTCAGTTCGGCGCGCCCCCGCTCCTTGTTGATCCGGAAGCCGACGGGGTGCTGCATCCAGGAGTTGGCCGCGAGGATGAAGTACGCCGAGAGGATCGTGCCGATCGAGACCATCCATATGCAGGCCAGGTGGATCTTCTTCGGCAGCTTGTCCCAGCCGAAGATCCACAGCCCGATGAAGGTCGACTCGAAGAAGAAGGCGATCAGCGCCTCGAAGGCCAGCGGGGCGCCGAAGATGTCTCCGACGAAGCGCGAGTACTCCGACCAGTTCATGCCGAACTGGAACTCCTGCACGATGCCGGTGACCACGCCCATCGCGATGTTGATCAGGAAGAGCTTGCCCCAGAACTTGGTGGCCCTGAGGTAGACCTCCTTCTCCGTGCGCACCCAGGCGGTCTGCAGTCCGGCCGTCAGGGCGGCCAGGGAGATCGTCAGCGGGACGAACAGAAAGTGATAGACGGTGGTGATGCCGAACTGCCAGCGCGCCAGGGTCTCCGGCGCCAACGCCAGTTCCACGTCGTCACCCCTCCTTACCTCGCCGTTCCGGTGCGGCTTTCGCCGCTTATGCCCCCCACATATGGAGCAATCCGGTCGGAGCTTGTGAAAGCGTTCACATTCACAAGCCATTATGGCGCACACGTATTCGGCCTCCACAAGGGGGCCCCCACGACGAAGGGCCCCGCCTTCCGGCAGGGCCCCGCACGTCATGGTCGGACCGGTGTCAGTCCGCCGTCTCGCGACGGAACGCCTCCGCCGCCTTCAGGAACATGTCGTTCGCCTCGTTCTCCCCGACCGTCACCCGCACGCCCTCACCGGCGAACGGTCGCACGACCACCCCGTGGTCCTCGCACGCCGCCGCGAACTCCATGGTCCGCTCCCCCAGCCGCAGCCATACGAAGTTGGCCTGCGTCTCCGGCACCGTCCAGCCCTGCGCGCGCAGCGCGTCGACCACCCGGGCGCGCTCGCACACCAGCGAGCCGACCCGGCCGAGCAGCTCGTCCTCCGCCTGGAGCGAGGCGATCGCCGCCTCCTGCGCGACATGGCTGACGCCGAACGGCACCGCCGTCTTGCGCAGCGCGGCCGCCACCGGCTCGTGCGCGATGGCGAAACCGACCCGCAGGCCGGCCAGCCCGTACGCCTTGGAGAAGGTGCGCAGCACGCAGACGTTCGGCCGCTCCCGGTACAGCTCGACACCGTCGGGCACCTCGGGGTCGCGGATGAACTCCCGGTACGCCTCGTCCAGCACCACGAGCACGTCCTTCGGCACCCGGTCGAGGAACCGCTCCAGCTCGGCCCGGCGCACCACGGTGCCGGTCGGGTTGTTGGGGTTGCAGACGAAGATCAGCCGGGTCCGCTCGGTGATCGCGTCCGCCATCGCGTCCAGGTCGTGCACATCGCCCGGCGTGAGCGGCACCTGCACGGGCGTGGCCCCGCTGATCCGCGTGATGATCGGGTACGCCTCGAAGGAGCGCCAGGCGTAGATCACCTCGTCGCCCGGACCGCTGGTCGCCTGCACGAGCTGCTGGGCCACGCCGACCGAGCCGGTGCCCGTGGCCAAGTGGGAGACGGGGACGCCGAAACGCTCCGCCAGCTCGGCCATCAGGCCGCCGCACGCCATGTCGGGGTAGCGGTTGAACTCGGCGACGGCCGCCGCGACCCGCTCCATGACACCGGGCAGCGGGGGATAGGGGTTCTCGTTCGAGGACAGCTTGAAGGCGACCGGACCCTCGGCCGATGCGGGCTTGCCCGGCTTGTAGGTGGGGATACCCTCCAGCTCGGCGCGCAGCTTGGGGCTCGTCTCGCTCACCGCAGTCCTCCTCGCGACCACCGGCGGACCGTCGACGCCGCCGGCATCCAATGCTCCTCACCTTATGAGGATTCGGCGCACTTGCGTACCGGTGCGCCTCCGCTTCCGCGGCCCCGGGGCATCATGGGCCGCGCCGGGTGAGGGCTGCGCTTTAGGGGGCGCACCGCGCATTTGTCCGTGCGCCGGTGGCTCGCGCCGTGGCGCGCATCCCTCGTGAAGGTGAGTTGAGACCTCTTCGAAACATGGGGCACTTGGCAGGCTCACGCGCATCGACAAGACACGTCCTGTCATTGCACCGCCCAACTGACTTGCTTTCAAAGGTGGTTGGGCCCTGACGACCATGCAGAAACGTGCCTGTCAACGCATGCATATGCGTCCGCCCTACCCCACCACAAGAGCCCTACTATCGGCTCGCCATGACAGCAGCAGGGAAGCACCAGGTGAGCCGCGCGGAAACCTCCCGGCGGGGCAGCCGGCCCGGACGGGCCGGCATCAGAGACGTGGCCGCCGCCGCCGGGGTCTCCATCACGACCGTCTCCGACGCCCTCAACGGCAAGGGGCGGCTCCCGGACGCCACCCGCCGCCATGTCCGCGAGGTCGCGGACCGACTGGGCTACCGGCCCTCGGCCGCGGCCCGCACCCTCCGTACCGGCAAGTCCGGCCTGATCGGCCTGACCGTGACGACGTACGGGGATGAACCTTTCACCTTCACCGAGTTCGCGTACTTCGCCGAGATGGCGCGGGCCGCCACCTCCGCCGCGCTCGCCCGCGGGTACGCCCTGGTCATCCTGCCCGCGACCTCCCGGCACGACGTGTGGTCCAACGTCGCGCTGGACGGCACGGTCGTCATCGACCCCTCCGACCAGGACCCGGTCGTCAGCGAACTGGTCCGGCAGGGCCTGCCGGTCGTCTCCGACGGCCGCCCGGCCGGCTCCCTCCCGGTCACCGCCTGGGTCGACAACGACCACGAGGCCGCCGTCATGGGCATCCTGGACCACCTCGCCGCCGCCGGGGCCCGCCGTATCGGCCTGCTCACCGGCACCACGACGGACACGTACACCCACCTGTCCACCACCGCCTACCTGCGCTGGTGCGAGCGGGTCGGCCAGGACCCGGTCTACGAGGCGTACCCGGCGCACGACCCGTGCGCGGGCGCCGTCGCCGCCGACCGGCTGCTCGCCCGGCCCGACCGCCCGGACGCCGTCTACGGCCTCTTCGACCCCAACGGCACCGATCTGCTCGCCGCCGCCCGGCGCTACGGCCTGCGCGTCCCCGACGATCTGCTGCTGGTGTGCTGCAGCGAGTCCACCGTGTACGCGACCACCGAGCCGCCCATCACCACGCTCTCGCTGAAGCCGCGCCGCATCGGCACGGCGGTCGTGCAGCTCCTCATCGACGCCATCGAGGGGGTCGAGTCGGACCAGCCGGTCGAGCAGGTGATACCGACGGAGTTGATCGTGCGCACCTCTTCCCAGCGCCGTCCGCCGCGCACCACGGTCAGCCCGCCGCGGACGCCGGAACGAAGCTGACGGAGACCGGCCCGAGGGGGGACGGAGAGCTCCGCGAGGCGTGGCGGTGACCGGCCGCGCCTCGTCGAACCGGGGCGGGCGACCGCCCGGCGGGCACCCGATCACGGACGGGCAACCGGCCGACTCCTGCCCAATCGGGACGAAAGCCCCAGCGATCAGGGACCTCACCGTGATTCACCACCCCTGGGTCGTCACATGGCGCGACGCGCATTCCTATGATGGGCGCACGACACCGCGGGGCCGCTGCGACCAGGCAGTCCGAAGCGGTGCAGCTTCGGCGCGATGGTGGAGGGGTCTGATGACTCAGGGGGCCGGTCAGGGACCCGAGACGGAGCGTACGGCGACGTTGCGCGACTTCCGGGTGCCCGCGTACGTCCATGAGACCGGTCCGTACGCCGACGTGCACCCCGGTGACGTCGTCCCCCCGCACGCGGGGGACCACCCCGACGGGTACACCCCGACCGAGCGCGACCTGCCGGTGATCCAGCGCGACACCCTCCCGCCACCGCCCGTCGAGCCCGCTCCCGCCGCCGCGCCGCAGCCCGAGGACGGTCCCGGCCCGCTGTTCGTCGTGGGGGACGTCCACGGCTACATCGAGGAGCTGCTGAGCGCGCTGCGTGAGAAGGGCCTGGTCGACGAGGAGGGCCAGTGGTGCGCGGGCACCGCCCGGCTGTGGTTCCTCGGCGACTTCACCGACCGGGGCCCGGACGGCATCGGCGTCATCGACCTCGTGATGCGGCTGTCCGCCGAGGCCGCGGCGGCCGGCGGCTACTGCAAGGCGCTCATGGGCAACCACGAGCTGCTGCTGCTGGGCGCCAAGCGGTTCGGCGACACCCCGGTCCACTCCGGCGCGGGCACCGCCACCTTCCAGGCGGCCTGGCTGCTCAACGGCGGCCAGAAGACCGACATGGACCGCCTCCAGGACCACCACCTCCAGTGGATGGCCCGGCTCGACGCGGTCGAGGAGGTCGACGGCCATCTGCTGCTCCACTCCGACACCACCGCCTACCTCGACTACGGCGACTCGATCGAGGCGGTCAACGACACCGTCCGCGAAGCGCTGACCCGCAACGACGCGGACGAGATCTGGGACCTGTTCCGCAAGTTCACCAAGCGCTTCTCCTTCCGCGACGAGGGCGGCGCCGACGCCGTGCGCTCCCTGCTGGACACCTACGGCGGCTCCCGGGTCGTGCACGGCCACAGCCCGATCCCCTACCTGCTCGGCCAGGTGGGCTCCGAGGAGGGCGAGGAGCGGGGCGAGCCCCACGTCGAGGGCCCGCACGTCTACGCCGACGGCCTCGCCATCGCCATGGACGGCGGCGTGACCATGGCCGGAAAGCTGCTGGTCCAGCAACTCCCGCTGGACATCTGACGGTTCGTCTGGTCCCAATTTCCAGCAACCCTCTGTCTCCGTGCGGTATGACAGCTCTACCATCGGCTTATCCGTAGCAGGCTCCCCTCCGTTTCTGCCCGACGGCTCGTCACCATGCGAGCCCCCAGTCCTACGGCGCATCGGGGGATGCACATGAACAGCGTTCCGCAGCACCTGCTGAGCGAGGACCGCCGGGAGTTCGAGCGGCTCCTCGATGAGGCGCTGCGCTCCGCACCCGACCACCCGGAGCTGTCCGCCGTCGGACAGCGGCTCAACCCCGAGCAGCTGCGCACGATGGCGCTCGGCGCCACGGCCCTCATCACGGCGGCCGCCACCACCGAGTACCAGCACTACGTCAAGGCCCGCGAGGAGCTGCGCAATCCGGCTCCGGCAGCCGGGACGACCGTCACCGAGAGCGCCCCGGCGGAGGCGGAGCCGGGGGGCCTCGGGCTCGCCGCCGCTCTCGGGGAGACGGCCGAGGCCGCCGGCGCGGGCGCCAGCGCGATGGTCGCCGTGCTCGCCCCCGTGCTCGCCGGGACGGCCGCCGTGCTCTTCCTGCTGGTCGGCTACCTCCTGCGGATGGTCGCCCCCGGCCGGCAGTTCGGCCGGACCATGGTCACCGTCGGCTGGGTCTTCGGCGCCGTGACGGCGGCGGCGATCCTGGCCGCCGGGGTGGCACTGCTGCTCACCGCGCTGCGCAACAGCTCCTCCGCCGAGGCCGCCGCCCAGGAGGAGGCCCGCGAGTCGGTGGCGCGGGCCCGGGAGGAGTGGCGTGACGCGCTGCTGGAACGCGGCATCCTGCCCTTCCTCCGCGACGCCCTCGCCCATCCCGGCGTCCCCACCGCCCAGCCCCTGCCGGCCCCCGGCCCCAGCCGGATGCCGCGCCTGGGCTACGGCCGCCCCGGCTTCAGCAGCCCCGACGACGGCAACGCCACCGACCGCCCCCGCTTCAGCAGCCCGGACTACTCCAGCCCGGACTTCGGCGGCCCGGAGCACCAGCCGGACTGAAAGCCCGGCGGGACTTTCCGGACACGGCCTAGGACCGCTCCTCCGCGATCGGCAGATAGACCCGGTTGCCGGTGGCCGCGAACTCCAGCGACTTCTGGGCCATGCCCTCCTCGATCTCGGCCCGGTTGCCGCCGTGTTCGCGCCGGATGTCCTGCGAGATCTTCATGCTGCAGAACTTCGGCCCGCACATGGAGCAAAAGTGGGCCGTCTTGGCGGGTTCGGCGGGCAGCGTCTCGTCGTGGAACTCCCGTGCGGTGTCCGGGTCCAGGGCGAGGTTGAACTGGTCCTCCCACCGGAACTCGAAGCGGGCGTCCGAGAGGGCGTCGTCCCACTCCTGGGCACCGGGGTGGCCCTTGGCGAGGTCGGCCGCGTGGGCGGCGATCTTGTAGGTGATGACGCCGGTCTTCACGTCGTCCCGGTTCGGCAGTCCCAGGTGCTCCTTGGGCGTGACGTAGCAGAGCATCGCCGTGCCCCACCAGGCGATCATCGCGGCGCCGATGCCGGAGGTGATGTGGTCGTAGGCCGGCGCGACGTCGGTGGTCAGCGGGCCGAGCGTGTAGAACGGAGCTTCATCGCAGATCTCCTGCTGGAGGTCGATGTTCTCCTTGATCTTGTGCATCGGGACGTGCCCGGGGCCCTCGATCATCGTCTGTACGTCGAAACGCCTGGCGATCCGGTTGAGTTCGCCGAGCGTGCGCAACTCAGCGAACTGCGCCTCGTCGTTGGCGTCCGCGATCGAACCGGGCCGCAGACCGTCACCGAGCGAGTAGGTGACGTCGTACGCGGCGAGGATCTCGCAGAGCTCCTCGAAGTGCTCGTACAGGAACGACTCCTTGTGGTGCGCCAGGCACCACGCGGCCATGATCGAGCCGCCGCGCGAGACGATGCCGGTCTTCCGGTTCGCCGTCAGGGGGACGTACGGCAGCCGCACACCGGCGTGCACCGTCATGTAGTCCACGCCCTGCTCGGCCTGCTCGATCACCGTGTCCTTGTAGACCTCCCAGGTCAGCTCCTCGGCCCGGCCGTCGACCTTCTCCAGCGCCTGGTAGAGCGGCACGGTGCCGATCGGCACGGGGGAGTTGCGCAGCACCCACTCGCGGGTGGTGTGGATGTTGCGGCCGGTGGAGAGGTCCATGACCGTGTCCGCGCCCCAGCGGGTCGCCCAGGTCATCTTCTCCACCTCCTCCTCGATCGAGGAAGTGACCGCCGAATTGCCGATGTTGGCGTTGACCTTCACCAGGAACCGCTTGCCGATGATCATCGGCTCGATCTCCGGGTGGTTCACATTGGCGGGGAGTACGGCGCGGCCCGCCGCGATCTCCTCGCGGACCACCTCGGGGGCGACGTTCTCCCGGAGCGCCACGAACTCCATCTCCGGCGTGATCTCCCCCCGGCGGGCGTATGCGAGCTGGGTGACCGCCCCGCCCGTGCGCCCGCGCCGGGGCTGGCGGGGCCGTCCGGGGAAGACGGCGTCCAGGTTGCGCAGTCCGCCGCGCGGCGAGGTGTGCTTGATCCCGTCGTCCTCGGGGCGGACCGGACGGCCCGCGTACTCCTCGGTGTCGCCACGGGCGACGATCCAGTTCTCCCGCAGCGGGGCCAGGCCCCGGCGGACATCGGTGTCGGCTTCCGGATCGGTGTACGGGCCGGAGGTGTCGTACAGCGTGACCGACCGCCCGTTGGTGAGATGCACCTGACGGACCGGCACGCGCAGGTCGGGGCGCGAACCCGCGACATACGCCTTGTGCCAGCCGATGGACTTCCCGGCCTCCTCGCCCGACGAGTTGCTCGTCGCGTGCTGCGCGGAGGCAGGCGTGCGTGCGTCCTTGTTGGTCATGAGACCTACTCCCTACGCCGGCATTACCCGGTAACAGGTTCGGCGGTCGACGCAGCGATTCCCGTCCGCAGATGTTCCCGGGGAACCACGTTCCACGTGAAACATCGCAACGACGGAGGTCAGCGCCCTCTCAGCCCGGTGCTCCGAGCTCCCGCGTGTGCAAAGTGCCTCCACGCTAGCGCCCCATATGACGGGATGAACAGTGGGCCTCCCCCGTTCTTGCAATGATCGGGCCCGTGACCACGACACAGCAGCCTCCCCACCCTCCTCCCGGCCCACCCCACCGGCCCGGCTCCGGCCCCGGCGATGGCCATGGGCACGGTCACGGTCACGGTCACGGTGGGCATGGCGGGCATGGCGGGCACAGCGCGGGAGGCGGGCACGGTCACTCCCACAGCCATGGCCCCGCCGCACCCGTCTCCAAGCATCTGCGCAAGGTCATCGCGGCCATCCTGATCCCGTTCAGCGCGGCCGTCGTGGTCGGTCTGGTGGTGCTCTGGCCCGGCGGCGCGCCCTCGCACCAGCGCACCGGCGTGGGCTTCGACCGCCAGACGCAGCAGGCCACCGTCACCACGGTCACCTCGGTGAGCTGCCAGGTCGGCGGCGCGGGCGGACAGGACCCGGTCGGCGACCCCTCCGCCACGGGCGGCGCTCCCGCTGCCCAGGAGGACAGGAAGGGCCCCTGCAAGAAGGCCACGGTCCGGGTCGACACCGGCAAGGACAAGGGCCGTACCTTCACCGAGCTGGTCCAGCCGGACCAGACCCGGCAGCTGCACCAGGGCGACAAGGTCGTGGTCGCCTACGAGCCCAAGGCGCCGAGGGAACTCCAGTACGCCGTCACCGACCTGAACCGCACGTTCCCCATGGCTCTGCTCGCCGGGATCTTCGCGGTCGCCGTCGTGGTGGTGGGCCGGCTGCGCGGTGTCATGGCGCTGGTGGCCCTGGCTGTCAGCTTCCTGGTGCTGACCCTGTTCATCCTGCCCGCGGTGCTCCAGGGCTCGAACCCGCTGCTGGTGGCCGTGGTCGGGGCGAGCGCGATCATGCTCATCGCCCTGTACATGTGCCACGGCCTCTCCGCCCGGACCTCCGTGGCGGTGCTCGGCACTCTGGTCTCGCTGGTGCTGATCGGCGTCCTCGGCTCGCAGTTCATCGGCTGGGCGGCGCTCACCGGCAACACGGACGACAACACCGGCCTGATCCACGGGCTCTACCCGTCGATCGACATGAGCGGCCTGCTGCTCGCGGGCGTCATCATCGGCTCGCTCGGCGTACTGGACGACGTGACGGTCACCCAGACCTCGGCCGTGTGGGAACTGCACGAGGCCAACCCCTCGATGGGCTGGCGCGGGCTGTACCGCGCGGGCATCCGCATCGGCCGCGACCACATCGCGTCCGTCGTCAACACCCTGGTCCTCGCCTACGCGGGCGCCGCGCTGCCCCTGCTGCTGCTGTTCTCCATCGCGCAGAGCGGTGTGGGCACGGTGGCCACCAGCGAGCTGGTCGCGGAGGAGATCGTGCGCACGCTGGTCGGCTCGATCGGCCTGGTCGCCTCGGTGCCGGTCACCACCGCGCTCGCCGCCCTGGTCGTCTCGGCGGACCGCCCCGCACCCGGTACGGCGGCTCCGGCGGGCGCACAGGCCGTCGCGGCCCCGGGCGGCCGGGGACGGCGCCGGAAGCACTGAGCGGGGCGTGGGGGCGCCGCAGGCCGGGGCAGGGCCTGCGGTCCGGGGCGGCACCGGAGCCGGGGCGGGCGCCTAACCCGTGCAGAAGCGTTTCTTCAAAGGTTCATGGAGTCCGGTCGAGCGCTTCTCGGCCCCTGCCGGCCCCACCCCTTCAGCCCGCGCTCTGCTCCTCGGCCAGGATGCGGCCCAGCGCCTCGTCGAGGTGGGTGTCGAAGTCGGCCAGCGCACCCTCCTGCCCGAGCGGCACCAGCTTGTCGGTGCGGTCGAGGAACGCCACGAGCGGCGGCGTGGAGGAGCGGAACAGGGCCTGGTCACCGCCCACCTGAAGCCGGATCAGCACCTCGCCCAGCACCTCGCAGTCGACGGGGGAGATGTGCACATCCCCCTCGCCGCAGGGCCGGCCGACCCCGTCGATCATCAACTCCCGGCCGAAGACCCAGGTCACCGGGGCGTCACCGGGCAGATGGAAGGTGAGCCGCACCGCGTAGGGATCACTCGTCTCGTAGCGCAACTCCACCGGGATACGGAAGGAAAGCTCCTCCGAGACGAGAAAGCTCATCATGACTTCTGCCTGTACGGACTCGCGCATCGCCTACCCCGTCATAAGACATCGACTGGCCGGGTTTAATCCCTGACTGGGGTCAAATCTAGCTGAACGTGCATGGCAGATCACAAGGAGTGAGTTTTCAGATGCTGATAGAGAGCGCCAGCGCACCCATGTGACGACCCATTTCCGCCTGCAACCTCCTTGTCATGGACGGGAGTTGATCAGCCTGATGGGCCGGGAGCGAAATCGCCATCGTCGCGGCGGTTGTACCGACAGTGATCGGAACCGCCGCACAGACCGCGCCAAGTGCGTACTCCTGCCGCTCCACCACCGGTTCCATGCGCCGGGTCCTGGCCAGCCGCCTGAGCAGGGCATCGTTGTCGCGGACGGTGTACGGGGTGAGGGAGCGCACCGGGTAGCGCGCGAGGTGCTCGCGGCGGGTGTCCTCGTCCAGCTGGGAGAGCAGGCACTTTCCGACGGCGTGGGCGTGTCCCGTCTCCCGGAAGTCGGCCCACTCCGCGACCGCGGGTGTCTCCCGCGAGTCGGCCACACACATGACCTCGATCTCGCCGTCCCGGTACATCGCGTAGTACACCGGGGCGCCGATGCGATCGCGCCAGTGCGCGAGGGCGTCGGCCACCGTGCTGCGACGTTTCTGCTGCGCTCCGCTGCTGCTGAGCCGGTCCGCCGCGTCGCCGAGGAAGAACCGCCCCTTGTCCCGGCGCAGATAGCCCTCGTGCACCAGGGTGCGCAGCAGGTGGTACGCCGTGGGGAGCGCGAGGCCGGTCTCGCGGGCCAGTTGCTTGGCGGGGGCGCCGTACTCGTGCGCGGCGACCGTCTCCAGCAAACGCATCGCGCGCTGGACGGACCCGATGAGGGTCGCGGAGTGCTTGTCGGGGGCGGTGGCGGCGGGCGGCCGCTGCATCGGGGGCGCGCAGGACCGCGCCGGAGCCGGGGGTGCGTGGGGTCCTGCCGGGGCGGTGTCGACCGTGGCCAAGGATTTACTCCCGAAGCGCGGAGGTGGGGGCGCCCGTGCGGGGTGGACACGGGTGGGGTGCGTGCCGCCCGTGGGGTTCGGGGCCTCACGGGAGTTCCGGACTCTAACCGTCCACCACCGCGCGCGGACGGCCTGCCGGGGAAACTTCCCTCCCCCGAGGGAACCGGCGTTCCGTGTTACCGCCCTGGGTCACCGCTCCCCGGCACCCCCGCGCCTCACCAGTCGCCGCGCGAGGAGGTGCCCGCCGTGAACTTCCGCACCACGTAGATGAGTCCGCCGACCAGGGCGACGAAGAGCAGGAGCTTGAACAGCAGGCCGATCAGGAAGCCGACCACGGTCGCTATCAGGCCGCCGAACACCACCAGCGCGATGACCGGCACCGCGACCCACTTCACCCACCACGGCAAGCCCGTGAAGATCTCTCGCATCGCCTTGTCCTTTGCGCTCGCGGTTCTCGATGTCCCGCTTCGATGCTAGGGCCGGCGAGGGCCTGAGTGGGGGTCTCGCACCCCTTGTCGTCCCCTGATCCATCCCCTAGGGAACCCTGAGACGCGACCCTCAGCCCTCAGGGGGAGAGAACACCACCAGGACCCGCAGATCCTCGCTGATGTGGTGGAACTTGTGGGACACCCCGGCGGGCACGTAGACCACGCTGCCCCGCGCGACCTCGGTGGTCTCAAGACCGACCGAGACCGAGGCCCGGCCGCTGACCACGAAGTACACCTCGTCCTGGGAGTGGGGGTTCTGCGGGTCGTGGGAGCCGGCGTCCAGCGCGTACAGGCCGACCGACATGTTCCGCTCCCGCAGGAACTGGAGGTAGGCGCCGTCGTTCGCAACGCGCTCCGCCTCCAGATCGTCCAGCCGGAATACCTTCATCGCCGTCGTCCGCCCTTGCCGCGCCGTCCACCCTGATTCTGGTCTGCAACGATCAGACACATGAAGAATCTCCTAGTCAAGACGATCGCCAACGCGGGCGCCCTCGCGGTCGCCGTGTGGCTCCTCGACAAGATCACCCTCACCGGTGACAGCACGGGCAAGAAGGCCGCCACGCTGATCGTGGTCGCGCTGGTCTTCGGGCTGGTGAACCTTCTGGTCAAGCCGGTGGTGAAGGTGCTCACCTTCCCGCTGTTCATCCTGACCCTCGGCCTGATCACCCTGATCGTCAACGCCCTGATGCTGCTGCTGACCTCGTGGGTGTGCGGGCAGCTCGGCGTCGGTTTCCACGTGGACGGGTTCTGGGCGGCCGTGCTCGGCGGTCTGATCATCTCCATCGTCTCCTGGGCGCTGAACCTCGTCCTGCCCGACGAGGACTGATCCGGTCATGACCTACCGCGTCTGTTTCGTGTGCACCGGCAACATCTGCCGCTCCCCGATGGCCGAGTCGGTCTTCCGGGCGCGCGTCGCCGAGGCCGGGCTCGACGGCCTGATCGAGGCCGACAGCGCCGGCACCGGCGGCTGGCACGAGGGCGACGACGCCGACCCGCGCACCGTCTCCGTCCTGGACGAGCACGGCTACGGCACCGGGCACACCGCGCGGCAGTTCCAGCCGTCCTGGTTCGGCCGGCTCGACCTCGTGATCGCCCTCGACGCCGGCCACCTGACGGCCCTGCGCCGCCTCGCCCCCACCGAGGAGGACGCCCGCAAGGTGCGCCTGCTGCGCTCCTACGACCCGGCGGCCGGCGCCGACCTCGATGTCCCGGACCCGTACTACGGGGGCCGCGACGGCTTCGAGGAGTGCCTTGAGATGGTGGAGGCGGCGAGCGCCGGACTGCTCGACTCCGTACGCGAACATCTGGAGGAACGGCCCGTATGAACGACAACGCCGCGCACCCGGACTCCCCCGGCGACGGCACGCGCGCCGTCCGCGCCGGTCTTCCCGAGCCGGTGAAGCACGAGCCGACCCTGCCGGGACCGGTCTTCGCCGCCCACTTCCACCTGCCCGGCGAGGTGAGCGGCCCGTACTCCTACGGCCGTGACGGCAACCCCACCTGGACCCTGCTGGAGCGGGCCATCGGCGAGCTGGAGGCGCCCGGCGCAGGCGACACCGAGACGCTGGTGTTCGCCTCCGGCATGGCGGCGATCTCCGCGGTGCTCTTCTCCCAGCTCAAGACCGGCGACATCGTCGTGCTGCCCTCCGACGGCTACCAGGCGCTCCCCCTGGCGCGGGCCCAGCTGGAGGCGTTCGGCATCGAGGTGCGCACCGCGCCCACCGGCGGCGACGCCCAGCTCGACGTGCTCGACGGGGCGAAGCTGCTGTGGATCGAGTCGCCGTCCAACCCGGGGCTCGACGTGTGCGACATCCGGCGGCTGGTGGAGGAGGCCCACGCCCGCGGGGCGCTGGTGGCCGTGGACAACACTCTCGCCACGCCGCTCGGGCAGCGTCCGCTGGAACTGGGCGCCGACTTCGCCGTGGCCAGCGGCACCAAGCAGCTCAGCGGGCACGGCGACGTCCTTCTGGGGTACGTCGTTGGCCGCGCGGGCGAGCCGATGGACGCCGTGCGCCGCTGGCGGAAGATCGTCGGGGCGATCCCCGGCCCGATGGAGGCGTGGCTCGCGCACCGCTCGATCGCCACTCTGCCGCTCCGCGTCGACCGGCAGAACGCCACGGCGCTCGCGGTGGCCGAGGCCCTGCGCGACCGGCCCGAGGTCTCCGGCCTGCGGTATCCGGGGCTGCCCGACGACCCGTCGCACGAGGTCGCCGCGCGGCAGATGCGCCGCTTCGGCTGCGTGGTCTCCTTCACGCTGCCCACCCGCGAGCACGCCGAGCGGTTCCTGGCGGCGTTGCGGCTGGTCGAGGACGCGACGAGCTTCGGCGGGGTGCGCTCCACCGCCGAGCGGCGCGGCCGCTGGGGCGGGGACGCGGTGCCGGACGGGTTCATCCGCATGTCGGTCGGGGCCGAGGACGCCGAGGACCTGGTGGCGGACGTGCTGCGGGCCTTGAACGAGTCCGCCGAGTCTGTGGGCTGAGAGCGCGGTGCGGGCGGTCCGAGCCTCCCCCCTCGTGGCTCGGACCGCCCCCGGTTCCGTGCGTGAAGAACCGCGCCAACAAGGCTAGTTGACTCTGCGTCAGTGTCCAATCACGGTAACGACAGAGACCTATCGACTTATTTATAGTTGGGGCCTGCCCGGCCTGCCCGAGGAGGCAGGGAAAGGGGACCCCACCATGGACCTGGCCCTGCTGCGGACCTTCGTCACCGTGCACCGGGCCGGCTCCTTCACCCGCGCCGCCGCGCTGCTGGGCCTCTCCCAGCCCGCCGTGACCTCCCAGATCCGCACCCTGGAACGCCAGCTCGGCCGCCCCCTCTTCCTGCGGCAGGCGCGCGGGGTGACCCCCACGACCATCGGCGACGAACTCGCCCACAAGGCCGCGCCCCATCTCGACGCCCTGGTGGAGATAGCCGAGAGCGGGCTGGACGACGAGTCCTCGCTGCGCACCCTGCATCTGGCCGGACCTCCGGAGTTCACCACCGAGCGCGCCCTGCCCGCCCTGACGGAGCTGACCGGTGCCGACGGCCAGGGCTTCGCCCTCCGCGCCTGCTTCGGCACGGCGGAAGAGGTCTTGGAAGGGCTGGCGGCGGGCCATCATGAGCTGGCCATCAGCACGGTCCGGCCGCGCGGGGCCCTGCTGAGCGCGAGCCCGCTCTGCGACGAGGAGCACGTGCTGGTCGCCGCGCCGCGCTGGGCCGAGCGGATCGGGCCGGAGGCGCTGCGGCGGACGGGGGCGGCCGCGCTGAAGAACTTGCCGGTGATCGAAGTCCACGAGTCGCTGCCCTTCGTCTCGCGCTACTGGGCCTCCGTGTTCGACACGCGTCCAGGGGCCTCGGGGACGGTCATCGTGCCGGACCTGCGGGCGGTATTGGCCTGTGCGGCCTCGGGGGCGGGACTCGCGGTGCTGCCCCGGTACCTGTGCACGGCCGCGCTCGACCGGGCCGAGGTGGTTCTGCTGCACGACCCGGCCGTGCCGCCGCTGCGGACCTACTTCCTGGTGGTGCGCACCGGCTCGCTGGCGCTGCCGCATGTCGGTCGGGCGCACGAGTGGCTCCAGCGGGCCGCCTCGCGGTGGTGCTGACCGGGCATTCCTCCGCGAATGTCTCCTCACGGTGAGTCCGGGGCCGCCCGCGATGTTTCACGTGGAACCGGTCGGGCCACATTGTTCCCATGACCGTCCGACCCGTGGTCAAGCGCACCGCCCGCGCCGTTCTGCTGGACGGTGACGACCTGATCCTGATCAAGCGCACCAAGCCCGGCGTCGATCCCTACTGGGTCACCCCCGGTGGCGGCGTCGAGCCCGAGGACCCGACCGTCGTCGACGCCCTGCACCGCGAGGTGTACGAGGAACTCGGCGCCAAGATCTCCGATGTCGTGCCCTGCTTCGTGGACACCGTGGAGCACATCGGCGAGGACGGCGGGGCGACCGGGGTGAAGGTCCAGCACTTCTTCGTCTGCCGCCTGGAGTCCATGGACCCCGCGCTCCGCCACGGTCCCGAGGTGGAGGAGCCGGCCGGGGAGTACGACATCGTCCGCATCCCGTTCACCCGGGTCGGCATCGCCTCCGTCCACCTCGTCCCGCTGTCGTTGCGGCACTATCTGGACGGCAACATCGAAGGTGTCCGCGCCATGCACGCCCCCGATCTGGGCTGATCGTCACGCGCTCGCTCAGGAGCCGCTGATCACCAGATCCTCGACGGGGTCGTGGCGTATGCGGGGTGCCGGAACGCCGAGTGCCTGCAACGCGGAGACACCGCTACGGATCATGCCGGGCGGGCCGGAGAGGTACGCGTCGTAGTCCCGCCAGGGACCGCTCGCCCGCACCGCGTCGTGGAGGTGGCGGTCCTCCCGGTCGATGACCGAGCGGACGGATATCCAGGAGTGGGCCTGCCGCAGCCGGAGCAGGGTGTCGATGTCGTACAGGTCGTGGTCGTGACGGGCGCCGTAGAAGACCTCGACCGGGCGGCGGGCGCCGTGTTCGGCGACCTCCTCGACCATGGCCTTGATCGGGGCTATCCCGGTGCCGCCGCCCAGGCAGAGCAGGCCGCTGTCGGTGGCGTGGTCCACGTTCATCGAGCCGACCGGCGGCCCGAGGCGCACCACGTCACCGGGGCAGGCGCGGTGCACCAGGGCGTTGGAGACCCAGCCGGCCGGGACCGCCCGCACATGGAAGGTGAGCAGCCCGTCGGCGCGGGGCGCCGAGGCGAAGGAGTAGTGCCGCCAGACACGCGGCCACCAGGGCGTCTCGACGCTCGCGTACTGCCCGGCCAGGAAGGGGTACGGCTGGTCGGGGCGCAGCGTGATCACGGCGACGTCGGGCGTCCGCAGATCGTGGGTCACGACCTCGGCGTGCCACCAGGGCGGCGCGTCCCGCCCGTCGGCCTCGGCGGCCTCGGTCATGACCTGGGAGATGGTCGCGTAGACGCGGCCCCAGGCCGCCTCCGCCTGCGGGTTCCAGGTGTGGGTGGCGTAGGTGCTCAGGGCGCCGATCAGACACGCGCCCACGGCCGGGTAGTGCTCGGGCCGGGTGCCGTACTTGCGGTGGCCCCGGCCGAGGTTGCGCAGATAGTCGAGGAGTACCGGGGTGTTGTCGATGTGCTCAGCGGCGGTGAGCAGGGCCCGCAGCAGCCGGTCCCGCTGGGTGTCCATCGCGGGCGGGAACAGGGGGCGCAGCTCCGGGTGGCGGACGAAGAGCAGGGCGTAGAAGTACGAGGTCACCTTGTCGGCCAGGGGTGCGATCTCCGCCATCGTGCGGCGGATGAGCAGCGCGTCCCAGGAGGTCTGCGGGCGGGGTGGCGCCGGGTGTGGACCGGCCGCGTGCCGTGGCCGTCGGCCGACGCCGTTCGCCGTGCCGTCGTCCCGCGATGGGGTGGCCGGAGCTTCCATGTGTGCCCTCGCTCGCACTCCTGCGGCGGTCTGCGCTTTCCCCCTCGGAAGCGCGTGATCCCCGCCGGGGCGGAGGACCGCAGCACTCGTTCCGCAGCGTGGCATCGCCGCAAGGTGCCACATCCCATTACCCGGAAAGACGGCTCTTGGCGGGCTTCGCCCGATTACGCTGTTGACCGCCACGACAGGCCGACGTTTCACGTGAAACAGCGTCGGCCGTCAGTGGTTTGCTCCAAGCGGAGAATCTGGCCGGAAGCGGTAAGAGGTCTCCGAATCCGGTGGACGCGAGGGGTGCGGTTCGGACAACCTGACCGGCGTGCCGATCTCTTCACTCGCCGCGCTGCCCATCCGCCGTCTGACTCTGCGCGATCTCACCGCCTGCGCCGATCTGTCCCAGGACCGGGGATGGCCCCGCGAGGAACACAAATGGGGGCTGCTGCTCACCGCGGGCCACGGCTACGGCATCGACGCCCCCGAAGGTGGCCTGGTCGCCGCGTGCGTCGTCATGGAGTACGGCCCCGGGCAACGGGTGGACCTGAGTGCGATCGGCATGGTCCTTGTCGCCGAGCGCCATTCCCGTCAGGGCGTGGGACGCCGTCTGATGCGGCACGTCGTGGCGGCCATGGACGGTACGCCGTTGACCCTGCATGCCACCCCGCTGGGCCGTCCGCTCTACGAGGAGCTCGGCTTCAAGACCGTGGGCCGAGCGGAGATGCTCATGGGGCGCTTCAGGCCGGACGAATCGGAGCCGTCCGTGCCGACGCGGGCCGCGACCGCCGAGGACCTTCCCTCGATCCTCCGTCTCGACGCCGAGGTCTTCGGCGTCGACCGCACCCCGGTTCTGGTCCGGCTGCCCGCCTTCGCCGATCAGGTACGTGTGGCGGAGGAGGACGGCCGGATCATCGGGTACGCCGCCGCGTGGCCCAGCATGCGGACCCATGTCATCGGCCCCCTGATCGCCCGCGACACGGAGACGGCCAAGGCCCTCGTCGAGTCGCTCGCGGCCGGCACCGACCGCCCGCTCCGTACCGATGTGGACGCGCGCCATGAGGAGTTGCTGGTCTGGGCGAAGGCCCGGGGGCTGGCGCCGGTGATGTCGAACGCCGTCATGATGCTCGGCGCGCCCGGTGTGCCGGGGGACTGGACCCGGAGGTTCGCACCGCTGACGGTGGCCGCGGGCTGAATCCCGGCATGGCGAAGGCCCCCGCGATACGGCGGGGGCCTTCGCCATGTGTGCGCGGTTCGCTCAGACCAGGGCGGTCAAGGCCTCGGTGGCGAAGCCGTGGTCCTGCTCGGGCGCACCGCCGCCGACGCCGATCGCGCCGATCAGCCGGCCGTCGCGGTGGACGGGGACGCCACCGGCGATGAACAGGAGCGGGCGGTCCAGGGCGGTCGGCAGTGTGTGGAAGAGGCCGCCGGGCTGCACGGCGTCGACCAGATCGGCGGTCGGCGCGTCGAGCTGGAGCGCGGTGTACGCCTTGCGGGTGCTGGTCTCGCCGGAGATCAGCACGGCCCGGTCGTCCCGGCGGAAGGCGAGCAGGTGGCCACCGGCGTCCAGCACGGTGACGCTGACGGTGACACCGGCGTCTTCGGCCGCACGCCGGGCGGTGGCGATGAGCAGTTCGGCGTCCTCGATGGTGAGCGGCGCGAAGGTGGTGGTGCTCATGGCGGGGTCTCCTTGGGAGTTTCTGAGGTGGGGTCGTCCGAGCCGGGGTTCCTCACCGGCCCGGACGAGGTCTGGGAACTGCCGGCCTCAGCGGCGGGCGGGCTCCGGCATGGCGGGCGTGTCGGAGGCGAGCACGGCGCCGGACCGGGATCCGCGGCGCTCCAAGGCGGCCGACAGGACGGCCAGCACCAGGGCTGCCGCGGCGAGGACGGCTCCGACCCAGTTGGGGGCCGTGTAGCCGAACCCGGCCGCGATGACCATGCCGCCGAGCCAGGCGGACAGGGCGTTGCCCAGGTTGAAGGCGCCGATGTTCACGGCCGAGGCGAGCGTCGGAGCGCCGTGCGCCTGGTCCAGGACCCGCTTCTGGAGCGGCGGGACGGTGGCGAAACCGAGGGCGCCGATCAGCGCGATGGTCACGGCGGCCGCGATCTTGTTGTGCGCGGTGAGCGTGAAGAGCGCGAGCACCACGGCCAGGGCGCCGAGTGACACGTAGAGCATCGGCATCAGGGCGCGGTCGGCGAACTTGCCGCCGATCAGGTTGCCGCCGACCATGCCGAGGCCGAACAGGACCAGCAGCCAGGTGACGGAGCCGTCGGCGAAACCGGCGACATGGGTCATCATCGGCGCGATGTAGGTGATGGCGGCGAAGACTCCGCCGAAGCCGAGCACCGTCATCGCCATGGCGAGCAGGACCTGGGCGTTCTTGAAGGCGGCCAGCTCATGCCGCAGACGCACGCCCTCGGGCCTCGGCACCTCGGGTACGAGCTTCGCGATGCCCGCGAGGCCGACGACGCCCAGGACGGCGACGATGGCGAAGGTCACCCGCCAGCCGATCTGCTGCCCGATGAGCGTGCCCAGCGGGACGCCGACCACATTGGCGACGGTGAGCCCGGTGAACATCATGGCGATGGCGCCGGCCTTCTTCTGCGGTGCCACCAGTTCGGCCGCGACGACCGACCCGATGCCGAAGAAGGCGCCGTGGGCGAGGGACGCGACCACCCGGCCGATCAGCATGACCGCGAAGACGGGGGCGACGGCGGAGAGCAGGTTCCCGGCGATGAACAGGCCCATCAGCAGCATCAGCATCCGCTTGCGCGGGACCTTGGTACCGAGCACGGTCATCAGCGGGGCGCCGATCACCACGCCGAGGGCGTAGCCGGTGACGAGCAGGCCCGCCGTGGGGATGGAGACCCCGAAGTCACCCGCGACCTGGGGCAGCAGGCCCATGATCACGAACTCGGTCGTCCCGATTCCGAAGGCCCCGATCGCCAGGGCCAGAAGCGCGAGAGGCATGAGGGGGTAGACCTTCCCAAACGATTGCAGGAGCGCTTTGCGTGCTTCCACAATAGTTGCAGACGCGGGTTAAATGCAATCGCCGGATATTGCGGCCGTGCTCTACCCTGGAATCCGGCCGCTCCGGGACGGAGGAACACCCAATGACAGCGACGGACCCCGCGCTCACCGCCCTCGCGCAGGGCTGGTGCGCCCTGTCTCTGCTGCACGGAAGGATCGAGGCGCACATCGAGCGCGCCCTCCAGACGCAGCACGAGCTGAGCGTGCGCGAGTACTCCCTGCTCGACGTGCTCAGCAGGCAGCACGACGGTGACGGCGGCCACCTCCAGATGAAGCAGGTCGCCGACGCCGTCGTCCTCAGCCAGAGCGCCACCACCCGGCTGGTGACCCGCCTGGAGGACCGTGGCCTGCTGGAGCGCTACCTGTGCCCCACCGACCGCCGTGGCATCTACACCAACGTCACCGAGGCCGGCCTCGAGCTGCTGGAGAAGGCGCGTCCGACCAACGACGCGGCGCTGCGCGAGGCGCTGGACACGGCGGCGCAGAACCCCGAACTCGCCCCGCTGGTCAGGGCTGTGGAGTCGCTGCACGTCCCCGCATAGGCTGCGGGCCATGACCGACCTCGACATACGGCCCGCGACCCCGGACGACATCCCGGCGATCGTGGCCCTGCTCGCCGACGACCCCCTGGGCGCCCAGCGCGAGTCCCCCGACGACCTGACGCCCTACCTGGCGGCGTTCGAGCGACTGGACACCGACCCCAACCAGCACCTCGTCGTGGCGGTCCGCGCCGGCCGGGTGATCGGGACGCTCCAGCTCACGATCATCCCGGGGCTCTCCCGCCAGGGCGCGACCCGCTCCCTCATCGAGGCCGTACGGATTCACGCGGACGAGCGCGGCAGCGGACTGGGCGGCGAGCTGATCCAGTGGGCCGTCGACACCTCCCGCCGCCTCGGCTGCCAACTGGTGCAGCTCACCTCGGACAAGAAGCGCACCGACGCCCACCGCTTCTACGAGCGGCTGGGCTTCACGGCCTCACACGAAGGCTTCAAGCTGAGCCTCTGACTGCGCGGTTGATGCACGAAGGGCCCTGTTTCACGTGAAACAGGGCCCTTCGTGCATGGCTGCTAGGCCTGGGCGATCCCCCGCCAGCCCTCCGCGTCGACTCCACCGGGCACGGGAGCCCCCTCCTCGTACGGCTGACGCGTGAACACGAACGAGCCGAGGTCCAGGTGGCTCACCCTTCCGTCCGACCGCCGTACGGCCTCCAGCACCTCCCCGGCGTAGTAGCCCTCCAGCCCGGTCCAGGTGCCGTCACCGTTCGCCCGGAACCGGGTGCGGCGGCCGCCGCCGGCCAGCGGGCCCAGCGTGATGCCCTCGGCCAGGACCCGCAGGACGTAGGGGTGCGTGCCCCAGTACCAGGGCCCGGCCAACTCCAGCACCGCGGAATCGACTTCAGGCAGGGGGCGCCACGGTTCGGGAATGCGCGGTTCGGCCTCGGCGACGATGCGGACGAGGTCGGCGGCCACCACGCCGACCGCGGGGCCGCTGGTGCAGTTGGCCAGCACCACCGCCGCCACGTCGTCCGCCACGCTGAACGTGAGGGTGGCCACGAAACCCGGCAGCGAACCGGAGTGCCCGGCGAACAGCCGTCCGTCCCGGTGCTGGATCTGGAGCCCGAGACCGTACGTGGCGCCGTCCACCACGTCGGCGGGCTCGGCGGGTGCGGCGGGCGTGCGCATCTCCCGCACCGACTCGGCGCTCAGTACCCGGTCGTCCCCCTGCATCAGGAAGGCGGCGAAGCGGGCGAGGTCGCCCGTGGTGGACCAGAGCTGGCCGGCCGGGGCCATCAGGCCGAGGTCCTCCAGCGGCTCGGGCAGCAGCGCGTCGGCCCAGGGATGCACCGCCCAGCCGCCCGCGTGCGGCGCTTCGGGCTGGGCGCTGGTGCGGCGGAGCCCGAGGGGCAGGAGCACCTCGTCCCGCAGCACCTGCTCCCAGGGGGCGCCACGCAGTTCCGCCACCAGGGCGCCGAGCAGGGTGTAGCCGGGGTTGGAGTAGTGGTGGCGCCGGCCGGCCGGGTGCAGCAGGGGCTTCTCGCCGAGTACGTCACCCAGTGCGGGGCGCGTCGAGCCCGGGGTCCGTTCCCACCAGGGCGCGGGCGACTCGGCGGTCAACCCGGCGGTGTGCGCCAGCAGTTCGGCGATGGTCGCCTCTCCGGCGCCGGTGCCCGGCAGGTGCTTCTCCAGCGGGTCACCGAGGTCGAGCACGCCCTCGTCCCGCAGCCGTAGCACCAGGACGGCGGTGAAGGTCTTGGTGATGGAGCCGATCCGGTACTGCACGTCCTCGTCCGGCCCGTGCCCCTCCACCGAGGTCCGCGCTCCGTGCCACACCACCCGTCCCCCGCGCACGACCGCGGCCATGAGCGACGGCGCCCGCCCCTCGGCCTGCGCGACGGCGATCCGGTGCGTCAACGCCCGGCGCGTCACCGGAAGCAGCTCTTCGTCCCATGTCGTCATGTGCCCAGTCCACCTGCTGAGCCGGGTTACGTCGAATGCATTCGGCCGCCCAGCGCGCGGGTCAGGTCTGGGCCATGTCCACGAAGCGGGAGTAGTGGCCCTGGAAGGCGACGGTGATGGTGGCTGTTGGGCCGTTTCGGTGCTTGGCGACGATCAGGTCGGCCTCGCCCGCGCGGGGGGACTCCTTCTCGTAGGCGTCCTCGCGGTGCAGCAGGATGACCATGTCGGCGTCCTGCTCGATGGAGCCCGACTCACGCAGGTCGGAGACCATGGGCTTCTTGTCGGTGCGCTGCTCGGGACCACGGTTGAGCTGCGAGAGCGCGATGACCGGGATCTCCAGCTCCTTGGCGAGCAGCTTGAGGTTACGGGACATGTCCGAGACCTCCTGCTGCCGGCTCTCGGCCCGCTTGGAGCCACCGGACTGCATGAGCTGGAGGTAGTCGATGACGACCAGCTTCAGGTCGTTGCGCTGCTTGAGGCGGCGGCACTTCGCGCGGATCTCCATCATCGACAGGTTCGGGGAGTCGTCGATGTAGAGCGGCGCGGCCGACACGTCCGGCATCCGGCGGGCCAGGCGCGTCCAGTCCTCGTCGGTCATCGTGCCGGAGCGCATGTGGTGCAGGGCGACCCGGGCCTCGGCGGACAGCAGACGCATGGCGATCTCGTTGCGGCCCATTTCGAGCGAGAAGACCACGCTGGGCAGGTTGTGCTTGATCGACGCGGCCCGCGCGAAGTCCAGTGCGAGCGTCGACTTACCCATGGCGGGGCGCGCCGCGATGACGATCATCTGGCCGGGGTGCAGGCCGTTGGTCAGCGAATCGAAGTCGGTGAACCCGGTGGGCACACCGGTCATCTCGCCGCTGCGCGAGCCGATCGCCTCGATCTCGTCGAGGGCGCCCTCCATGATGTCGCCGAGCGGCAGGTAGTCCTCGCTGGTGCGCTGCTCGGTGACCGCGTAGATCTCGGCCTGGGCGCTGTTGACGATCTCGTCGACGTCGCCGTCGGCCGCGTATCCCATCTGCGTGATGCGGGTGCCGGCCTCCACCAGGCGGCGCAGGACGGCACGCTCGTGGACGATCTCCGCGTAGTACTCGGCGTTGGCCGCGGTCGGCACCGTCTGGACGAGGGTGTGCAGATAGGCGGCGCCGCCCACCTTGTTGATCTCGCCGCGTTTGGTGAGTTCGGCCGCGATGGTGATGGGGTCGGCCGGCTCGCCCTTGGCGTAGATGTCGAGGATCGCCGTGTAGATCGTCTCGTGCGCCGGCTTGTAGAAGTCGTGGCCCTTGAGGATCTCGACCACGTCGGCGATGGCGTCCTTGGACAGCAGCATGCCGCCCAGCACGGACTGCTCGGCGTCCAGGTCCTGCGGCGGCACCCGTTCGAAGGCGGACCCGCCTTCCCAGCCGCCGTTCTCCTGGCCGCGCTCGTGCTGGTCGTCACGGCCGCCGCGGCCGGAGTCACCGCGGCGCCGGGAGGCGGGGAGACGATCGCTGGGACCGCTGTCGGCCCACGGATCGTCCAAGGGCTCGGAAATGCTCACCGAGCCACCTCCTCCCGTCCGCCGGAGCGGACCTCGCCATGCCCTCTGTTCTACGGCACGGCACTGACAAAATAAGAGGCCCAACTCCGCTTCCGGCGCGTCGGATATGTGACGTTTCCACGGCCGGGAGAGGGAGCGGGCGCCGGACCACGGTAGGCCCCCCGGCACCGTCAGCCAATCTGGTTATCCACAGGCCATGTGGACGACGGTCCATATGCTGTGGAGAACTCCCCGAAACCTGTGCACGACCCGGTGGACAGCCCTGTGAACAAGACCTCGCCCTTCCCGACAGGACGGCACTGACCTGCATCTTTGTCACACACCGGCTGTGCAGAAGAAAAACTTTCCCAGTCGGACCAAGATCAGCTCGAACGCCGCACGAAACCTTGCGCCCCGGAAACGAAAGTAAGGGTCAGAAGGCAGTTGTATCTCTTACCTGTGGACGATTAGATTGATGCGCATGACACAGGCTCCCGCGATCCCCAAGGCCACCCGGCGGCGTCACGACCGGGAGATCGTGGCGCTCGCCGTTCCGGCCTTCGGCGCACTGGTCGCCGAGCCCCTCTTCGTCATGGCCGACAGCGCGATCGTCGGCCATCTCGGCACCGCGCAGCTCGCCGGCCTCGGCGTGGCCTCCGCCCTCCTCACCACCGCGGTGAGCATCTTCGTCTTCCTCGCCTACGCCACCACGGCGGCCGTCGCCCGCCGGGTCGGCGCGGGTGACCTGCGGGCCGCGATCCGTCAGGGCATGGACGGCATCTGGCTGGCCCTGCTCATCGGCGCCGCCGTCATCGCCGTCGTCGTCCCCCTCGCCCCCGGCATCGTGGACCTCTTCGGCGCCTCCGCCACCGCCGCGCCCTACGCCACCACCTATCTGCGTATCTCCGCCCTCGGCATCCCGGCCATGCTGGCCGTCCTGGCCGCCACCGGCGTGCTGCGGGGACTCCAGAACACCCGGACCCCGCTGTACGTGGCGATCGGAGGCTTCATCGCCAACGCCGCCCTGAACGCGGTACTCGTCTACGGCGCCGGGCTCGGCATCGCCGGGTCCGCCTGGGGCACCGTGATCGCGCAGTGCGGGATGGCCGCGGTCTATCTCTGGGTGGTCGTCCGGGGTGCGCGCCGCCACGGGGCCTCTCTCCGGCCGGACCTCGCCGGCATCCGCGCCTCGGCGCAGGCAGGCGTGCCGCTGCTGGTGCGCACGCTGTCCCTGCGGGCCATCCTCATGATCGCCACCGCGATGGCGGCCCGGCTCGGGGACGCGGACATCGCCGCCCATCAGATCGTGCTGTCCCTGTGGAGCCTGCTGGCCTTCGCCCTGGACGCGATCGCCATCGCCGGACAGGCGATCATCGGCCGCTATCTCGGCGCCGACGACGCACCCGGCGCCCGTGCGGCCTGCCGCCGCATGGTGCAGTGGGGCATCGCCACCGGAGTCGTCCTCGGTCTGCTGGTGGTGGCCGCGCGACCGCTCTTCCTGCCGCTGTTCACCAGTGACGCCGGGGTCAAGGACGTGGCACTGCCGGCGCTGCTGGTGGTGGCCCTCTCCCAGCCCATCTGCGGCATCGTCTTCGTCCTGGACGGCGTGCTGATGGGTGCCGGTGACGGCCCCTATCTGGCCTGGGCCATGGTGGTCACCCTGGCGGTGTTCGCCCCGGTCGCGCTGCTCGTGCCGACGCTGGGCGGCGGTCTCACCGCGATCTGGGCAGCCATGACGCTGATGATGACGGTGCGGATGGTGACCCTCTGGCTGCGCGCCCGCTCCGGCCGCTGGATCGTGACGGGCGCGACCCGCTGACCGTTTCACGTGAAACGTGCCCAGTTCACAGCGCCCGGTGCCCGGTGCCTCCACGAGCCGGCCAGGCCCTGAGCGCATGAGAAAGGGGCCGCATCCTCGAAAGGATGCGGCCCCTCACCAGCTCATACGAGCCGAGCGGTCACGGCGATCAGGCCGCGACGACCTCGAGGGTCACCTTGGCGGCAACCTCGGGGTGCAGACGCACGGACGTCTCGTAGGCGCCCAGGGTCTTGATCGGAGCGGTCAGCTCGATGCGGCGCTTGTCGACCTCGGGGCCACCGGAAGCCTTGATCGCGGAAGCGATGTCGGCCGGGGTGACGGAACCGAAGAGACGACCGGCGTCGCCGGAGCGGACGGCCAGACGGACCTTGACACCCTCGAGCTGGCCCTTGATCTGGTTGGCCTGCTCGATGGTCTGGATCTCGTGGATCTTGCGGGCGCGACGGATCTGCGCCACGTCCTGCTCGCCACCCTTGGTCCAGCGGATAGCGAACTTCCGCGGGATCAGGTAGTTGCGGGCGTACCCGTCCTTGACGTCGACGACCTCGCCGGCGGCACCGAGGCCGGAGACCTCGTGGGTGAGGATGATCTTCATGTGTAGGTCACCCTTCCTTAGCGCGCGGTGGACGTGTAGGGCAGCAGCGCCATCTCACGGCTGTTCTTGACGGCCGTGGCGACGTCACGCTGGTGCTGCGTGCAGTTGCCGGTCACGCGGCGGGCACGGATCTTGCCGCGGTCGGAAATGAACTTCCGCAGCATGTTCGTGTCCTTGTAGTCCACGTACGTGACCTTGTCCTTGCAGAAAGCGCAGACCTTCTTCTTAGGCTTGCGCACAGGCGGCTTCGCCATGGTGTTTCTCCTGTGTGATCAAGAAGTGGGATGCGAGCCCTTAGAAGGGGGGCTCGTCCGAGTAGCCGCCACCGCTGCCGCCGGAGCCGGAACCGCCGCCCCAGCCGCCGCCACCCTGGTTGCCACCGGCGGGAGCGCCGGAAGCCCACGGGTCGTCGGCCTGGGCACCGCCCTGGTTGCCGCCGCCGGAGCCACCGCCCCAGCCGCCACCACCCTGGCCCTGGTTGCCACCGCCGCCGTAACCGCCCTGGCCGCCGCGGGCGCCGCCGGAGGTCTTGGTGACCTTCGCCGTCGCGTTGCGCAGGCTGGGGCCGACTTCCTCGACGTCCAGCTCGTAGACCGTGCGCTTGACACCCTCGCGGTCCTCGTACGACCGCTGCTTCAGCCGGCCCTGCACGATGACGCGCATGCCTCGCTGGAGCGACTCCGCGACGTTCTCCGCCGCTTGACGCCAGACCGAGCAGGTCAGGAACAGGCTCTCGCCGTCCTTCCACTCATTGGTCTGCCGGTCGAAGGTGCGGGGAGTGGACGCGACGCGGAACTTTGCGACCGCCGCACCGGAAGGGGTGAAGCGCAGCTCGGGGTCGTCGACAAGATTGCCGACGACCGTGATGACGGTCTCGCCTGCCATGGGGAACCTCTCGGCGGGATTGCTCTGGCTGCTTGGTTGCTGCTACTCGAATCCCGAGATCAGCTGAGCGGAAAAGCTCAGTGCATCTCGGGGCGGAGGACCTTGGTCCGGAGGACCGACTCGTTCAGGTTCATCTGGCGGTCGAGCTCCTTGACGACCGCAGGCTCGGCCTGCAGGTCGATGACCGAGTAGATGCCCTCAGGCTTCTTCTTGATCTCGTACGAGAGACGACGACGGCCCCAGGTGTCGACCTTTTCCACCTTGCCGCCGCCATCGCGGACGACAGAGAGGAAGTTCTCGATCAGCGGGGAGACAGAACGCTCCTCGAGATCGGGGTCGAGGATGACCATCACCTCGTAGTGACGCATGTGGAACCCACCTCCTTTGGACTCAGCGGCCACGGTCGTTCCGTGGCAGGAGGGTCGTGATGCGTACGCAACGGTATCGGCCGCCACTGACAATCGAAGGTTCCGCGAGAACCGTCCACAGTGGGCCGCCACGGGCCAGGGCAGACACCGGTGCAGACGTTACAGACTACCCGCCCACCCGCTTCCGGTTGAAATCCGGCCCGGGGAGCCCGCAATCTGTACACATCGGGTGTGTAGGGCGCTACAGTGCGCCGCGATCCGCAGGAGGTCCTCATGACCCAGGCATTGCGACCGACCACCGCCGGCTCCCTCTTGGCCAGTGACGGCAAGCCCCATCCCCTCCAGGACACCCTGACGGTGGTGACGCTCGTCCTGGGTCTGCTGGCCTTCGTCACCTGCTTCATCGACGGCCTCCACCTGGTGGCCTCCTGGGCCGGCCTGATCGGCCTGATCACCGGTGCCTACGGGCAGTGGATCTCGATCACCACCCGGGAGCGCTTCGGCCTGATCATCGGGCTCGGTGCCTCCGGGGTCGGCTTCCTCATCGGCATGGCCAACGGCGGCCTGTTCGGCGGTCTCATCGGCGGCTGACCCCACCCGGCCGCCCGTTCGCGACGGCAGCACGAGCACCTGGAACGTTCCGGTCCGCCGACGGGCCGGAACACCGGTGCCGCACGCCCCATTCGGGGCGCTCGCAGGGCGCAGTAGGCTTCGGCGCGAGAGCCGGAGCCCCTGATCCCATGGGGACACACCAGCCCGAGGAGCGCCCCGACATGAGTCTGACCCTGAGGACCATCAGCCGCGAGCAGCATCTGGCATACATCCAGAGCCTGCCGTCGGCCAGTCACATGCAGGTCCCCGCATGGGCCGACGTGAAGGCGGAGTGGCGTTCGGAGAGCCTCGGCTGGTTCGACGAGCGCACCGGTGACATGGTCGGCGCCGGTCTGGTCCTCTACCGCCAGCTCCCCAAGATCAAGCGCTACCTCGCCTACCTCCCCGAGGGTCCGGTCATCAACTGGTTCTCCCCGAACCTGGAGGACTGGCTCCAGCCGATGCTGGCCCACCTCAAGCAGCAGGGCGCGTTCTCGGTCAAGATGGGCCCGCCGGTGATCATCCGCCGCTGGAACGCGGAGACCATCAAGAAGGGCATCCAGAGCCCGGACGTGAAGCGGCTGCGCGACATGGAGGCCGACTTCATCGAGCCGCGCGCCTTCGAAGTGGCCGACAAGCTGCGCCGCATGGGCTGGCAGCAGGGCGAGGACGGCGGCGCCGGCTTCGGCGACGTCCAGCCGCGCTACGTCTTCCAGGTCCCGCTGGCCAACCGCTCGCTGGAAGAGGTGCACAAGCAGTTCAACCAGCTCTGGCGGCGCAACATCAAGAAGGCCGAGAAGGCCGGCGTCGAGGTCGTCCAGGGCGGTTACCAGGACCTGGAGGAGTGGCAGCGGCTCTACGAGATCACCGCGGTCCGCGACCACTTCCGCCCGCGCCCCCTGTCGTACTTCCAGCGCATGTGGACGGCCCTCAACACCGAGGACCCCAACCGCATGCGGCTGTACTTCGCCCGCCACAACGGCGTGAACCTGTCGGCGGCCACCATGCTGATCGTCGGCGGCCACGTCTGGTACTCCTACGGCGCCTCCGACAACATCGGCCGCGAGGTACGCCCGTCCAACGCCATGCAGTGGCGGATGCTGCGCGACGCCTACGCGCTCGGCGGCACGGTCTACGACCTGCGCGGCATCTCCGACTCGCTGGACGAGACGGACCACCTGTTCGGCCTGATCCAGTTCAAGGTCGGCACCGGCGGCCAGGCGGCCGAGTACCTCGGCGAGTGGGACTTCCCGCTGAACAAGCTGCTGCACAAGGCGCTCGACATCTACATGTCGCGGCGCTGAGCCGCGGGCGGCCGTCCGTCCCGGCTTCTGGTTCCATAGCCTTCACAAGACTTCACCGTCACGCGTCCCCGTCCACCCCCTCGGGGACGTCCCTCTGCATCCACCGCAGCCACGAGAAAGGTTCCGGGTCCGGCCATGGCGCTCACGCTCTACGTCGACACCGCGCGCTGGCGTGCGCACCACAAGCACGTGCAGGAGCAGTTCCCGGGACTCGTCCCGGTCTGCAAGGGCAACGGCTACGGCTTCGGTCACGAACGGCTCGCGGAGGAGGCCACCCGGCTGGGCTCCGACATGCTGGCCGTCGGCACCACCTACGAGGCCGCGCGCATCAAGGACTGGTTCAGCGGCGACCTGCTCGTGCTGACGCCGTACCGACGCGGCGAGGAACCGGTGCCGCTGCCGGACCGGGTGGTCCGCTCGGTGTCGTCGGTCGACGGCGTGTACGGGCTGGTGGGTGCCCGTGTCGTCATCGAGGTGATGTCCTCGATGAAGCGGCACGGCATCAGCGAGCAGGACCTGCCGCAGCTGCACCAGGCCATAGAGAACGTCCGCCTGGAGGGCTTCGCCATCCACCTGCCGCTGGACCGCACCGACGGCTCGGACGCCGTCGAGGAGGTCATCGGGTGGATGGACCGGCTGCGCGCGGCCAGGCTGCCGCTGCACACGATGTTCGTCAGCCACCTCAAGGCCGATGAACTGATCCGGCTCCAGCAGCAGTTCCCGCAGACCCGTTTCCGCGCCCGGATCGGCACCCGGCTGTGGCTGGGCGACCACGACGCCACCGAGTACCGCGGAGCCGTCCTGGACGTCACGAAGGTGACCAAGGGCGACCGCTTCGGCTACCGGCAGCAGAAGGCGGCCTCGGACGGCTTCCTGGTGGTCGTGGCGGGCGGAACGTCGCACGGGGTGGGCCTGGAGGCCCCGAAGGCCCTGCACGGCGTCATGCCGCGCGCCAAGGGCGTGGCACGGGCCGGCCTCGCCACGGTGAACCGGAACCTCGCGCCGTTCGTCTGGGGCGGCAAGCAGCGCTGGTTCGCCGAGCCGCCGCACATGCAGGTGTCGATCCTGTTCGTCCCCTCCGACGCTCCCGAGCCGAAGGTCGGCGACGAGCTGGTGGCCCATCTGCGGCACACCACCACGACGTTCGACCGGATCGTGGACCGCTAGGACCACCGGAGCGCACTGGAACGAAGGGAAAGGCCGTGCACGGGTTCTCGTGCACGGCCTTTCTCATGCCCTCCGGCTTGTTCGCTCAGAGCGAACGACCCTCGTGGGGCAGGGGTTCCGGGCCGCCCCAGTCCGTCCGGGACGGCTCCTCGGGCGCCTCCTGCTCCGGGTGCCGCAGTCCGCTCAGGACGAAGTGGTCGGCCGCGCCGTCCAGTACGCCCCCTGAGGGATCGTCGTCCCCGGCCCGGCGCACCACGTCCCGCTCCGGCCGCAGGATGTCGCGCACGACGACGGCGCACAGGTACAGGGTGCCGAGCAGGTGCAGGGCGATCGCCCAGTGGTAGCCCTCGGTGGGCAGGCCCTTGTGAGCGTCTCCGCTGGTCGTGTACGCGAGGTAGAACCAGATGCCGAGGAAGTACGCCACCTCGCACGCCTGCCAGATCAGGAAGTCCCGCCACTTGGGCCGGGCGAGCACCGCCAGCGGCACCAGCCACAGGACGTACTGAGGGGAGTAGACCTTGTTGGTGAGGATGAACGCCGCCACCATCAGGAAGGCCAGCTGGGCGAAGCGCGGCCGACGCGGGGCGGTGAACGTCAGCGCCGCGATGCCGAGGAACGACAGCACCACCAGGGCGCTGGCGGTGGTGTTCACGAAGTCGATGCTCGGCGGGTTGCTGGAGTTCTGGGACCAGATCAGCCAGAACGAGCCGAAGTCGATGCCCCGGTCATGGCTGAACGTGTAGAACTTCGACCAGCCCTCGAAGGCGAACAGCATCACCGGCACGTTCACCACGAGCCAGGCACCCGCCGCGCCGCCGACCGCCTGGAAGAACTCCCGCCATTTGCCCGCCCGCCAGCACAGCACCAGCAGCGGGCCGAGCAGGACCAGGGGATAGAGCTTGGCGGCCGTGGCGAGGCCCAGGAGCACGCCGAAGGCGACGGCCCGGCCACGGGACCACATCAGCATCGCGGCGGCCGTCAGGGCCACCGCCAGGAGGTCCCAGTTGATGGTGGCGGTCAGCGCGAAGGCCGGCGCCAGCGCGAGCAGCAGGCCGTCCCAGGGGCGGCGGCGGTGGGTCCGGCTGACGCAGACGGCGATGACGGCCGCGCAGACCATCAGCATCCCGGCGTTGACGAACCAGTACCACTGCTCCTGGTGCTGGATGCCGCCGCTGCCCGGTGTGAGCCAGGAGGCCACCTCCATGAACACGCCGGTCAACACCGGGTACTCGAGGTAGTCCATGTCGCCGGGCAGCTTGTCGAAGTACGGCACGAGCCCGTCGGCGAAGCCCCGCCCCTGATAGAGGTGGGGGATGTCCGAGTAGCACGCGTGCGTGTACTGCGAGCTGGCCCCGAAGAACCAGGCGCCGTCGTAGCAGGGCGCCTTCTGGACGAGGCCGAGGGCGAACATGCCGATCGCCACGAACACGACGACCCGGACCGGCGTCCACCAGGACGTCCCGGTCAGGGCGCGTCGCCCGAGGGGGCCGCCGATCAGCTCGCTGCCGGCCGCGGCGATCTCGTCCTCCCGCGTCGGTCGTACCGTCTCCGGTTTACGCACGCGCGCGGGCGTCGTCTCTGCACTGGGCATGGGGCACATCCTGCCGTACTCGCTCGGGAAAACACCGAGGGCCGCCGCACCTGGTCGGTGCGACGGCCCTCGTTTCACGTGAAACACCCGTGCCGGCCGAAAAGACCGCCAATCGGGCAGGCGGCGCTATTGGCCTGCCTGGCCTCCGAACAAGCCTCCTCCGTTGTTCCCGTTGGCTCCCGCGTTGCCATTGCCCTGGACGTCACCATTTCCGGGTGAGGTCGAGTCGGTCGGCGAGGAACTCGCTCCGCCGTCGGCTCCACCGGGTCCGGTGCCGCCGTTGTTGTTGCAGAAGAACCGGCAGGTCTCGCTCTCGGTGGGCGAGGGCGACGTCGTGGACTCGGTCGGCGACGGGCTCGTCGACTCGGTCGGCGTCTGGCTGGGCGTGATGCTCGGCTTCGGGGTCGGCGTGGGAGCGCCCACCTCGTTGTGGATCTTGCCGATCTTGATCGCGTCCGGGAAGCCGGGGTCGTTCTTGCCCTTCAGCGCGGCCAGCATGTACTCGGTCCAGACCGAGGTCGGGATGTCACCACCGTGGATGGAGTCCGTGCCCGCCGTGCCGTTCATCGACAGCAGACGGTGGTCCTTGGGGTTCTCACGGAACATCGCCACCGAGGTGGAGAGCTGCTGGGTGTAGCCGACGAACCAGGCCGACTTGTTCTCGTCCGTGGTACCGGTCTTGCCGGCCGCCGTGCGGCCCAGAGCCTTGGCGTTCTGGCCCGTGCCGTTCTGGATCACGTTCTGCAGGACATCAGTGACGTTGTTGGCGATGCTGGAATCCATCACCTGCTTGGACTTCGGCTTGGTGAACCCCGCCATCTCCTGGCCGTCCTTCTTGACCATGGTGACCGAGTAGGGGTCCGCCTGCTTGCCGGACGCGGCGAACGTCGCATACGAGTCCGCCATGCGGATCGCGCTGGGGGTGGAGGTACCGATGGCGAAGGACGGGTTCAGGTCCTTGGCCATGCTGCCCTCCAGGATGCCGGTCGAGCGGGCCATGTCCCGGACCTTCGACATGCCGACATCGACACCGAGCTGCACGAACGGCGTGTTGATCGACTGCTCCATCGCCTTGCGCAGGGTGATGTAGCCCCAGGGATGGTTGCTCTCGTTCGCCTGGAAGAAGAACGAGTTGTCCTTGTTGAGGTAGTACGAGCCGTCGGGCCGGCGGACCTTGAGATGGTCGTTGCCGTTGTACTTGCTCAGCGGGGAGATGCCCTCGCCGTTGGAGTTGTACGTGCCGTCCTGCATGGCCGCGGCCAGCACATAAGGCTTCCAGGTCGAACCCACCGGGACGCCGGAGGTGTCGGCGTTGTTGGTGAAGTGGCCGTTCTCGTAGCCGTCACCGCCGTAGAGGGCGACGATCGCACCGTCGTTGGGCACCACCGAGGCCGCGCCGAACTGGACGTACTTGTCCTTCTCCTTGGTCTCGGGGTTGAGCCGCGACTTCTGGATCTTCTTCACGGCCGCGGTCAGGGCATCGACCTTGGCCTTCTGGAAGGTCGTGTAGATCTGGTAGCCGCCCTTGTCGAACTGCGCTTCCGTGATGTTGGAGTGGTTGATCACGTACTTCTTCGCCGTGTCGACCATGTAGCTGACCTGGCCGTTCATACCCCTGGTCGCCTTGCGGCCCTGCGGATTGGGGTACTTGCTGACCGCCTTCTGGTAGTCGGCGTCGGTGAGGTGCTTGTCCTTGTGCATCTCACCGAGGATCCAGCGCCAGCGACCTTCGGAGCGGGCCCGGTTGGCTTCCTCGGTAGCAGTCTTGTCGAGATCCGCGTTGCCCGCCGGGTCGTAGTACGTCGGACCCTTCAGCAGGGCCGCCAGAACGGCACACTGGCTGGGCGTGAGGTCCTCGGCGTCCTTGCCGTAGTACGTCTGCGCGGCTGCCTGGATGCCGTAGGCACCACGCCCGTAGTACGAGGTGTTCAGGTAACCCCGCATGATTTCGTTCTTGTCGAGCTTCGTGCCCACCTTCAGGGAGATGAACATCTCCGTGAACTTACGGGTGAGCGTCTGGTCCTGGCTGAGGTACGTGTTCTTGACGAACTGCTGGGTGATCGTGGAGCCGCCCTGCGTCTGTCCGCCGCGCGCCATGTTGGCCAGGGCCCGCGCGATACCCATGGGGTCCACGCCGGAGTCCTGGTAGAAGCTCTTGTTCTCGGCGGAGATCACCGCGAACTGCATGGCCTTGGGGATCTTGTCGATCGTGAGGTTCTGCCGGTTCACACCGGTGCCCGTGGCCACCATCTGGGTGCCGTCGCCCCAGTAGTAGACGTTGTTCTGCGACTCGGCCGCAGCGTTCTCGTTCGGGATGCTGACCAGCGCGTAGCCCACGCCGGCCATGACGACCAGGCTGCCCACGAACCCGATACCCAGGCCCGTGACCAGGCGCCACGAGGGCACCCAGCGGCGCCAGCCGTACTTGCCCACGCGGGGGTAGTCGATGAACCGGGGCTTGCCGGATGGTCCTTGGTCATGGCCCCGGCCGCGGCCCGAGGGAGCGTTGTCCGCGCCCCGGCGGCGGCCGCCGCCTCTCTGGGCGGCCCGGCGCGCCTCGGCACGGCTGCCGTACTCACGCCCATCACCCCCAGAGCCATAGGTGTCCGGTCCCTGGGATGGAGACCCATAGGAGTGGTCGGAGGCCCCGTTGGCGCCTCGCGGTGCCGCGGGACGGCCGGAGGACGGGCCGGGCTGGCCACGTCGGGCCGCCCGTCCGCCTCCCTGCGGCTGCGGCGGTTTGCGACGGTGCTCGCTCATCGAACGATTACTCCTCGGGCAGGCGCATCCGTGCGCGCCTGGAAACAGCGGCTGGTTTCCGGTCCCCCCGAAGTACGGATGCGGTCGTTGCTGCATTCACCCGTACTGCACCGAGGATCACGACGCTCCCCAAGCGCCCCTTGGTTCCCGGTGTTGTGCATGCCGCACAGACTACGCACCGCCAAAACCCTCCGAGCCCCGAAGTTCACCCCAAAACAGGCAACTTGCCTCGTACGAATCGGTGATGTGACCCCGTTCACCGTCGACCCTCTTGTCGCACGCCGGGGGGCGTTCTATCGTCGTGATGTATCGAGTCGATACATCAGAGCGAGATAAAAGCGCGGGTGCCGAGAGGAGGCGATCATGAGCCGTCGTTCCGGCATCCTTGAGTTCGCCGTGCTCGGGCTGCTGCGCGAGTCGCCGATGCACGGCTATGAGCTGCGCAAGCGACTCAACACGTCTCTGGGTGTGTTCCGGGCATTCAGCTACGGGACGCTCTACCCCTGCCTCAAGACGCTGGTCACCAATGGCTGGTTGATCGAGGAACCGGGGAACACCCATGAAGACGCTCTGGCCGCCCCTCTCACCGGACGCCGCGCCAAGATCGTCTACCGGTTGACGGCCGAAGGTAAGGAGCACTTCGAGGAACTCCTGTCGCAGACCGGCCCCGACGCATACGAGGACGAGCACTTCGCCGCCCGGTTCGCCTTCTTCGGGCAGACCTCGCGCGATGTGCGCATGCGTGTGCTGGAGGGCCGGCGCAGCCGGCTGGAGGAGCGCCTGGAGAAGATGCGCGCCTCCCTGGCACGCACCCGGGAGCGCCTCGACGACTACACGCTCGAACTCCAGCGCCACGGAATGGAGTCCGTGGAGCGCGAAGTGCGCTGGCTGAACGAGCTGATCGAGAGTGAGCGGGCCGGACGGGACCGGAAGAGTCCCGAGTCCGGCGGGTCCGCTCAGCAGGACACCACATCTGGATCGACGGGCGGCCTGCCCCGTCCCAGGGATCTTCCGGGGACGGATACGCCCGGCGACACCGCCACGTGACGGCCCGTCAGGGCCTCACTCGTACACACAGGGAGCAACCGGAATGGGTTCGGTTCGCGTAGCCATCGTCGGTGTCGGCAACTGCGCCGCGTCGCTGGTGCAGGGAGTCGAGTACTACAAGGACGCCGACGCGTCGGCCAAGGTACCCGGCCTGATGCACGTGCAGTTCGGTGACTACCACGTGCGGGACATCGAGTTCGTCGCCGCCTTCGACGTGGACGCCAAGAAGGTCGGCCTCGACCTCGCGGACGCCATCGGCGCCTCCGAGAACAACACCATCAAGATCTGCGACGTGCCCTCCAGCGGGGTCACCGTGCAGCGCGGTCACACCCTGGACGGTCTCGGTAAGTACTACCGCGAGACCATCGAGGAGTCGGACGCCGAGCCGGTCGACATCGTCCAGATCCTGAAGGACAAGCAGGTCGACGTCCTGGTCTGCTACCTCCCCGTGGGCTCCGAGGACGCGGCGAAGTACTACGCCCAGTGCGCCATCGACGCCAAGGTCGCGTTCGTCAACGCCCTCCCGGTCTTCATCGCCGGCACCAAGGAGTGGGCGGACAAGTTCACCGAGGCCGGTGTGCCGATCGTCGGTGACGACATCAAGTCCCAGGTGGGCGCCACCATCACGCACCGCGTCATGGCGAAGCTGTTCGAGGACCGCGGTGTGATCCTGGACCGCACGATGCAGCTCAACGTCGGCGGCAACATGGACTTCAAGAACATGCTCGAGCGCGAGCGCCTGGAGTCCAAGAAGATCTCCAAGACGCAGGCCGTCACCTCCCAGATCCCCGACCGGGACCTCGGCGAGAAGAACGTCCACATCGGCCCGTCCGACTACGTGGCCTGGCTGGACGACCGCAAGTGGGCCTACGTCCGCCTGGAGGGCCGTGCGTTCGGCGACGTCCCGCTGAACCTCGAGTACAAGCTGGAGGTCTGGGACTCCCCGAACTCCGCCGGTGTCATCATCGACGCCCTGCGTGCCGCGAAGATCGCCAAGGACCGCGGTGTCGGCGGCCCGATCCTGTCCGCGTCCTCGTACTTCATGAAGTCCCCGCCGGTCCAGTACTTCGACGACGAGGCCCGCGAGAACGTCGAGAAGTTCATCCGCGGCGACGTCGAGCGCTAAGCAGGGCTCGCACGAGAACGCTCCTGCCAGGGCTGTGAGGGTCCCCGGGGTCGGCAGACCCCGGGGACCCTCCGCATGTGTGAGGCTGTGCCCATGCCCGTCGTCCGTGATCTGCGCCTGCTGCTGCGCGAGCGGGACTTCCGGCGCCTGCTGTACGTCCGCCTGCTCTCGCAGGGTTCGGACGGCGTCTATCAGATCGCCCTCGCCTCGTACGTCGTCTTCTCCCCCGAGAAGCAGACCTCGGCGCAGGCGATCGCCTCCGCGATGGCGGTCCTGCTGCTGCCCTACTCGCTGGTCGGCCCGTTCGCGGGGGTGCTGCTGGACCGCTGGCGCCGGCGTCAGGTCTTCGTCCACGGGAATGTGCTGCGCGCCCTGCTGGCGGCCGTCACCGCCGTGCTGATGGCCGCGCACGCGCCGGACTGGCTGTTCTACGCCTCCGCGCTGTGCGTCACGGCCGTCAACCGGTTCGTCCTGGCGGGCCTGTCCGCCGCGCTTCCCCGCGTGGTCGGCACCGAGCGCCTGGTGCTGGCCAACTCCCTCTGCCCGACCGCCGGAACGCTGGCCGCGACCCTCGGTGCCGCCCTGGCCTTCGGCGTACGGTTCGTCGCGGCGGACTCGGACGCGGCCGTGGTGCTGCTCGGCGCCCTGCTGTATCTCTGCGCGGGCCTGACCGCCCTGGCCATGGCCCCCTCCCTGCTCGGCCCCGACCGGCCACCGGTGCTGCCCCGGCTGGGCGGCGTCCTCGCCGACACGGCACGCGGCCTCCTGGCGGCCGTCCGGTACCTGGGCGAGCCCCGGCGCAGGGAGGCCGTCTGGGCGCTCACTGCGATGACCTGCATGCGCTTCTGCTACGGCGCGCTGCTGGTCCTGCTGCTCATGTTGTGCCGCTACGGCCTCTCCAGCACCCCCGAGGAGGGGCTCCGTCTGCTGGGGCTGGTGCTGGGGGTGTCCGGCGCCGGGTTCTTCGCGGCCGCCGTGGTGACGCCCTGGAGCGCGGGGCGGCTGGGGGCCGGGCGGTGGATCGCGGTCTGCGCGGGCGCGGCCGCCCTGCTGGTACCGGCGCTGGGGCTTTCGTTCGCCACGGTGCCGCTGCTGATCGCGGCCTTCCTGCTGGGGCTGGTCACCCAGGGCGCCAAGATCGCCACGGACACGATCGTCCAGGCTTCGGTCGAGGACCGCTTCCGGGGCCGCGTCTTCTCCGTCTACGACGTCCTCTTCAATGTCGCCTTCGTCGGCGCCGCCGGGGTGGCCGCCCTGATGCTGCCGCCGGACGGCCGCTCGGCCTTGCTGGTGATCCTCGTGGCGCTGCTCTATGCCGCCGTCGCCGTGGCCATGGCCCGCTTCGAAGGGCGCCGGAACAGCGAGAGGGGCGGTGTTTCACGTGAAACACCGCCCCTCCGCTGAGTCATGTTTCACGTGAAACACGCTCCGAAAGCGTTCAGCTCTGCTGCGCCCACCACTCCTTGAGGGCCGCGATCGCCGCGTCGTGCTCCATCGGGCCGTTCTCCAGGCGCAGCTCCAGCATGTGCTGGTACGCCTGGCCGATGACCGGACCCGGTCCGACGCCGAGGATCGTCATGATCTCGTTGCCGTCGAGGTCGGGGCGGATGGAGTCCAGCTCCTCCTTCTCCTGCAACTCGGCAATGCGCGCCTCCAGCCCGTCATAGGCGCGGGACAGCGTGGCCGCCTTGCGCTTGTTCCGGGTGGTGCAGTCGGAGCGGGTCAGCTTGTGCAGCCGGTCCAGCAGCGGGCCGGCGTCGCGGACGTAGCGCCGGACCGCGGAGTCCGTCCACTCGCCGGTGCCGTAGCCGTGGAAGCGCAGGTGCAGCTCGACCAGGCGGGAGACGTCCTTCACCAGGTCGTTGGAGTACTTCAGCGCCGTCATGCGCTTCTTGGTCATCTTCGCGCCGACCACCTCGTGGTGGTGGAAGGAGACCCGGCCGTCCTGCTCGAAGCGCCGTGTCCGGGGCTTGCCGATGTCATGCAGCAGCGCGGCGAGCCGGAGGATGAGGTCCGGGCCGTTCTCCTCCAGGTCGATCGCCTGCTCCAGGACGATAAGGGAGTGGTCGTAGACGTCCTTGTGGCGGTGGTGCTCGTCACGCTCCAGCTGGAGCGCCGGCAGCTCGGGCAGCACATGAGCGGCGAGCCCGGTGTCGACCAGCAGGGTGAGGCCCTTGCGGGGGTGCGCGGAGAGGAGCAGCTTGTTCAGCTCGTCCCGGACCCGCTCGGCCGACACGATCTCGATCCGCGCGGACATCTCCGTCATCGCGGTGACGACTGCCGGGTCCACCTCGAAGTCGAGCTGGGCGGCGAACCGGGCGGCCCGCATCATCCGCAGCGGGTCGTCGGAGAACGACTCCTCCGGCGTGCCGGGCGTGCGCAGCACCCAGGCCGCGAGGTCCTCCAGACCGCCGTGCGGGTCGATGAACTCCTTCTCCGGCAGGGCCACGGCCATCGCGTTGACCGTGAAGTCACGCCGGACCAGGTCCTCCTCGATGGAGTCGCCGTACGACACCTCGGGCTTGCGGGAGGTGCGGTCGTACGCCTCGGAGCGGTAGGTGGTGACCTCGATCTGGTAGCCGTCCTTCTGGGCGCCCACCGTGCCGAAGGCGATCCCTACCTCCCAGACGGCGTCCGCCCAGGGCCGGACGATCCGCAGCACGTCCTCGGGGCGCGCGTCGGTCGTGAAGTCCAGGTCGTTCCCGAGCCGGCCCAGCAGCGCGTCACGGACCGAGCCGCCGACCAGGGCGAGCGAGAACCCGGCCTCCTGGAAACGGCGGGCGAGGTCGTCGGCCACGGGGGCCACCCGCAGCAGCTCGCTCACCGCGCGCTGCTGCACCTGGCTGAGGGCAGCGGGATTGTCATCGTTGGGGTTCGGCACAACAGAAGAGGGTACGTGGCCCGGCCGCCCGGGACCGCACCCGTTTGACCGGCGCCGGGACTCCCTGCCATACCCCCACAAGGGCTCCCCTAGGGGCGGACACCGGCTCTCCGCTCCTTAATGGATATAGAGGACAGGCGGCCGCTCCGGGGCGATCTTGGAGAACGGTCCGTGGCACTCAGCCTCCGCGGTCATCGTTACCATGCGGGGACGCACATTCCGACGACCACTGATGACGACGACGAGGGACGGGCTAGCGCGTGGCCGACGCGGCTGAAATCCAGGGGCCCAGTGCCTCTCCTGCCCGCCGCCGACTGCGGCGCGCCGGAGCGCTGCTGGCGGGCGCACCGCTGCTGGCCGGGCTGCTCCAGCTGACCGCGACCGAGCCCGCCCAGGCGGCGCCGGCGGACTCGGTGTCCGTGGCGTTGGACTCACTGACGCCCAGCGCGCCCACCGAGGACGACACCCTGACCGTGTCCGGCACGGTGATCAACAACGGCAGGCAGACCGTCACCGGGGCCCACGTCGGGCTGCGGGTGGGCCCCCTGCTGAACACCCGCTCCGCGGTCGACGGTATCGCCCAGCACCCCGACGATCTCCGTGGCGGCACCGGCGAGGAGCTCGGGGAGAAGTACACGGAGAAGTTCAGCAAGCTGGTCCCGGGCGTCGCCGAGCACTTCAGCATCTCCGTCCCGGCGGACGAGCTGAATCTGGGCAAGGACGGCGTCTACTCGTTCGGCGTCTCCCTCTCCGGCAAGACCTCGGCGCAACCCTGGGACCAGATGCTCGGCATCGAGCGGACCTTCCTGCCCTGGCAGTCGTCCGAGGCCGACACCAAGAGCCGGACGACGGTCATGTGGCCGCTGATCTCGTCCGTCCACATGACGGCCCGTACGGGCGCCGGAGCACGTCAGACCCCCGTCTTCCAGGACGACGAACTGGCCAAGGAGATCGCCCCCGGCGGCCGTCTGGCGCAGATGATGGACCTGGGCCGGGACCTCGACGTCAGCTGGGTGATCGACCCGGATCTGCTGGCCGCGGTGGACGCCATGGCGAACGGCTACCGGGTCCAGCAGTCCGACGGCAGCACCAAGGCCGGCTCGCGCGAGAACCAGGACCTGGCCAAGCAGTGGCTGGCCGGTCTCCAGCAGGCCGTGGCGGGCAAGGAGGTCGTCGCGCTGCCGTTCGCCGACCCGGACCTCGCCTCGCTCGCCCACACCGGTACCAGCGTCACCGGCTCGCTCAGCCACCTCAAGGACGCCACCGACGTCGCGGCCCTCACGGTGAAGACCGTGCTCCACGTGACGCCGACCACGGACTTCGCGTGGCCGGTGGAAGGCGCCGTGGACCCCTCGATCATCAAGGTGGCCACCTCCGCCGGCGCCGACCGGGTGATCGCCCGCAGCGACAGCCTCCGGGAGTCCTCCGGGCTGTCCTACACGCCGTCTGCCGCCCGCCCCATCGGCGGCGGCACCACGGCGGTGGTCGCGGACGCCCGGATGTCCACGGCCTTCGAGGGCGACCTCACCAAGGCGGACACCTCCACGCTCGCGGTGCAGCAGTTCCTCGCTCAGAGCCTTGAGGCCAATGTGCAGAAGGACGAGCAGCGCACGGTGGTGGTCGCCCCGCAGCGCATGCCGACCGCCAGCCAGGCACAGGCGATGGCCACCGCCGTGAAGGCGCTCCAGGACGGCAACTGGTCGCAGCCCGAGACCCTCACCGCCGCCGCCAAGGCCAAGCCCGACCCGGACGCCACCACGCGCATCCCCTCGACGTCGGCCTACCCCTCGTCGCTGCGCAAGCAGGAGCTGCCGAGGAGCGCCTTCGAGCAGATCGCGGACACGCAGGACAAGCTCGACAACTTCGAGGTGATCCTCACCGACCAGTCCCGCGTGGTCACGCCGTTCGGCCGGGCCATAAACCGCGGGATGTCCACGTCGTGGCGGGGGCAGGCCGCCAAGGCGGACGGTTTCCGCGCGGACGTGCTGAGCTATCTCGACAACCTCGGCGGCCAGGTCAAGCTGATCGACAAGTCGGAGACCAAGCTCTCCGGGCGCAGCGCCACCATCCCGGTGACCGTGCAGAACAACCTGGTCCAGCCCGTCGGCCATCTGTACCTGCGGCTCAGCTCGACCCAGCCGACCCGGCTGAAGATCGCCGGGAAGGCGTACGACGAGCAGCCCGTCGAGGTCTCCGGCGGCCACAGCCAGTCGGTGAAGTTCACCACCTCGGCCAACGCCAACGGCCGGGCCACGGTCCTCGCCCAGCTCTACACCGAGGACGGCCAGGAGTACGGCGACCCGGTCAGCTTCGACGTGAAGGTCACCGAGGTCACGCCCACCGTCATGCTGGTGATCGGCGGCGGGGTGCTGCTGCTGGTCCTCGCCGGTTTCCGGATGTACACCCAGCGCAAGCGCGCGGCCGCCCGCCAGGCCGAGGAGGAGGGCCCGGACGAGGCGGAGGCGGACTCCGGTGACGACTCCGGGAACCCGGACGACGCCGGGGACCGTCTTTCCGAGGAGCCCGGTTCCCCCGCCGGGGCAGCCGGGCCGGACCAGCCGGGTGACCCTGCGCCGGACACCGCACCGGAAAGCGCCGACCCGTCCGGCACGGGTGAGAGAGTGGACCGTTGAGCGACGCCGCGGCCCGTGTGGCCAGGGACGATGAGGTGGGGTAACCATGAACGCGCCGTACGACGGTGACCGCGGCCAGGACGCCGCCGACTCGGGCCACGGGCCCGAGACCCCGCCCGAACCCGGCCAGGAGCCGCCGCAGCCCGCGGCGGACATGTACCTCCAGGACGCCTACGACCAAGATCCCTACCGGGCGCGGGACCTCTCCGCCCAGGACCCGGTCGCCGAGGCGCTCTACGACCGCGCCGCGCACCCGCCGCCCCCGCCGGGCAGCTACGAGCCGCGCCAGCCGCTCTACGCCCCGCCCTCTCAGTCCTCGTACTCCCCCGACCCGCGCGTCTGGGCCAAGACCCCGGCGCCCGAGCCGGAGGGCGACGCGACGCAGCACCGCCCGTACGGCGACCACCCGCGCACCACCCAGTTCGTGGGCGTGGACGACCTGGTCTCGCACTCCGGCGAGGAGTACCACGAACCGGACGCCTTCGCGCACCTGCTGCGGGACCAGCAGCACAGCGGCGCCACCGGCACCGCCCGCACCGCCCAGGGCGCCGGCGGCTCCTACCCGCCGCCCCATGCCCAGAGCCCCGCGCACCACGGCGGCGGCGGAAACCCGTACCAGGCAGCCTCCGGGAACCCCATGCAGCCGCCCGTACCCGCCCCGGCCGGTCCCTCCGGTCCCGTGGAGACCCCGGCCCCGCCGGCTCCGACCCCGGCGAAGGGGCGCGCCTCCGGGCTCCTGGGCTCCAGCGCCGTCATGGCCGCGGGCACGATGGTGTCGCGCCTCACCGGCTTCGTCCGCTCCGCGATGATCGTCGCGGCGCTGGGCACCGGCATCCTCGGCGACTCGTTCCAGATCGCCTACCAACTGCCGACGATGATCTACATCCTCACCGTCGGCGGCGGTCTCAACTCGGTCTTCGTGCCCCAGCTCGTCCGCTCGATGAAGGAGGACGAGGACGGCGGCGAAGCCTTCGCCAACCGGCTGCTGACCCTCGTCATGGTCGCGCTCGCGGCGCTGACGGCGCTGACCATGCTCGGCGCGCCGTACCTGGTGAGGGTGCTGTCGGACCCGATCGCCTCCGACCCGGCGGCCAACCAGGTGGCGGTCACCTTCACCCGCTACTTCCTGCCCTCGATTTTCTTCATGGGCATCCACGTGGTGATGGGTCAGGTCCTCAACGCGCGCGGCAAGTTCGGCGCGATGATGTGGACCCCGGTCCTGAACAACATCGTCATCATCGTCACGCTCGGCATGTTCCTGTGGGTCTACGGCTCCGCGGCCGACTCGCACATGACCGTCAACAACATCCCGCCCCAGGGCCAGCGGCTCCTCGGCATCGGCATCCTGCTCGGTCTCGCCGTGCAGGCCCTGGCGATGATCCCGTACCTGCGTGAGACCGGCTTCCGTATCCGGCCCCGGTTCGACTGGCGGGGCCACGGCCTGGGCAAGGCCGCGATGCTCGCCAAGTGGACCGTGCTGTTCGTGCTCGCCAACCAGGCGGGCGCCATGGTCGTCACCCAGCTCTCCACCGCCGCCGGCAAGGACTCCGGGATCGACGGCACCGGCTTCGCCGCCTACGCCAACGCCCAGCTCATCTGGGGTCTGCCGCAGGCCATCATCACCGTGTCCCTCATGGCCGCGCTGCTGCCGCGTCTGTCGCGCTCGGCCGCCGAGGGCGACGGCGGCGCCGTCCGCGACGACATCTCGCAGGGCCTGCGCACCACGGCGGTCGCCATCGTGCCCATCGCCTTCGGCTTCGTCTCGCTCGGCATCCCGATGTGCACGCTGATCTTCGGCTCCTCCGGCACCGGCTCGGCCACCAACATGGGCTTCATGCTGATGGCCTTCGGCCTCGGCCTGATCCCGTACTCGGTCCAGTACGTCGTCCTGCGCGCCTTCTACGCGTACGAGGACACCCGGACCCCCTTCTACAACACGGTCATCGTGGCGGCGGTCAACGCGGGTGCCTCCGCGCTCTGCTACTTCCTGCTCCCGTCCCGCTGGGCGGTCGCGGGCATGGCGGCCGTCTACGGCCTCTCCTACGCCATCGGCGTCGGTGTCGCCTGGCGCCGGCTGCGCAAGCGGCTGTGCGGCGACCTGGACGGCTCCCGGGTGCTGCGGACGTACGCCCGGCTGGCGATCGCCTCGGTCCCGGCGGCACTGCTCAGCGGCGCGGCCTGCTACGGCGTCGGACACTCCCTCGGACAGGGCGTCTTCGGCTCTCTCGTGGCCCTCGTGGCCGGTGGGGCGGTACTGCTCGGAGTCTTCTTCGTGGCCGCGCGCCGCATGCGGATCGACGAGCTCAACTCGCTCGTCGGCATGGTGCGCGGGCGTCTGGGGCGATGAGCCGGGGGTAGTCGCACAACCATCGTCCCCCTCTGCGTGTCGTGCATAGCGGGGGACTGTGGGCACAATTGGTTTCGGCGTCGGACAGCGTGCAACGGATGGGGAGGCAGGGACGACGGTGGCGGAACGCAGCACGGCTGCCGTCGACGTGGCAGACAACAGCGGTGACAAGCCGCTGACCGCCAAGGCGGATCAGGCCACGGCCGACGGGGTGGCCAAGAACCCGGAGCGGGACACGGACATCGACCAGACGCAGGGGAGAGACGGCGCGGAGGACTCCGGCAAGGCGTCCTCGCCCACCGAGTTGCACAGCGGTCACAAGCTCGCCAGGCGCTACCGCCTGGAGGAGTGCGTCACCCGTCTGGACGGATTCAGCAGCTGGCGTGCGGTCGACGAGAAACTGCGCCGTGCCGTCGGTGTGCACATCCTGCCCGCCGACCACGTACGCGCCCGTGCCGTGCTGGCAGCGGCCCGCTCGGCGGCGCTGCTCGGCGACCCGCGCTTCGTCCAGGTCCTCGACGCGGTCGAGGAGAACGACCTCGTCTACGTGGTCCACGAGTGGCTGCCCGACGCCACCGAGCTGACCGCGCTGCTCGCGGCCGGTCCGCTGGAGCCGCACGACGCCTACCAGATGGTCAGTCAGGTCGCGGCCGCCATGGCCGCCTCCCACCGCGAGGGCCTCGCCCATCTGCGGCTGAACCCGAACGCGGTACTGCGCACGTCCTCCGGTCAGTGGCGCATCCGCGGCCTCGCCGTGAACGCCGCCCTGCGCGGCGTCGGCTCCGACACCCCGCAGCGCACCGACACCGAGGCGATCGGTGCCCTGCTGTACGCGGCGCTGACCCAGCGCTGGCCCTACGAGAGCGACGCGTACGGCCTGGCTGGCCTGCCCAAGGACATCGGTCTCATCGCACCGGACCAGGTGCGGGCCGGAATCCACCGGGGGCTGTCGGAGCTGGCGATGCGCGCGCTCGTCAACGACGGCGCCACCGCCTCCCGGCACGAGGCCGCGTGCACGACGCCGGAGGAGCTGGTCAAGGCGATCGGCGAGATGCCGCGCGTACGGCCGCCGGAGCCCGCGTTCAGCGGTCCGCCGGAGTACCAGCGCACGACCTACCAGCAGGGCACCTACGGCCGTCCCTCGGCACACGCGGGAGTCACCCAGCCCGTCGTGGCCCCGCCGGCCCCGCTCCAGAGCCGCACCGGCAAGGCGCTGAAGTGGGCGGTCTCCGCCCTCCTCATCGCCGCGCTCGGCCTCGGCAGCTGGCAGCTCGCGGACGCCCTGATGGACCGCGGCAAGAACTCCGACGACACCAACACCACGCAGACGCAGGACGACGGCGACAAGGGCGCGGCCAAGGTGGCGCCGCAGCCGCTGAAGATCCAGAGTGCCCAGGAGTTCATCGCCTCGGGCGGTGCCCAGCACCCGGCCGATGTCGCCAAGACCTACGACGGGGACACCTCGACGTCCTGGCGGACCAAGACCTTCAACAGCGGCCCCGAAATCGCCCCCCTGAAGCCAGGCGTGGGCATCGTCTACGACCTCGGCTCGGCGAAGGACGTCGATGCCGCCACGGTCGGGCTGCGTTACCCCGGGGACCACACGACGGTCGATCTGTACACCTCCGACTCGGCACCCGTGTCGCTGGACTCGATGCACAGAGCCGGCAGCAGCACCACCACGAGCACTACCGCCACGGTGAAGCCGGCCAAGCCCGTGAAGGCGCGGTACGTCCTGGTCTGGCTGACGGCCGTGCCCATGTCCGGCCCCGACGCGGCCACCTACTCGGGCGCGGGCTACAAGCAGGCCATCACCGAAGTCCATTTCACGGGCTGACATCCCGTCCGAGGCGGAGGGGGACGATGGCAGGCGACAGCCGGTTCGGCGAGGTTCGGGACGAGGAACTGCTCGCCCGGCATGTGCAAGGTGACCCGGATGCCTTCGGGGAGATCGTGCGGAGGCACCGGGACCGGCTGTGGGCGGTCGCGCTGCGGACGCTGGGGGACCGGGAGGAGGCCGCCGACGCGGTGCAGGACGCGCTGGTGTCGGCGTACCGGGCCGCGCACACCTTCCGGGGGCAGTCGGCCGTCACGACCTGGCTGCACCGGATCACGGTGAACGCCTGCCTGGACCGCATCCGCAAGGCCGCCTCGCGGAAGACCGCGCCCGTAGACGACCCCGAGCGGCTGGAACAGCTCCTGGAGCCCCACGAGTCCGCCTCCGCCCCGGCCGAGCGCAACGACCTCCACCGCCAGCTCCTGGAGGCCCTCGGTACGCTTCCCGCCGAACAGCGGGCCGCGCTGGTCCTGGTGGACATGCAGGGCTACCCCGTCGCTGAGGCCGCCCGTGTCCTGGACGTGCCCACCGGGACCGTGAAGAGCCGCTGCGCACGCGGCCGGGCCAGACTCCTCCCCCTCCTCACCCACCTGCGGCCGGGCGCCGCCGACGACGGTGGAAAAGAACCCGCGGCGGGGCGGAACCGGGTGCACGGGGCATCCGTCCCACCTCCGACAGGATCTGCGGGCGAGGGAACCGAAGACTCCGGGCCAACTGGTTCAGCCGTCGTGAAGGGCGGAGGTGGGCGAGCATGACGTCCTCGACGGACACGACCGGGCATCCGGACGTCGCCGAGATCTCCGACCTGACCGAGGGACTCCTCTCCCCGTCCCGCAGCGCGGAGCTGCGGCACCACTTGGCGAGCTGCGCGACGTGCGCCGAGGTCCATGCCGCGCTGACGGAGATCCAGGGGCTGCTGGGCGACGTCCCGGCCGCACCCCCGATGCCCACGGACATGGCGGACCGGATCGACGCCGCCCTCGCCGCCGAGGCAGCGGGTCGGGTCGAGCAGGCGGACCCCGTGAGCCCCGGTCGTCATGTTTCACGTGAAACACCGACCCCGCCGGACCGTCCCGCCAAGCTTTCCCGCGCCACCACCGGCCCCGGCCGGAAAGAGCGCTCTCGAAGCCGTCGCCGGACGGCCGCGCTCGGCGCCGTGCTCACCGCCGCCGTCCTCGGCGCCGGCTCGCTGCTCGTGCAGTCCCTCGGCAACAACTCCTCCGACAAGGCGGCGCAGAGCACGGCCGCGTCCGCCGTCGGCACCTTCTCCGGCGTCAGTGTGAAGAGCCAGGTGTCGGATCTGCTCACCGCGCGGGAGGGGCTACGGCGGGGCAGCCAGCGCCCGCAGCAGGATGCCGAGACCGATATCGCGCCCTCCGGGCCTACGCAGAGCGCGAACACCCTGATCCAGACCGAGGTCCCGGTGCCCGACTGCGTCCGGCGGGCACTCCGATCCGGTGAAACGGTTCTGGGGGCGAAGAGCGGCACCTACGCCGACAAGAGCGCCTACCTCGTGGTGGTGCCGGACAAGGCCGACAGCAAGCGCGTCACGGCGTATGTGGTCGACGCGTCCTGCGCGTCCAAGCGGGCCGCGGGTGCCGGCAGTGTGCTTCTGAAGCAGACTCTCGACCGATCTTGAAACGGCGCGGGGCTCGTCTCGGCCCGCCTCACCACGCCCGTACGGTGTGAGCCGTCGCGTGGCCGGACATCCGGGGAATGTGCGCCCCTTAGGATCGGTTGGGTGGTGTGAGAGTCCCGGCAGGGGCTCCCACCGGTCGGCCGACACAGACCAGAGACGAGGAACCAAGCCGTGAGCGACGTCCGTAATGTGATCATCATCGGCTCCGGGCCCGCGGGCTACACGGCGGCGCTGTACACCGCCCGTGCGTCCTTGAAGCCCCTGGTGTTCGAGGGTGCCGTCACCGCCGGTGGCGCGCTGATGAACACCACCGAGGTGGAGAACTTTCCGGGCTTCCCCAACGGCATCATGGGCCCCGAGCTGATGGACAACATGCGGGCGCAGGCCGAGCGCTTCGGTGCCGAGCTACTGCCGGACGACATCGTCTCCGTCGACCTGACCGGCGACGTGAAGACCGTCACCGACACCGCCGGCACGGTCCACCGGGCCAAGGCCGTCATCGTCGCGACCGGCTCCCAGCACCGCAAGCTCGCGCTGCCCAACGAGGACGCGCTGTCCGGCCGTGGCGTCTCGTGGTGCGCCACCTGTGACGGCTTCTTCTTCCGGGACCAGGACATCGCCGTGATCGGCGGCGGCGACACCGCGATGGAGGAGGCGACCTTCCTCTCCCGGTTCGCCAAGTCCGTGACGATCGTTCACCGCCGGGACACCCTGCGCGCCTCCAAGGCCATGCAGGAGCGCGCCTTCAACGACCCGAAGATCAAGTTCGCCTGGGACAGCGAGGTCGTGGAGATCCTCGGCGAGCAGAAGCTCACCGGGCTGAAGCTGCGCAACCTCAAGACCGGTGAGCTGTCGGACCTGCCCGTCACGGGTCTGTTCATCGCCATCGGCCACGACCCGCGCACCGAGCTGTTCAAGGGCCAGCTCGACCTGGACGCGGAGGGCTACCTCAAGGTCGAGGCGCCCTCCACCCGCACCAACCTGCCCGGCGTCTTCGCCGCGGGTGACGTGGTCGACCACACCTACCGCCAGGCGATCACCGCGGCCGGCACCGGCTGCGCCTCGGCCCTGGACGCCGAGCGCTACCTCGCGTCCCTGCTGGACGAGGGCGGCCACGCCGAGCCCGAGAAGACCGCCGTCTGACCTACCCCTTCCCCCACCGAATGATCAAGTGAGGAGCCCGCTGTGGCCGGCACCGTGAAGAAAACGACTGACGACTCCTTCGACGAGGACGTCCTCAAGAGCGACAAGCCCGTCCTGGTGGACTTCTGGGCCGAGTGGTGCGGCCCGTGCCGCCAGATCGCTCCGTCCCTGGAGGCCATCGCCGCCGAGCACGGCGACAAGATCCAGATCGTCAAGCTGAACATCGACGAGAACCCGGCCACGGCCGCCAAGTACGGGGTCATGTCGATCCCGACGCTGAACGTCTACCAGGGCGGCGAGGTCGTCAAGACGATCGTCGGCGCCAAGCCGAAGGCGGCGCTCGTCCGCGACCTGGACGACTTCATCACCGGCTGACGTTTCACGTGAAACATGGCTTACGAAGGGGCCGGCCCACCAGGGTCGGCCCCTTCGTCATGTCCGTGGTCCGGAGTCCGCGCCGCCCGTCACAGCGGTCGCAGCGCCGGCTCCTTGTGCACCGCGCCCAGCAGCCGGTCGAGGGCCATCTCGACGTCTTCCTTCCAGGACAGCGTGGAACGCAGTTCCAGACGGAGCCGGGGGTGCCGGGAGTGCTGGCGCACCGTCTTGAAGCCGACGGCGAGGAGATGGTCGGCCGGCAGCAGACAGGCGGGCTCTTTCCAGCGGGTGTCGCCGAACGCCTCGATGGCCTTGAAGTTCCGGCGCAGCAGATCCTTGGCGACCGCCTGCACCAGCATCCGGCCCAGCCCCTGCCCCTGGTAGCCCGGCATGATGAACGACGTGATGAGCTGAACGGCATCCGGCGAGACCGGACTCGTGGGGAACGCCGTAGCTCGCGGGACATAGGCCGCCGGGGCGTAGAGCACATAGCCGACCGGTACGTCGTCGACATAGGCGACCCGGCCGCAGGAGCCCCAGTCCAGCAGGACGGCGGAGATCCAGGACTCCTTCTCCACCTCCGCGGTGCCCTCGCGCACGGCAGCCTCGGCGGTGACCGGGTCCAGCTCCCAGAACACGCAGGAACGGCACCGCTGGGGGAGATCCTGAAGGTTGTCCAGCGTGAGCGGTACGAGCCGACGCCCCATGTAAGACGCTCCTCGCTTCCTTCGCCGGGTCACATCCGCTCGCATCGTATCCACGATGCGATTGCCTAGATACCGGCGCAAAGCAAAGAGCGGACCGTGTTCCGGTACACACCGGACACGGCCCGCTCATGCGGCCCAGCTGAGGGCGCCCCCGCTGAGGGCGCCCTGGCGGAGGGCTAGCCCTCGGAGTCGTCCCCCTGGAGCCCCTTCGGCAGGATCGGCCCCTCACCGGGAGCCAGCGTGCCGAGGATCCGCTCCAGATCGTCCACCGAGGCGAACTCGACGGTGATCTTGCCCTTCTTCTGACCGAGGTCGACCTTCACCCGGGTCTCGAAGCGGTCGGAGAGCCGCGTCGCCAGATCGGTCAGCGCCGGGGAGACCAGGGCGCCGGCCCGCGGACCCTTGGCGCGCTGGGTCCGCTGGGGGCGCGAGCCCATCAGGGTCACGATCTCCTCGACGGCCCGCACCGACAGTCCCTCGGCCACGATGCGGTGCGCCAGCCGGTCCTGCTCCTCGGAGTCCTCCACGGACAGCAGCGCCCGCGCGTGACCGGCCGAGAGCACGCCTGCGGCCACCCGCTTCTGCACGGTCGCCGAAAGCTTCAGCAGCCGCAGGGTGTTGGAGATCTGCGGCCGGGAGCGCCCGATCCGGTCGGCCAGCTGGTCATGCGTGCAGTTGAAGTCCTTGAGCAACTGGTCGTAGGCATGGGCCTCTTCCAGCGGGTTCAGCTGCGCACGGTGCAGGTTCTCCAGCAGGGCGTCCAGCAACAGCTTCTCGTCGTCCGTGGCGCGGACGATCGCCGGGATGGACTCCAGCTCCGCCTCACGGCTGGCGCGCAGCCGGCGCTCACCCATGATCAGTTCATAGCGGTCGTCGCCCAGTTCGCGGACGACGACGGGCTGGAGCAGGCCGACCTCCTTGATGGAGATGACCAGTTCGTTCAGCGCGTCCTCATCGAAGACCTCGCGCGGCTGGCGCGGGTTCGGCGTGATGGACTCGAGCGGCAGCTCGGCGAAGTAGGCACCGGCGGGCGGTGCGGGCCGCTCGTCGGCCGGGCTCGCCGGAGCCTCCTCCGGCTCCTGAAGCGCCGCCGGCAACAGGCCGCCCCGGCCGATGCCGGCGGGCCTGCGGTCGGACGACAGAGCCGGACCCGATGCCGAGCCGACGGAAGAACCGCCGCCCAGCACGGCCGAAGCCGGGATCTTCTCGGTCGGTGCTGCGGGGATCAGTGCGCCAAGTCCTCGGCCCAGCCCCCTTCGTCGTTCACTCACTGCATCCCCTCCACCATGTTCGGGTCGTTCTGGGTGCCGAGATGGGCCTGCGTCGGGTCATAGCTGACCCCCACGCCCCTCAGCGCGATCTCTCGGGCTGCCTCAAGATAGGAGAGCGCACCGCTCGATCCTGGATCGTAGGTCAGCACCGTCTGCCCGTAGCTCGGCGCCTCGGAGATACGGACCGAGCGCGGGATGCTCGTCCGCAGCACCTCATTCCCGAAGTGAGTGCGCACCTCCTCCGCGACCTGGGAGGCGAGGCGGGTCCGGCCGTCGTACATGGTGAGCAGGATCGTCGACACATGCAGGGACTGGTTGAGGTGCCCCCGCACCAGGTCGACGTTGCGCAGGAGCTGACCCAGACCCTCCAGCGCGTAGTACTCGCACTGGATCGGGATGAGGACTTCCTGGCCGGCCACGAGTGCGTTGACCGTCAACAGGCCCAGCGAGGGCGGGCAGTCGATGAGGATGTAGTCCAACGGCTGCTCGTACGCCTGGATGGCGCGCTCCAGCCGACTCTCGCGGGCCACCAGGGAGACCAGCTCGATCTCCGCGCCCGCAAGGTCGATCGTGGCGGGAGCGCAGAAGAGGCCCTCGACATCGGGGACGGGCTGGACAACCTCGGCCAGGGGCCGACTGTCCACCAGTACGTCGTAGATGGAGGGGACTTCCGCGTGGTGGTCGATCCCCAGTGCCGTGGAGGCGTTCCCCTGCGGGTCCAGGTCGATCACCAGGACCCGGCCGCCGTGCAGCGCGAGGGAGGCGGCCAGATTGACGGTCGTGGTGGTCTTTCCCACGCCGCCCTTCTGGTTGGCGACCACGATGACTCGGGTCTCCTCCGGCCTCGGCATGCCTTCTGCGGCACGGCCCAGGGCGTCGACCGCCACTTGGGCCGCACGACCGATGGGAGTGTCGTCCATCGGAGGCGGTGTTTCACGTGAAACATCCGTCCCCCTCGATTCGGTACGGGGACCGGGGACCGGATCGGTCATCGGTCCCGCGATGTTGGCGTCGGACCGCAAGGATTCACTCTCCTCGACTACAGGCTCGCAATGAACAGAGCCTCCCATGCCTTCGGGGGCGTGAACCAGTGAGCCCTGTCCTTCTGTGGAGAAGTCCACCTCTGTGGACAACTTCGGAACCCCTCCGAGTGAACCAAGAGGCCGCCGGTCGAGGGGTTCTGCCGCGGCGCGACCGCGACTGATGATGCCGTGCAGCAAGGAGCGACGTTTCACGTGAAACACGATGCCGAGCTACGCGGACGGGTGCTCTGCGACACTCCGGCCCGCGCGGCCGACTAGCCCGGCCGGGAAAGAAAAATGCGTCCCCGGCCTCGGCCAGGGACGCACTCTCCGGACTCGACGCACAGGACTCAGTGGCCCGGGGCGCAGAGGACCCACACTCAGCGGCGCCGCCGTGTGCGGCTCGTGCGGGCCGCCTTGGCGCGCTTGGCGGCGAAGCGGACGCCGCCGGGGCTCTCGCCGACCTCCACCCGGACCACGGTGGACAGCGGGTCCACCACGCCCTCGCCGACCTGGAGCACCGAGGTGGAGACCGCACCGAGCTTGCTGAGCGCGGTGGAGGCCGCCTTCAGCTCCTCCTCGGCGGTGTCCCCCTTCAGCGCCAGCATCTCGCCGTAGGGGCGCAACAGCGGGATGCCCCAGGTGGCCAGGCGGTCCAGCGGGGCCACGGCACGCGCGGTCACCACATGAACCGGCGGCACCTTGCCCAGCATCTCCTCCGCGCGCCCGCGGACCACCGTGACGTGGTCCAGGCCCAGCAGCTCCACGACCTCGGTGAGAAACGTGGTGCGCCGCAGCAGGGGCTCCAGCAGGGTGATGTTGAGGTCGTCCCGGACCAGGGCCAGCGGAATGCCCGGCAGTCCCGCACCCGAGCCGACATCGCACACCGTCACCCCCTCGGGGACGGCCTCGGAGAGCACCGCGCAGTTCAGCAGGTGCCGCTCCCACAGCCGGGGCACCTCCCGCGGGCCGATCAGACCACGCTGGACGCCTGCCTCGGCCAGCAGTTCCGCATAGCGGACCGCGTCATCGAAGCGATCGCCAAACACTTCCCGCGCCTGTTCGGGCGCGGGGGGAAGCTCCGCTGCCTCCGTCACGGGGACCGTCCTTCCGTACCGCGCCGGTGCTTCACGCACCGGCCCTCAGAACTACCAGGCTGACAAAGTTCGGCCCCGTCTGTTGGTCAGACGGGGCCGATGGAACCATGAGGCCGATCAGGCGGGCAGCACGACGACGAACCGCTGGGGCTCCTCGCCCTCGGACTCGCTGCGCAGCCCCGCGCCCTTGATCGCGTCGTGGACGACCTTGCGCTCGAACGGGGTCATCGGCTTGAGCTTGACCGGCTCACCGCTGCTCTTGACCTCGGCGGCCGCCTTGGCGCCCAGCTCGGCCAGCTCGGTGCGCTTCTGCGCCCGGTAGCCCGCGATGTCCAGCATCAGCCGGCTGCGGTCACCGGTCTCGCGGTGCACGGCCAGGCGCGTCAGCTCCTGAAGGGCCTCCAGCACCTCGCCGTCCCGGCCGACCAGCTTCTGCAGATCGCGGCCCTGCGCGTCGCTGATGATCGAGACGGAGGCGCGGTCGGCCTCCACGTCCATGTCGATGTCGCCGTCGAGATCGGCGATGTCCAGCAGACCCTCGAGGTAGTCCGCAGCGATCTCACCCTCCTGCTCCAGGCGGGTGAGGGTGTCTGCACCCTCGGTGGCGGCGGTGGTGGTGCCTTCCGTCACGGGATGGGCTCCTTCTTACTTCTTGGACGAGGACTTGGGCCGCTGGCCACCCTTGCGCTGCCCGGACTGGGCCTTGCTGCGGGTGCCGGAACCGGGCTTCGGAGTCTGCTGGGGAGGCGCGGGCGGGGTGTCCTGCGGCTCCTCGGACTTGGTCAGCGAAGGCGTGGAGGACGCGGGCTCATCGTCCGGCTCGGCCTCGTGCGGCTGCTTCGGCCCCGACTGGCGCTGGGACTTGCTCTGCCGCTTGGGCTGCTGACGGCGCGGGGCGCCGGCTGCCGTGGTGGGCGTGCCGTCCTCGGTCTGGGCACCGGCCTGGCCGTCGCTCTTGACCACGTTGCCGTCGGCCTGGGCCACCAGACCGGCCTTGGTGAGCGAGTTGATGAACTTCCGCTCGGCCTCGTTGCGCTCGCGGCCCTTGGCGACGATCGCCTTGACGATCACCTTGGCGCCGCGGCTGCGGACCTTGCCGTGGTGCGTGACATGACCGGTGAGGCGCTCCAGGTAGGCGGCCTGCGCCTTGGAGCCCGGAGTCGGGTTGTTGCGGATGACGTACATCTGCTGGCCCATGGTCCACACGTTGGTGGTCAGCCAGTAGACGAGGACACCGACCGGGAAGTTGATGCCGAAGACGGCGAACATGATCGGGAAGACGTACATCAGCATCTTCTGCTGCTGCATGAACGGGGTCTTCACCGAGGTGTCGACGTTCTTCGTCATGAGCTGGCGCTGCGTGTAGAACTGCGACGCCGACATCAGGATGATCATGATCGCGGTGACGACCCGCACATCGGTGACGGTGGCACCGAGGGCATGCAGGGTGTCCGCGTTGTCCTTGAACTTCGCCGCGAGCGGGGCACCGAAGATGTGCGCCTTACGGGCGCTCTCCAGCAGCGAGTCGTTGATGACGCCGATGGTCTTGCCCGACGCGATGCCGTTGAGCACGTGGTACAGGGCGAAGAAGAACGGCGACTGCGCCAGGATGGGAAGGCACGAGGAGAGCGGGTTGGTACCCGACTCCTTGTACAGCTTCATCATCTCTTCGGACTGGCGCTGCTTGTCGTTCTTGTAGCGCTCCTGGATCTTCTTCATCTCAGGCTGGAGCGTCTGCATCGCGCGCGTCGCCTTGATCTGCTTCACGAAGAGCGGGATCAGGCAGATGCGGATCAGGACCACCAGGGACACGATGGACAGGCCCCAGGCCCAACCCGTGTCAGGGCCGAAGATGGACCCGTACACCGTGTGGAACTGGACGATGACCCAGGAGACGGGTGTCGTGATGAAGCTGAAGAAGCTGGCAATCGTGTCCACTAATCATGCTCCTTGGGCATGGGACGAGTTCTCTGCGGCCGGGCCCGAAGGTGGCTCGGAAGAAAGCTTCGCCTCGGTGGCCGGGTCGGCGGAGTTCCCGCCCTTGCGTGCGCCCCAGGCGTTGCGCAGCATTTCGTGCCACCGCGGGCGCCTGCGCGGCGGGACATGGTCCACACCGCCCAGCGACCACGGATTGCAGCGGAGAATGCGCCAGGCCGTGAGAGCTGTTCCCTTGATGGCACCGTGCCGGTCGATGGCCGTGTAGCCGTAATGGGAGCACGACGGGTAGTACTTGCACACCGGCCCCAGCAGCGGACTGATCGTCCACTGGTACAGCTTGATCAGAGCCAGTAGCGGGTACTTCATCGCGTGCCCCCTCCCAGTAGCCGCTGGATAGCGGCGTCCAGGTCTTGGGCCAGCCGTGCGTGGTCCGCGTCGCCCGATCCGGGCAGCGCGCGTACGACTACCAGGCTACCGGGGGGAAACAGGGCGACTCGGTCACGCATCAGGTGACGCAGTCTGCGCTTGACGGTATTGCGGACGACCGCGTTGCCCACGGCCTTGCTCACGACGAAACCCGCACGCGTCGGGGGAGCGCTCTCCCCAGGCGCGTGCGGGTCCGTGGCACCGCTACGAAGGTGGACGACGAGAGTCGGACGACCGGCTCGGCGTCCTCGTCGTACCGCGGATGCGAAGTCCTCGCGCCGCCTCAGCCGGTATTCGCGGGGCAGCACGATGTCATGACCTGATCGGGATCAGGCGGACAGACGGGCGCGACCCTTGCTGCGGCGGGTCGCCAGGATGGCGCGGCCGGCACGGGTACGCATACGCAGCCGGAAGCCGTGGGTCTTCGCGCGACGACGGTTGTTCGGCTGGAAGGTGCGCTTGCTCACTCGGGGGCTCCAGAAGAAATCGGTAGTGGCGGGGTGCCGTCCTGGCTGTCACCGTGCGCCCACGAGTAGCTCGCGTCACGCCCGAGTGCACCGCTTCCCGATCACCTGAAGCGATCTGTGCCCATCGGAGGCAGGCGGCAGCAGCCATCGACAACTCGACCTGGTTACGGTACGCGCGGCTACGCCATCCGGTCAAACCGGCGCCCGTCGGGGGAGACTGTCCACAGGCTGGGGACAACAACTTGAACCCTACCGGTTGCCCTGACTACCGTGGCTGGACTCCGATTCTTCCCCTTGTCCCCGCACGACCGGGATTGCCCGGCCCAGTCCGGCCCGTCCACCGATCTTCATCCCGACCCATCCCACAACCACACGTTCGTGGGACCTGCGAGAGAGCGTGCCCTGTGGCTGACGTACCTGCCGATCTTGCCGCAGTGTGGCCACGCGTACTGGAGGAACTCCTGGGCGAGGGCCGGGGCCAGGGCGTCGAGACCAAGGACGAGCACTGGATCAGGCGCTGCCAGCCGCTGGCCCTGGTCGCGGACACCGCGCTGCTGGCCGTGCCGAACGAATTCGCCAAGAACGTCCTCGAGGGCCGCCTGGCCCCGGTCGTCAGCGAGACCCTGAGCCGGGAGTGCGGCCGTCCCATCCGGATCGCCATCACGGTGGACGACTCCGTCGGCGGCCCCCCGGCCCCCCAGCAGTCCGGCGGCCACGAGCAGCCGGACGCCCGCGACCGCGACCAGCACGGCCAGGGCGCCCCGCCGCGCTACGAGGAGCCGGAGCTGCCCTCCGGCCCCTACGAGGGCTACGGCCGCCACCGCGCCGACGACCAGCAGCGGCCGGGCGAGGGCCAGGCCGGCCGCGGCGAGCGCCCGCCGACCGCGCGCGAGGAGCGGATGCCGACGGCCCGCCCCACCTACCCGGCCGAGTACCAGCGCCCCGAGCCGGGCGCCTGGCCGCGCTCCGGTCAGGACAACTACGGCTGGCAGCAGCCCCGCCTCGGCTACCCCGAGCGCGACCCCTACGCCTCCCCCTCCCAGGACTCCTACGGCGGCGCGCCGGACTACCGCGCGCCCGGCCGCGAGCGCCAGGGATACGAGCAGCAGCGCCCCGACTACGACGCCCCGCGCCCGGAGTACGGCGCGCCCCGCGCCGAGTACGACCAGCGGGACCCGGTCCGGCGCGAGCGGCCCGAGCCGCCCTCCGACAGCGGTGCCGGGCGGCGCGGCGGCGGGACCGGGCGTCCCGAGCTGCCGTCCACCGGCCGCGGCGGCTCCGGCTCGTCGTCCTCGCCGTCACCGAGCGCCGGGGGCCCCGGTGAGCCGACCGCGCGGCTGAACCCGAAGTACCTCTTCGACACCTTCGTCATCGGCGCCTCCAACCGCTTCGCGCACGCGGCCGCGGTGGCCGTCGCCGAGGCGCCGGCCAAGGCGTACAACCCCCTCTTCATCTACGGGGAGTCGGGGCTCGGCAAGACGCACCTGCTGCACGCGATCGGGCACTACGCGCGCAGCCTGTACCCCGGCACGCGGGTGCGGTACGTCAGCTCGGAGGAGTTCACCAACGAGTTCATCAACTCCATCCGCGACGGCAAGGGCGACAGCTTCCGCAAGCGGTACCGGGAGATGGACATCCTGCTCGTCGACGACATCCAGTTCCTCGCGGACAAGGAGTCGACGCAGGAGGAGTTCTTCCACACCTTCAACACGCTGCACAACGCCAACAAGCAGATCGTGCTGTCCTCCGACCGGCCGCCCAAGCAGCTGGTCACCCTGGAGGACCGGCTGCGCAACCGCTTCGAGTGGGGCCTGATCACCGACGTCCAGCCGCCCGAGCTGGAGACGCGGATCGCGATCCTGCGCAAGAAGGCGGTGCAGGAGCAGCTCAACGCCCCGCCGGAGGTGCTGGAGTTCATCGCCTCCCGGATCTCGCGGAACATCCGTGAGCTGGAGGGCGCGCTGATCCGGGTGACGGCCTTCGCCTCGCTCAACCGGCAGCCGGTGGACCTCGGGCTCACCGAGATCGTCCTCAAGGACCTGATCCCCGGCGGCGAGGACTCCGCCCCCGAGATCACGGCGCCGGCCATCATGGGGGCCACCGCGGACTACTTCGGGCTCACGGTGGACGACCTGTGCGGCACCTCGCGCGGCCGCGCGCTGGTCACCGCCCGGCAGATCGCCATGTACCTGTGCCGCGAGCTGACGGACCTGTCGCTGCCGAAGATCGGCGCGCAGTTCGGCGGCCGGGACCACACCACCGTCATGCACGCGGACCGCAAGATCCGTGCGCTGATGGCCGAGCGGCGCTCGATCTACAACCAGGTCACCGAGCTGACCAACCGCATCAAGAACGGCTGACACCGGCCGCGTACGGCCCTGAGGGCGCTCCGGGAGGTCTCCGGGGCGCCCTTCGGCGTTCGTGCGGGAAGCGTCTGCGGGAGAGACGGGAAGCGGCTACGGGAGAGCGGGTTCCGGTACGGATCGGGGCTCCAGCAGCCGCGTCGGCCCCCGAGCCGAGCCGCCCGACCCCTCCGAACCCCCTCAGCGACCCCTCCCTGACCGCTGCGAGTCCGGCCCAACCCCTCCTCCTGCCCCCAATCCCCGTGTCCCACCAGCAACCTTGTGTTCGATTCCCCCTCGGGTTACGGCCTCCCTCCACAGATTTCCCGACTTTTTTCCGCCCACAGGCTGGGGACTGCGAAGTTGTCCCAAGCTGCGTCCACAGGGAGGCTGGGGGTTGAGCATCTGCCCAGCTCAGAGGGCTGTGGATTCGTGGACGAACGATCTCCACAGGGTGTGGACAAAGTCTCCGTCCACACCCTGTGCGTAACGTTGTCCACGGCTGAGCCCACAGGTTGGGGGCGGTTGTCCCCAGCAGAAGCCAGCTTCTCCACATCACTGTCCACTGTTCGGCAACATCACGGGCCCAGTCACTGCGTCGAGTGAAAGCCGTCACACGAAACTGCCAACAGCCCCTGTGGGAAACGACGCCAAACCTGGGGACGCAGCTGGGGAGAACTCGCCCTGTCCTGGGGACGGTGTGTGCAGAACTTTCTGTTCTCCACAGACAGGCCAAGTTGTCCACGGGCTTCGCCCACAGGGTCAGTGGATAAAATTTGGGGCCTGACCTGCGAAAACGGGGTTATCCACGGTATCCACAGGCCCTACTACTACTCCCGACTAGAGAGAGCTAGGAATCCGTTTCGAAGCGGGGCCTGTGCACAACTCGCTGTTTCGCGCTCGGCTGCCCCTCGGCCCGACTTGACCCCGACCGGCACCTGCTGTCAGCGCGGTGCGTCAGACTGGTCACCGGTGTCCTTCCCCTCGCAACGGGAGGCGACACCGAGTCGGAGGACTCAGAAGGCAACAGCAGGAGGCGGCTTACGGTGAAGATCCGGGTGGAACGCGACGTACTCGCGGAGGCAGTGGCGTGGGCGGCACGCAGCCTCCCGGCCCGTCCGCCGGCGCCTGTCCTCGCCGGCCTGCTGCTGAAGGCCGAGGAGGGCCAGCTCAGCCTGTCGGGCTTCGACTACGAGGTCTCCGCCCGGGTGGGCGTCGAGGCCGAGGTCGAGGAGGAGGGCACCGTCCTGGTCTCCGGCCGGCTGCTCGCCGACATCTGCCGCGCGCTGCCCAACCGCCCGGTGGAGATCTCCACAGACGGTGTACGGGCGACCGTGGTCTGCGGCTCCTCGCGGTTCACGCTCCACACCCTGCCGGTGGAGGAGTACCCGGCGCTGCCGCAGATGCCGACCGCCACGGGCACCGTCCCCGGCGAGGTCTTCGCGGCCGCCGCGTCCCAGGTGGCCATCGCCGCCGGGCGCGACGACACGCTGCCCGTCCTCACCGGTGTGCGCATCGAGATCGAGGGCGACACGGTCACCCTGGCCTCCACCGACCGCTACCGCTTCGCGGTCCGCGAGTTCCTGTGGAAGCCGGAGAACCCGGACGCCTCCGCGGTCGCCCTGGTCCCGGCCAAGACGCTGCTGGACACCGCCAAGTCGCTCGGCGCCGGTGACAACGTCACCCTGGCGCTCTCCGGCTCCGGCTCGGGCGAGGGCCTCATCGGCTTCGAGGGCGCCGGCCGCCGCACCACCACGCGGCTGCTCGAGGGCGACCTGCCGAAGTACCGCACGCTGTTCCCGACGGAGTTCAACTCGGTCGCCGTGATCGAGACCGCCCCCTTCGTGGAGGCCGTCAAGCGCGTCGCCCTGGTCGCCGAGCGGAACACCCCGGTGCGCCTCAGCTTCGAGCAGGGCGTGCTGATCCTGGAGGCCGGCTCCAGCGACGACGCACAGGCTGTGGAAAGGGTCGACGCCCAGCTCGACGGCGACGACATCTCGATCGCCTTCAACCCGACCTTCCTGCTGGACGGTCTGAGCGCGATCGACTCCCCCGTGGCCCAGCTGTCGTTCACCACCTCGACCAAGCCGGCGCTGCTCAGCGGCAAGCCCGCGCTGGACGCGGAGGCGGACGACGCCTACAAGTACCTGATCATGCCGGTGCGCCTGAGCGGCTGAGCCGGGTCCACCTGGCCCCGGCCGGGTGGCAAAAGCCCAGGTGGGAGGGCTTACGAATGAGCGCCTATACCCACAGTTGTGCATGACGGGTCGCCGTTAGGCTCGGTGCCGGGCACCCACGTGCCCGGCACGCCACACAGCGACCTAAGGAACAACTGATGGAGCTCGGTCTCGTCGGCCTCGGCAAGATGGGCGGCAACATGCGCGAGCGCATCCGCCGCGCAGGCCACACCGTCATCGGATACGACCGCAACGCGGACCTCGCGGACGTCCACAGCCTCGAAGAGCTTGTGGGCAAGCTCAGCGCCCCGCGCGTGGTCTGGGTGATGGTCCCGGCGGGCGAGGCGACGCAGGCGACCGTAGACCGGCTCGGCGAGCTGCTGGAGCCCGGCGACGTGGTCGTGGACGGCGGCAACTCCCGCTGGACGGACGACGAGAAGCACGCCGAGGAGCTGGCGGCCAAGGGCATAGGTTTCGTCGACTGCGGCGTCTCCGGCGGCGTCCACGGCCTGGCGAACGGCTACGCGCTGATGTACGGCGGTGACGAGGAGAACGTCGCCAAGGTGCGGCCCGTCTTCGACGCGCTGAAGCCCGAGGGCGACTTCGGCTCCGTACACGCCGGCAAGGTCGGCGCGGGCCACTTCTCCAAGATGGTCCACAACGGCATCGAGTACGCCATGATGCAGGCGTACGCCGAGGGCTGGGAGCTGCTGGAGAAGGTCGACTCCGTGGAGAACGTCCGCGAGATCTTCCGCTCCTGGCAGGAGGGCACGGTCATCCGTTCCTGGCTGCTCGACCTCGCGGTCAACGCGCTCGACGACGACGAGCACCTGGACGGGCTGCGCGGCTACGCGCAGGACTCCGGTGAGGGACGCTGGACGGTGGAGGCCGCGATCGACAACGCGGTGCCGCTGCCCGCGATCACCGCGTCGCTGTTCGCGCGGTTCGCCTCGCGGCAGGACGACTCGCCGCAGATGAAGATGATCGCCGCGCTGCGCAACCAGTTCGGCGGCCACGCGGTGGAGAAGAAGCCGTAAGCAGGCAGAAGAAGTAGTCCACAGGGTCGCCCCGGCGATCCGCAGGCTGTTGAGGGAGGTCGGCGAACGACCATGCACGTCACGCATCTTTCGCTGGCCGACTTCCGCTCGTACGCCCGGGCCGAGGTTCCGCTCGGCTCGGGCGTCACCGCCTTCGTGGGCCCCAACGGGCAGGGCAAGACCAACCTCGTCGAGGCCGTCGGCTATCTGGCCACCCTGGGCAGCCACCGGGTCTCCGCCGACGCCCCCCTGGTCCGCATGGGCGCCGAGCGTGCCGTGGTCCGGGCGCAGGTCCGCCAGGGCGAGCGGCAGCAGCTGGTCGAGCTGGAGCTGAACCCGGGCCGCGCCAACCGGGCCCGGATCAACCGGTCCTCGCAGGTCAGGCCGCGTGACGTGCTGGGCATCGTACGGACCGTGCTGTTCGCCCCCGAGGACCTCGCGCTGATCAAGGGTGACCCCGGTGAGCGGCGCCGCTTCCTGGACGAGCTGATCACCGCGCGCGCCCCGCGCATGGCGGGCGTCCGCTCCGACTACGAGCGGGTGCTCAAGCAGCGCAACACCCTGCTGAAGTCCGCCGCCCTCGCGCGCCGGCACGGCGGCCGCTCCATGGACCTCTCCACCCTCGACGTGTGGGACCAGCACCTCGCGCACGCGGGCGCCGAGCTGCTCGCCCAGCGCCTGGACCTCATCGGGGTCCTCCAGCCGCTCGCCGACAAGGCGTACGAGCAGCTCGCCCCCGGTGGCGGGCCCGTCGCGCTGGAGTACAAGTCCTCCGCGCCCGGCACCGCGCACACCCGCGAGGAGCTGGCCGAACAGCTGACGGCCGCCCTCGCCGAGGCGCGCAAGCAGGAGATCGAGCGGGGCGTGACCCTGGTCGGCCCGCACCGCGACGACCTGGTGCTGCGCCTGGGCCGCCTCCCCGCCAAGGGCTACGCCTCGCACGGCGAGTCCTGGTCCTACGCGCTCGCGCTGCGCCTTGCCTCCTACGACCTGCTGCGGGCCGAGGGGAACGAGCCGGTGCTGATCCTGGACGATGTCTTCGCCGAGCTGGACGCCCGCCGCCGGGAGCGGCTGGCCGAGCTGGTGGCGCCCGGCGAGCAGGTGCTGGTGACGGCCGCGGTCGACGACGACGTGCCGCACGTCCTGGCGGGCGCCCGGTACGCGGTGGCCGACGGCACGGTGGAGCCGGCATGAGCGAGAGCGGCGAGCAGGACCGCAAGGCGCCGGAGCCGTCCGGCGTCGACCTCGCGCGCGTGGCGCTGCGCGCGGCGAAGGAGCAGGCACGCGCGCGTGGGGACGCGGCGCGGCAGAAGAAGCAGGCGCGGCGCGGCGGTGGCCTGCGCTCGGGCGCTCGGGCGGACGGCCGGGACCCGATGGCGCTGGGCGCGGCGATCAACCGGCTGCTGAACGAGCGCGGCTGGGAGGCCCCGGCGGCGGTCGGCGGTGTCATGGGCCGCTGGCCGCAGATCGTCGGCGAGGACCTGGCGAAGCACTGTGTGCCGCAGCGGTACGACGAGGACGAGCGGGTGCTGTCGGTCTCCTGCGACTCGACGGCGTGGGCGACGCAGCTCCGGCTGCTGGCGCCGACGCTCGTGGCCCGGCTGAACGAGGACCTCGGTCACGGCACCGTACGGATGATCAAGGTGAACGGTCCGGGCTCCCCGGTGCGCCGGTACGGGCCTCTCAGGGCCCCCGGAAGCGCCGGTCCGGGCGACACCTACGGGTGACGTACCTCACGTCTGACCAGTGAGGCGCAAGGGCACTCCATGGCCGTACAGGTGTACGGATCGGCGGCCGATCATGGGCCGACCCCCCGATGGACAAGGGCTGACGGCCCGAAGCCCTGAGCGCCGCTGTGAGCCCCTCGCAGCCCCCTTCCCCATATCGGGACCCGGTCGGGGCCGGTTCAGGGCGGCACATGCGTACTCAGGTGCCCGCAAGCCCCCATCATTGTCGGTGCTACCGGTAGACTGGAAGGCGATCCCGCCCCAATCGTGGGGACCGTCCGGGAAAAGCTGAGCAACGCTGATTCAGGGCTTACCAACGCAACATGCCGCAGCCGCTCCGGCAACCCTCCTTCCGGAGGGCGCGCACCCGCAAGGAGCGCTCGTGCTGTGCCAGAAAGGGCGCTTCGTGGCCGATTCCGGCAACCCCAACGAGAACATCCCTTCCACCGACGCCGGCGTCCTCGGCGAGGCAGTCGCCGCCTCGTACGACGCCAGCGCCATCACCGTGCTCGAAGGGCTGGACGCGGTCCGCAAGCGCCCCGGCATGTACATCGGTTCCACCGGTGAGCGCGGTCTGCACCACCTGGTGTACGAGGTCGTCGACAACTCCGTCGACGAGGCGCTGGCCGGTCACGCGGACACCATCGACGTGACGATCCTGCCCGACGGCGGGGTCCGTGTGGTGGACAACGGCCGAGGCATCCCGGTCGGCATCGTGGCCTCCGAGGGCAAGCCGGCCCTCGAGGTCGTGCTGACCGTGCTGCACGCGGGCGGCAAGTTCGGCGGCGGCGGCTACGCCGTCTCCGGCGGTCTGCACGGTGTGGGCGTGTCCGTGGTGAACGCGCTGTCCATGAAGGTCGCCGTCGAGGTGAAGACCGACGGCTACCGCTGGACGCAGGACTACAAGATGGGCGTCCCCACGGCGCCGCTGGTGAAGAACGAGGCGACCGAGGAGACCGGCACGTCGGTCACCTTCTGGGCCGACCCGGAGATCTTCGAGACCACGGAGTACTCCTTCGAGACGCTGTCCCGGCGTTTCCAGGAGATGGCGTTCCTGAACAAGGGCCTGACGATCAGGCTCACCGACGAGCGCGAGTCGGCGAAGGCCACGAGCGGCGCGGACGAGGCGGGCGCGGACGAGAAGGCCGAGGTCAAGTCGGTCACGTACCGCTATGACGGCGGCATCGTCGACTTCGTGACGTACCTGAACTCCCGCAAGGGCGACGTCGTGCACCCGACGGTCGTCTCGCTGGAGGCGGAGGACAAGGACAAGAGCCTGTCCCTCGAGGTCGCCATGCAGTGGAACGGCGGATACAGCGAGGGTGTCTACTCCTTCGCCAACATCATCCACACCCACGAGGGCGGCACCCACGAGGAGGGCTTCCGCGCGGCGCTGACCTCCCTGATCAACAAGTACGCGCGCGACAAGAAGCTGCTGCGCGAGCGGGACGACAACCTCACCGGTGACGACATCCGCGAGGGTCTGACCGCGATCATCTCGGTCAAGCTGAGCGAGCCGCAGTTCGAGGGCCAGACCAAGACCAAGCTGGGCAACACCGAGGCCAAGACCTTCGTGCAGCGCGCGGTCTACGAGCACCTCAACGACTGGCTGGACCGCAACCCGGTCGAGGCGGCGGACATCATCCGCAAGGGCATCCAGGCGGCCACCGCGCGTGTGGCGGCCCGCAAGGCCCGTGACCTCACCCGGCGCAAGGGTCTGCTGGAGTCCGGCGCGCTGCCGGGCAAGCTGTCCGACTGCCAGTCGAACGACCCGTCCAAGTGCGAGATCTTCATCGTCGAGGGCGACTCCGCCGGCGGTTCGGCCAAGTCCGGCCGCAACCCGCAGTTCCAGGCGATCCTCCCGATCCGCGGCAAGATCCTCAACGTCGAGAAGGCGCGGATCGACAAGATCCTGCAGAACCAGGAGATCCAGGCGCTGATCTCCGCGTTCGGCACGGGTGTGCACGAGGACTTCGACATCGCGAAGCTCCGCTATCACAAGATCATCCTGATGGCGGACGCCGACGTCGACGGCCAGCACATCAACACCCTGCTGCTGACCTTCCTGTTCCGCTTCATGCGGCCGCTGGTCGAGGCCGGGTACGTCTACCTCTCCCGTCCCCCGCTCTACAAGATCAAGTGGGGCCGGGACGACGTGGAGTACGCGTACTCCGACCGCGAGCGCGACGCGCTGATCGAGATGGGCCGCCAGCGCGGCAAGCGCATCCGTGAGGACTCCATCCAGCGCTTCAAGGGTCTGGGTGAGATGAACGCGGAGGAGCTGCGCGTGACCACGATGGACCCGGAGCACCGCGTCCTCGGCCAGGTCACCCTCGATGACGCCGCGCAGGCCGACGACCTGTTCTCGGTCCTGATGGGCGAGGACGTCGAGGCCCGCCGCCTCTTCATCCAGCGCAACGCCAAGGACGTCCGCTTCCTCGACATCTGAGTCGGTCCCGGCTGACCGCACCAGGGAAGGATCTTCACCAGCAATGACCGACGAAACCCCCGAGTTCATGCCCGAACCGGTGACCCCGGAGGAGGAGACGGGCGAGACCGTCACCCTCCGGATCGAGCCGGTGGGCCTCGACGCCGAGATGCAGCGCTCCTACCTCGACTACGCGATGTCCGTCATCGTGTCGCGCGCGCTGCCCGACGTCCGGGACGGCCTCAAGCCCGTCCACCGCCGTGTGCTGTACGCGATGTACGACGGCGGCTACCGCCCCGACCGCGGCTTCTACAAGTGCGCGCGCGTCGTCGGCGACGTCATGGGTAACTACCACCCCCACGGCGACAGCTCGATCTACGACGCCCTGGTGCGCCTCGCGCAGCCGTGGTCCATGCGCATGCCGCTCGTCGACTCCAACGGCAACTTCGGCTCCCCGGGCAACGACCCGGCGGCCGCGATGCGCTACACCGAGTGCAAGCTGGCGCCGCTGTCGATGGAGATGGTCCGCGACATCGACGAGGACACCGTCGATTTCAAGGACAACTACGACGGCCGCTCCCAGGAGCCGACCGTCCTGCCCGCCCGCTTCCCCAACCTGCTGATCAACGGCTCGGCCGGTATCGCGGTCGGCATGGCGACCAACATCCCGCCGCACAACCTCCGTGAGGTCGCGGCCGGCGCCCAGTGGCACCTGGAGCACCCGGAGGCGTCGCAGGAGGAGCTGCTGGACGCCCTCATCGAGCGCATCAAGGGCCCGGACTTCCCGACCGGCGCGCTGGTCGTGGGCCGCAAGGGCATCGAGGAGGCGTACCGCACCGGGCGCGGCTCCATCACGATGCGCGCGGTGGTCGAGGTCGAGGAGATCCAGAACCGGCAGTGCCTGGTCGTCACCGAGCTGCCGTACCAGGTGAACCCCGACAACCTGGCGCAGAAGATCGCCGACCTGGTGAAGGACGGCAAGATCGGCGGCATCGCCGACGTCCGCGACGAGACGTCGTCCCGCACCGGGCAGCGTCTGGTGATCGTCCTCAAGCGGGACGCGGTCGCCAAGGTCGTGCTGAACAACCTGTACAAGCACACCGAGCTGCAGACGAACTTCGGCGCCAACATGCTGGCCCTGGTCGACGGGGTGCCGCGCACGCTGTCGCTGGACGCGTTCATCCGGCACTGGGTGACGCACCAGATCGAGGTCATCGTCCGCCGGACCCGGTTCCGGCTGCGCAAGGCCGAGGAGCGCGCGCACATCCTGCGCGGTCTGCTGAAGGCCCTGGACGCCATCGACGAGGTCATCGCGCTGATCCGGCGCAGTGAGACCGTCGAGATCGCCCGCGGCGGCCTGATGGACCTGCTCGCGATCGACGAGATCCAGGCCAACGCCATCCTCGAGATGCAGCTGCGCCGGCTGGCCGCCCTGGAGCGCCAGAAGATCGTGCAGGAGCACGACGAGCTCCAGGCGAAGATCAACGAGTACAACCGCATCCTCGCCTCCGAGGAACTGCAGCGGCAGATCGTCCACGACGAGCTGGCCACCATCGTCGAGCGGTTCGGCGACGACCGGCGCAGCACGCTGGTGCCCTACGACGGCGACATGTCCATCGAGGACCTGATCGCCGAGGAGGACATCGTCGTCACCGTCACGCGCGGCGGCTACATCAAGCGCACCAAGACGGACGACTACCGGGCGCAGAAGCGCGGCGGGAAGGGGGTGCGGGGCGCGAAGCTGAAGGAGGACGACATCGTCGACCACTTCTTCGTCTCCACCACGCACCACTGGCTGCTGTTCTTCACCAACAAGGGCCGCGTCTACCGGGCCAAGGCGTACGAGCTCCCGGACGCCGGACGGGACGCGCGCGGCCAGCACGTGGCCAACCTGCTCGCCTTCCAGCCGGACGAGGCGATCGCCGAGATCCTGGCGATCCGGGACTACGCGGCGGCGCCGTACCTGGTGCTGGCCACGAAGGCGGGCCTGGTCAAGAAGACCCCGCTGAAGGACTACGACTCGCCGCGTTCCGGCGGTGTCATCGCCATCAACCTGCGGGCGGGCGAGGACGGCGCGGACGACGAGCTGATCGGTGCGGAGCTGGTCTCGGCCGACGACGACCTGCTCCTCGTCAGCCGGAAGGCGCAGTCCATCAGGTTCACCGCGTCGGACGACACGCTGCGTCCGATGGGCCGTGCCACCTCCGGTGTGAAGGGCATGAGCTTCCGCGAGGGTGACGAGCTGCTCTCGATGAACGTGGTGCGTCCGGGTACCTTCGTCTTCACCGCGACCGACGGCGGTTACGCCAAGCGGACGCCTGTGGACGAGTACCGGGTGCAGGGACGTGGCGGTCTGGGCATCAAGGCTGCCAAGATCGTGGAGGACCGGGGCTCGCTCGTCGGCGCGCTGATCGTCGAGGAGAGTGACGAGATCCTCGCCATCACCCTCGGCGGCGGTGTGATTCGTACGCGCGTCAGCGGGGTCAGGGAGACGGGCCGTGACACCATGGGCGTCCAACTGATCAACCTGGGCAAGCGCGATGCCGTGGTCGGTATCGCTCGCAACGCCGAAGCGGGGCGTGAGGCGGAGGAGGTCGACGGCGAGATCGTCGTCGACGAGACCGTCGAGGTCACCGAGGTCACCACGATCGCCACGGACGAGGGTGAGGCGCCCTCGGCCGAGTAGCACGAGGAGTGAATCACGTGAGCGGAGCCACGGGCGCCGGATCGGCCGGTACCTCCACGGGTACGGAGACGGACGGCGGCGGCCGTGGCTCCGCCGCGCAGGCGGCCTCCGCCGACGCTTCTTCTGCTTCTACTCCTGATTCTTCGAGTTCCCAGGGGGGAACCGTGACGGACACCCGTGGAGCGCGGGCCGGCGCCGGTACGACCGAGGGGATGGCGGCCTCCCCGCTGCCCGGTGAGCGCGGTCCCGAGCAGCCGGCCGGGCCCTACCACCCGCCGCAGGCGTACGCGGCGCAGCCACCGGCCGGCGCGGTACGGCGGCCCCGCACCGGGGTGGGCACGGCGCCGCGTACCCGCAAGGCGCGGCTGCGGGTGGCCAAGGCGGACCCGTGGTCGGTGATGAAGGTCAGCTTCCTGCTCTCCATCGCGCTCGGCGTCTGCACGATCGTGGCGTCCGCGGTGCTGTGGATGGTGCTGGACGCGATGGGCGTGTTCTCCACCGTGGGCGGCACGATCTCGGAGGCGACCGGGGCCACCGAGGCGACCGGCTTCGACCTCCAGTCCTACCTCTCGCTGCCGCACGTCCTGATGTTCGCGACGATCATCGCGGTCATCGACGTCGTCCTGGCCACGGCCCTGGCGACGCTCGGTGCCTTCATCTACAACCTCTCCGCGGGCTTCGTGGGCGGCATCGAGCTGACCCTCGCGGAGGACGAGTAGGGACGCCTTCCGCCTCGGTCGACGGCCCCCCGCCAACCGATTTTGGGACTGCCCCGGTCGTGCGCTAATCTTCAGGAGTCAGCGCGCGGGACACCCCCCGCGAAGCGGGCGGGGCTATAGCTCAGTTGGTTAGAGCGCATCCCTGATAAGGATGAGGCCACAGGTTCAAATCCTGTTAGCCCCACATGTGCGAAGACCCCCAGTCGGTATCGGCTGGGGGTCTTCGGCGTTCTCGGACGGTGTCGCTCGCCGGGGTTCGAGGCGTCGGGCGCGCAAAAGACCCGATCGCTGGCGACGGGGGATGCACCAGCGATCGGGCTATGGCCAAGGGTAACAAGGTTGAGGGCGTTGCGGGGCCAACGAGGTTGATCGGTGGGGGAGTTGGCTGATCTTGGTGGGTCAGTGGGGGCACGGGGGGTCGTAGGGGAGGCGGGGGAGGTACTCGTGCCACTTCTGGGGTGTGAGGACGCCCCGGGTGACCGCGCAGATGTGCCGTACCGCCTCGTCCGCGTCCAGGCTCCACAGCCGTACCGTGTCCGCGCCGCTGGAGACGCCGAGGACGTGGCTGCCGGGGCTGAACGCGAGGAAGTTGCCCGTCTTGGCGTACGGGCTCATCGACTGGCCGATCGGCGCGGCCGAGCCGGGGTCGGTGACGTCCCAGAGGCGGACGGTGTTGTCGTTGCCGCCGCTGGCCAGGGTGTGGCCGTCGGCGTTGAAGGTCAGTGAGGTCACCGACTCCGTGTGGCCGGTGAGGGTGTGGCCGACGGGCGCGGCCGAGCCGGGGTCGGTGACGTCCCAGAGGCGGACCGTGTCGTCGTCCCCGCCGCTGACCAGGGTGTGGCCGTCCGGGCTGTACTCCAGCGCGTTGACCGGGCCCGAGTGGCCGGTGAGCGGACGGCCGCGCAGGGCGGGCCGGGCGGGGTCGGCCACGTTCCACAGCCGGATCGTGCCGTCCGCGCTGCCGCTGGCCAGGGTGTGGCCGTCCGGGGCGAACTCCAGTGCGTTGATGTACCCCCGGTGCCCGGCCAGGGGCGGCCCGTAGGGGGCGGGGCGGGCCGGGTCGGCGACGTTCCACAGGCGGAGACGGTGGTCGTCGTAGGCGGTGGCCAGGACGCGGCTGTCGGGGCTGAAGACGAGCGCGTCGGAGCCCATGAAGCGGGTCATCAGCTTGAGCGGCGGCCCGGCGACCACCGGATGAGCGGGGTCCGAGACGTTCCACAGGTACACCGAGCGGTTCCCGGTCAGCACCGCGAGCGTACGGCCGTCCGGGGCGAACATCAGGGTGCGCTGCCCGCCGTCCGCCGGCATGAACGGCGCGCCCAGCGCCACCGGCCGCTCCGGCGCCGTCACCCGCCACAGCCGGACCCGGCCGTCGCGCGCCGCCGTGGCCAGCACCTTCCCGTCCCGGCGGAACGCGGCCCCGCGCCCGGTCATGTCCGAGGTCGGCACCGCCCACAGCCGGGCCCGGCCGTCCCCGCTGCCGGTGGCGAGGGTCCGGCCGTCCGGGCTGAACCCCAGCGCGTACATCTCCCCGCTGCTCCCCGCGAGCGGCTCGCCCACCTGGGACGGGGACGCGGGGTCGGTGACGTTCCACAGGCTGGCCGTTGAGTCGGCGCTGGCCGCCGCGAGCCTGCCCCCGTCCGGGCTGAAGGCCACCGACCAGACCGGTCCGGTGTGCCCGGTCAGCGGCGCGCCCAGCGGGGCCGGACGGTCCGGGTCGGCCATGTTCCACAGCCGGATGGTGTCGTCCGCGCTGCCGCTGGCCAGCACCTTGCCATTGGGGCTGAACGCCACTGAATGCACCAGATCGGTGTGCCCCCGCAACACCCCGCGCCGGGCCTTGGCATGCCGGGGGTCGGCCACGTCCCACAGCCGTACGGTGTCGTCGTCGCCCGCCGAGGCGAGGGTCCGCCCGTCCGGGCTGAACGCCACCGAGCGCACTGGCGCGCTGTGCCCGCGCAGCGCCTCCAGAGGCTTCGCCCGGTGCGGGTCGGCCACGTTCCACAGCCGTACGGTGCGGTCTTCGCCCGCGCTGGCCAGGGTGCGGCCGTCCGGGCTGAAGGCGACCAGGTAGATCGTGCCGTCGTGACCCGTGAGGGGCTCCCCCAGGGACCTGGGGTGGGCGGGGTCGGTGACGTCCCAGAGGTGGATCGTGCCGTCGTCGCCGGCGCTGGCCAGGGTGTGCCCGTCCGGGCTGAACACCGCGCTGCTCACCCAGGACCGGTGCCCGTGCAGGGGGGCGCCCAGCGGCTTGGGGCTCCCCCGGTCCGCGACGTTCCACAGACGGACGGTGCGGTCGTAGCTGGCGGTGGCCAGGACCTTGCCATTGGGGCTGAAGGAGGTCAGGTAGACGGCGCCGGTGTGACCGGTGAGCGGGGTGGCGAGCGGCGCGTTCACTATCGAGATCAGCCTGCTGTAGGCGCCCTCGTCGTCCGGGCGCAGCCGGTGCGCCACAAGGTCGAGGCCCGCCGCGAGCGAGGGGTCGGTGTGCTGGACCCGGTCGGCCTCCGCGAGGACCTGCTCGAACACCGCGTCGTTGCGCTGCTGCCAGGCCACCACCGCGGCCCCCGCCGCGAGCACCGCCAGCACGGTGAGCGCGGCCACCGCGGCCCTGCTGATCAGCACCGTGCGCCTGCGCAGCCGTACCGAGGCGGCCAGGAAGTCCAGCGCGCCCCGCGTGAGGTAGGTGTCCCCGGCCGACTCCGCCCAGTCGCGCGCCTGCTCGAGACGGGAGCCCCGGTACAGCAGGGAGCTGTCGCGTTCGGAGCCCTCCCAGGCCCGGCCGTCCTCCTCCAGCCGCTGGCGCAGCAGATGGTCGCCCCGGTTGTCGTCGATCCAGTGCCGCAGCCGGGGCCAGGCGTGCAGCAGCGCCTCGTGGGTGATCTCCACGGTCTCCGCGTCGAGGGTGACCAGCCGGGCGCGGACCAGCGCCTCCAGCGACTCCTCGGTCTTGTCCGGGTCGGTGGACTCGGCTGCCAGCTGGCGCCGGGTGCCGCGCCTGCGGGTGGCCTGGGTGTCCTCGCCGAGCCGGACCAGGCGCAGCAGGAGCAGCCGGGCGGCGCTGCGGGCGGCCGGGTCGAGCCCGGACCAGGCACGCTCCGCGGTGGCCGCGACCGCGCCCTGGATGCCGCCCGCCGCCCGGTACCCGGCCACGGTGAGCCGGCCGGCCCTGCGGCGCTGCCAGGTGGCGAGCAGGGCGTGGGAGAGCAGCGGGAGCACGCCGGCGTCATGGGCGCCGCGCGGGCCGTCGGCGCTGACCTCGCGGACGATCAGCTCGGTCAGGCCCGCCTCCAGCTCCAGCCCCACCGCCCGCGCCGGTCCGTTCACCGCCTCGCGCAGTTCGGCGGTGGTCAGCGGGCCGAGCACCATGTGCCGGTGCTGGAGGGCGTCGGCGAGTTCGGGGTAGCCGAGGCACTCCTCGTAGAAGTCGGCGCGGATGCCGAGGACGACCTGGACGGGGGCGGCGCCGGAGGGGCCGGGGGTGCAGGCGGCGTGCAGGAACTGGACGAAGGCCCGGCGGTCGGCCTCGCCGGCGCAGAGGGTGAAGGTCTCCTCGAACTGGTCCACGATCAGCACCGGCCGGGCCGTCCTGCGGGCGGCGGGTGCCGGGGACTCGGGGGAGGAGCGGGGGCCGGGGATGGTGACGGTGCCCGGGGGCCGCCGGCCGTGGGCCCACTCGGTGACCGCTTCCCGTATCGCCCCGGTGGCCGGGCTACGGTCCTCCTCCCCGGCGGCCCGCGCCTCCTCGGCGAGCGGAGCGAGGGCGGGGACCAGGCGGGTCAGCTCCCCCAGCGGGTCGGCGCCCGGCACGAGCTGGAGGACCGTGTGCGCGCCGTCCTCCTCCAGCGCGGGCACCAGGCCGGCGTTGAGGAGGGAGGACTTACCGGCGCCCGAGGCACCGACCAGCATCACCAGTCCCCCGCCGCGTTCGGCGGCCCGCAGCTGGGCCACCAGCGCCTCGGTGCCCCGCTCCCGGCCGAAGAACCAGCGGGCGTCCTCCGGCCGGTAGGAGGCGAGGCCCCGGTACGGGCATACCGGGGACTCGGCGGGAGGCGGTTCGGCGGCCGGGCCCTCGGGGCGTTCGCCCACCGGGTCGGCCAGGGCCCGTTCCCACAGCCGCTGCCACTGGGCCAGGTCGTACAGGCCGGTGGAGACCGGGGTGGGGCTGGCGCGGCGGGCCTCGGGGATGAGGATCTGGAGGACGGCGGCCAGGGCGGCGAACTGGGCGGGTGCGTTCTTGGCCCGCCGCCAGTCGCTGATGCGCTGGGCGGAGACCCGTACCGGACGGCCCCGTTCGTCCACCCGCTGGAGGCGGACGACCGCCTCCGAGACGCTTTTCAGGGGCGGATTCCCGGCTTCCCGGTACAGCAGGGCGAGGCGTTCGGCGAAGGCTGTGCGTGCCCCTGAGTCGGAACCCAAGGTCCCACCCCTCACTTCCCCCATCTGATGCGTCCGGACCGGAAAACTCACCCTATACGGCTGACCTGCGGGAAAGCCCTGGTCGGGCGGTCCGGATCTCCTCGCCGGTTGCCACAGATGGCAGGATCGCATCGCGGTAGCGGAGCTGTCACACACCGTCCGGACCGGCCACCTGCCCGGTCCGCGAGAAGGTCCCGCCGGGCGCCGAACGTTCTCGGTCAAAGTTCGCCAGGAGCGGCGCACGGCGTGGCGGGACGCCATGGGATCCACGGGCCCACCGTGCCGGGCACACCGGCACGGCCCGGGACGAAGACCCCCCGCTCCGTTCGGTACCGGTCCCCACGAGGGGAGGGACCGGTACCGGACGGGCGGTGGTACGGCCGGTTCGGCCGGGCGCCCGGGGGGCAGGCACGTCGTGGGCGCGGGCCCGACGGAGGCTGCCGCGCGAGCAGGGGAGGCCGTATGAAGGTGTCCGTGGACCGGGAGGTCTGTTACGGCTCGGCCGAGTGCGCTTACCGCGCTCCCGAGGTCTTCGACTTCGTCGAGGGGTACGGCGTGGTCAGGCCGGGCCGGGAGGATTCCGGGGACGATCCGCTGGTGCGCGAGATCGTGGAGAGGTGTCCCTCGCAGGCCGTGCTGCTGGGGGAATGAGAGGGCGGGGCGGACGCGGTGCGGGCCCCCAGGCCGGTGGCCGGGGGGCTTTCCGTGTCGACGGTCGGGTACGCAAGTCGCCTGTGTGTCGAGACGTCCGCGGTGCTGGGTGCCTGCCGTGGGGCTCGGCGGGCTCAGCAGTCCAGGTGGGACGCGTACTGCTCGGTGCTCTCCTGCCGGTGCGTGGTCTCGGTGCGGTCCGGGGCGTTGACGCGGTGCGGGGCGACGGTGCCCGCTTCCCGGCCGGCCAGTGAGCGGTGCCGGCAGTTGGGGGACTTCCCGTGGGCCTCGGCCCGGATGCGCTGCTTCATCGTGGGGGGCAGGGACCTGGCCGGTGGCCGGGCCTGATGGCTGACGGCCGCCGGTGCCTCCGGTGCGCTGTGCTCCGTGCTGCCGTGACTCGGGTTCCCGGCCTGGGCCGAGGCGACCGGTGCGGTCGCGGTGACGAGTCCGAGCGCCGTGCACAGCGCGAGGAAGGCGGTGACGATGGCGGTCCACAACGTCATGACCTTGTTCCTGGCCATGGCCCCTCACTTTCAGGTTGGGCGATTTGCGTACTTTCCTCATGATGTGTATGTGGGCGGCGAAGTGGTGGACCGACGCCCGTGGCGCGTCGATGTTCAGATGAACACCACTCGGATGGGTGCAAGGAGGTGGAAAACCCCTGAAACTGCCTCTTAACGGGAGGAACACAACCCTCTGTGCGGGTGTGATCACCCTCCGATCGCAACGGCTCCGGGCCGCCGGAGGACGGGAGTTGGGGGCCCGGCGCAGGTCACCGATCGGTCTCGGCCGGTGTGTATAGTCGGGCGCCAGAGGTCCCCTACGTCAACGAAAGACGAGGTCGCGCGGTGAAGAAGCTGCTCCTGGTCGCACTGGCCGCCATCGGCGGTCTCCTTGTGTACCGCCAGATCCAGGCGGATCGCGCCGAGCAGGACCTGTGGACGGAGGCCACCGACTCCGTGCCCACCGGTTCCTGAAACCCCGGCACCACGGTCTGAACGAACCCCGGTCGCTCGAGCGGCCGGGGTTCTGTGTTGCCGGGCCCCGGAACCTGAGGTACGCCTCGTCCCGGAGAGCCTCGGTGTTTCGGACGGCTGCGCGAAAACCCTGATGGCGCAAGCGGTTCCGGGCAGGATGGGCCCCGGCGCGGTGACCTAGGGGCAGGGGGCGGCTGATGCGGCGGGGGTTGCGGAACGCGGTACGGGGGCTGTGCGCGGGGACGGTGGTGTGGGCCCTCGCCGGGACACCCGCGATGGCCGCCCCGGACGGGTACGCCTTCACGCCGGGTGCCGAGAACCTCGCGGGCTCCCCCGACACCGCCGGGGCGCGGACCCTGGTGCCCGGCCACACCTACCGCAGCTCCCTCCCGGCGCGCGGCCGGCTCTACTACCGGCTCACGCTCGACGCCACGGCGAACGTCTACGTCCCCGTCACCGCCGTACCCCCGCGCGGCGCGACCGTCGCCGCCACGGACGGCATCCGGGTCTCGCTCCAGGACGCCGACGGCAACCCCTGCTTCTACTCCTCCGCGTCCTTCGGCGCCGGACTCAGCCCCCGGCCCGTCACGGCCGTCGGCCAGCGGGACACCGGCAGGTCGCTGTGCCAGAGCGCCGCCGTGTACTACCTGCTGGTGGAGCGGCTGGACGCCAAGACCTCCGACCCCGGCCGCTGGGACCTGGAGCTGGCCCCCGCCACCGAACCCGGTCTCGCCGCCACCGCCCCCACCACACCGCCCCGCTCCTGGAACTCCGCCACGCCCCAGCCGCCCGGCGGTGCCCCGCGCGAGAGAAGGGGAGGCGAGGGGTTCTCCGCCGCCCGCGTGCTGGGCCAGGGTGTCTGGCGCACCCGCCTCGCGCCCGGTGACACCGCCTTCTACAAGGTGCCGGTCGACTGGGGGCGCCAGGTGCACGCGAGTGCGGAGCTGGCTGCCGCCACCGGCCACGGTTATGTCGGCGGAGCTCTCACCCTCTCCCTCCTCAACCCGGCCCGAGGCCCGGTCGACGACGCGGCCCTCGGCTACACCGGAACCCGCCACGGGGTGTCCCTGGCTCCGGTCCCGCCGGTCGAGTACGCCAACCGCTACGCGGTGCCGAGCGGGGAGAACGGGGTGCGGTTCGCGGGCGACTACTACCTGGTCCTCCACCTCAGCGACCGCCTGGCCGACTCCTTCGGCACGGGGCCCTTCGGGGTGACGCTCCGGGTACGCCTGGACGGTACGGCCCACGCGGGCCCGAAGTACCTGGGGCGCACCGAGCCGACGGACCTCCTCGCGGTGAGCCCGGGGGACTGGGGCCCGCCCGCGAGCGGGGACACCGGCGGCACCGATCCGGCGATGCGAGCGCTGGCGTACGGCGGCCTCGGTGCCGGTACGGCGCTGCTGCTGGGGCTGGGGGCGTGGGCGCTGCTGGCCCGGCGGTCGGAGAGGGCGGCCGGCGCCCGGAAGCCGACCGCCTAGCCGCGCGGCACCGAGAGGCCACGGCGGGTGCCGGTACGGCGGGCCTCGGCACGGGTCGGCGGCGCTGCTGCTGGACCCCCTCGCCCTACGGACTCACACGCGGGCCAACGCCCAGAAACCCACCGCGTAGCAGAGCAACGCCAGCAGCAGCACCGGGACCGCGACCTTGGCGGAGGGACCGGGGCGGGGGCGGGCGCGGTGGCCGGGGGCGCGAGGGGTCTCGGTGGGGAGGCCGGGGGTGCGGGGGTCCCGCGCCGTGTACGAGGCGGTGTGGGGGTCGGTCGTGGGCCGGGGTGGCGGCGGGGGCGGGAGATGGAAGCTGCCCGTGTCGGACATCGACGAGGCGGTGAGGACCGGGGGCCGGGTGCCCAGGCCGGCTGTCGGGGAGGAGCCGGGCAGCGGGGCGTTCGTCGTCGTGCCGCTGGTGTCCGGGGCGCCGGCGGGACGGTCTCCCCAGCGGGCGTCCACCGCGGTGGCGGGTTTGTGCGGGCCCTCGGGGCCGAAGCCGGGGGGCAGGGGGCCGAGCTGGTCGAAGATCTCGATCGGCTCGTCGTCGGGGCTGGGCTCGGGGAGCAGCTCGCGGGCGGCGGCCAGGGCCTTGCGGGCGCCCGTGGCGGTGCGGAAGCGGGCGGCGGGGTCGGGCTGGAGCATGGTGGCGACGACCTGCCACAGCGGCTCGGGCACCCGCGCGGGCGCGCCCGGCGTCCCGTGTTCCAGGAAGTACCGGACGATCTCCTTGCCGTCCGGCTTGGCCCCCTCCAGCAGATAGAGGGCGACCAGCCCCACGGCGAACAGGTCACCGGGGAAGTCGGGTTCGGCCCCCAGCAGTTGCTCGGGCGCGAGATAGCCCGGCGTGCCGACCACGAGGTTGGTCTCGGTCAGCCGGGGCTCGCCGAAGCGCATGGCGATGCCGAAGTCGGACAGCCGCAGCCGGGGCCGGCCGGTGCCGGTGGCCTCCAGCAGTACGTTGGCGGGCTTGATGTCCCGGTGCACGACTCCCTCGGCGTGCACGGCGCCAAGGCCGGACAGCAACTGGTCCAGCAGGGTGCAGACGAACACCGGCGGAAGAGGACCGTAGTCGTTGATCAGGTGGACCAGGGAGCCACCGGACACCAGGTCCATGGTGAACAGGACCTGGTCGTCGTCGGCCGCCCAGCTCGCCGGCGCGAGCACATGCGGATGATCGATGCGCAGTGCCTGCTCGCGCACGAAGCGCAGCAGGGTGTGGGCGTCGCGCTGCTGAAGCACCTTGGCGGCGACATAGCGCCGTCTGCGGTGGTCCCAGGCGCGCCATACCGCGCCCACACCGCCACGCCCGATCGGGTCGGCCAGCTCGTACCGGCCCGCGAAGACCTCACCCATGACCGTGCAGCTCCTCCCCCTGGTGCGCTGCCCCGGCCGTGCGGCCGGGCCCGGTGCCGGACCCCCTCCGGACCGGGCCGGGGGTCAGCTCTGGTGGGACTGGTAGTGCGCGACCGCGTCGGCGGTGCGGCCCGCGCCGTAGACCCGGAGGAACTCTGCCAGTTCGGGGTGGGTCGGGGCGAGGGTGTCCGCGGCGTCGATGATGTCTCCGGCGGCGGCGACGGAGCGGAGCAGTGACTGGATCTCGCGCACGACCCGCTTCACCGTGGGCGCGCCCGAACTGCTGGTCGTCTGTGTGGTGTTGCTCAGCACCGAGCCTCCTGGGGACTTCTTGATCTCGTCCATGCGGTCGGTCGCCTCGGCCGCGCTCACACTGCCGTCCGCCACCTGCGCGGCCAGCTCCTGCAGCAGCTGCACCCGCTGCACCACCGCCGGATTGCCGATCTTGGCGCGCTGGCCGCTCATGAGCTGCGACAGCATCGGAGCCGACAGCCCCAGCGCGGCGGCGAGCCGGGCCTGATTGAGCCCGAGATCGTCGATCAGCTTACGGAAGAGCGCCCCCAACGGCTCCCCGTACCAGTTCCGCTGGAGCTCCCGCGCTCTCGCGGTGGCTTCCTGCTGTGCGGCGTCCATGGCGTCTCCCCATCGCTTCCCCAGAAACCGAGGTTCGCTGAAGCGAACCCACGTCGAGCATCCTACGGAGCGGGGTGATTCGCGGGGACCCCCAATCTTTTTGCGGGATACGGGGGGTGAACCGGTACTCTGGTCTGCGACGCCCGTCAGGAGCCCGTTCTCCCGTCGGCCGTTCCCTTCCGGGGCCTTAGCTCAGTTGGTAGAGCGCTGTCTTTGCATGGCAGATGTCAGGGGTTCGACTCCCCTAGGCTCCACAAGCGAAAACCCCCTCCGAGCTGCGGAAACGCAGTGCGGAGGGGGTTTTGTCGTGCCGCCGTGGGGACGGGGGCCCGGGGCGTCGCGGGCGCTGTTTCACGTGAAACAGCGTGCGGTGCCCATGACTTGGGGCGTCAGATCACCGGTTCTCGTCGCCCTCGACATCGTCCTCGACCTGCTTCGCCTGGACCTCCGGGTCCAGGACGGAGGTGCCGGTGCCGTCGACCGAGTGGAGACGGGCCGAGTCCGGCATCTCGGTGGCGGCCGGGGGCTCGACCAGCCAGTCCGGGTTGGCCTGGCGGTCCCACCACTGCCAGACGGCGTAGGCGCCGCCCGCGAGCAGGCTGGCCAGGGCCACGTACTTCAGCGTGCGGCCGGTGCGGCCACGGCGCTCGTTGCGGCTGGCCAGCTTCTTGATCTCCTTGGCCGACACATTGCCTCGCAGCGCGACCAGGGCGGCAGCGCTGCGCGCGGCGGCCTCGTCGTACACCGGGGTGGCGGCGGCCACGGCGTGCTCGATCCTGGGGCGGGAGTATTCGGCCGCCTGCTTGGCGGCCTTGCGGGTCAGCTTGGCGGCGTCCTGCGCTGCCTGATCGACCTTCGGCGGTACGTGGGAGAGCGCTCGCTCCACCTGCGGGGCGAGCTTGGCGTCGTACTGAAGGCGGGCCTGGTCGGCCGCCTGCGAGACCACGGGCGCCAGCCGTACACGTGCCTCCTGCGTGTAATGAGCGGCACGCTCCTTGGCCGTGTCGGCATAAGGCGCCACCACGTCCGCTGCGTGCAGCACGCTGTCCTTGGCCGAACCGGTCGCGGTGCGCACGCTGTCGATGCGGGTCACGGGAACCTCCTCCTCGGTGGCGGTACGGTATTTCGACTGTCCACCCTGTTACGGATCATGCCTGTCAGTGGTCCACACAGCATGTGTGGACGGGCATACGGGTGCCGATCTCTGGCGAAGCGGTGAAATTCCGGGCGACCGGCGCCGCTCACGACCCTGCCACGATTCACCGCCGGGCGCCGCCGATACGGGCCGAACTCGCCGTCACCCGCCCGGTTCCGGGCCGCCGCGAGCGTGCGAGGATCAGGGGCGAACGGAAAGACAACGGAAGGCAGACCGTGGCCGAGCAGCTGTACGCCACCCTGAAGACCAACCACGGCGACATCAAGATCAGGCTGTTCCCGAACCACGCGCCGGCCACGGTCAGGAACTTCGTCGAACTGGCCCAGGGCGAGCGCTCCTGGAAGCACCCGGGAACCGGCGTCGAGAGCACGGACCGGCTCTACGACGGCACCACCTTCCACCGGGTGATCAGCGGCTTCATGCTCCAGGGCGGTGACCCGCTCGGCACCGGCATCGGCGGCCCCGGCTATCAGTTCCCGGACGAGTTCCACCCCGACCTGTCCTTCAACAAGCCCTATCTGCTCGCCATGGCCAACGCCGGGCCGGGCACCAACGGCTCGCAGTTCTTCATCACGGTCTCCCCGACCACCTGGCTGAACCGCAAGCACACCATCTTCGGCGAGGTCGCCGACCCGGCCGGCCAGAAGGTCGTCGACGCCATCGCCGCCGTTCCCACCGGCCGCAACGACCGCCCCCTGGAGGACGTGGTGATCGAGTCCGTCGTGGTGGAGAAGACCGAAGGCTGACCCGCGACCGGGGAATCCGGCGCGGGGAACCAAATGCCCCGCTCGTCCGTAAGGATGGGCGGGGGCGGTGCCGCGCCCCCGGAGTGACGGCGCACGGCGCGAGGGACGAAGGGGATCTCATGGACCAGGCAGCGGCCGACGTCCCGGGCGCCCGCAGCGTGCCCGTCTGCTACCGGCACCCGGACCGCGAGACCGGCGTGCGCTGCACCCGCTGCGACCGGCCGATCTGCCCCGAGTGCATGGTCGACGCCTCTGTCGGTTTCCAGTGCCCCGACTGTGTGCGCGGCGGTGCCTCCGCGTCCGGCTCGGGCGGCGCCGCGTCCGCCCCCGCCGACAACCGCCCCCGCACCCTCGCGGGCGGCACCCTCACCCGCGACCCCCGGCTGGTCACCAAGGTCCTCATCGGGCTGAACCTGGCCCTCTTCCTGGTGAAGCTCTCCCTGGGCGACGTCTTCACCAACCAGTTCGACCTGATCGGCCGCGCCTACGCACCCCACCTCACCGGTATCCAGGGCGTCGCCGAGGGCCAGTGGTACCGCCTGCTGACCTCGATGTTCCTGCACGGCGGGTATGTGCACATCCTGTTCAACATGCTCAGCCTATGGTGGATCGGCGGCCCGCTGGAAGGCGCCCTCGGCCGCGCCCGCTACCTCACGCTGTATCTGGTGTGCGGCCTGGCCGGCGGCGCGCTGACCTATCTGCTGGCCGCGCCCAACCAGCCCTCGCTGGGTGCCTCCGGTGCGATCTTCGGCCTGTTCGGCGCCACCGCCGTCCTGCTGCGCCGCCTGCGGTACGACATGCGGCCGGTCATCGTGCTGTTGGTGGTCAACCTGATCATCACGTTCGGGGTGCCGGGCATCGCCTGGCAGGCGCACATCGGCGGCCTCGTCGCCGGTGTCGTGGTGGGGTACGCGATGATCCACGCCCCGCGCGAACGACGGGCGCTGATCCAGTACGGGGCCTGTGCGCTGGTGCTCCTGGTGGTGGCTGTACTCACCCTGGTGAGAACCCTCCAGCTCACCTGAGCCCCAACTGTTGTCCACAGTCTGTGCCCGATCTTGTGCACACTGTGCGGGAACAACCGTGCCCCCTGTCGCTCGGATGAGAATCCGCAGGTCAGACAGGGGGCATTACGTGGAGCGCCGGTCGTCGGATGGTGTTTCCGGCGTCAACCGGGGATTAGTTATCCACAGATCGTATTCCTTTTCCCCAGGGGGGTGTGGATATTTCGTTGGCCTGTGGATAACTCAGGGGAGGGTCGTGGGCAGAGGTCGCCGGAACCGGGTCCGGTGGGCTATGAGCCGGTCACTTCCACTGGGTGGAGACGCCGAAGCCCGCCGCGATGAAGCCGAAGCCGACGACGATGTTCCAGTTGTCCAGGCTGTCGATCGGCAGCGAGCCGTCGGTCACGTAGAACACCACGATCCACGCCAGGCCGATGAGGAACATCGCCAGCATGACGGGCGCGACCCAGGCGCTGTTGGTGAGCTTGATGGCCTGCGCCTGCTTGACCGGCGGCGGCGTGTAATCGGCCTTCTTGCGGATACGTGACTTCGGCACGAAGGTCTCTCCTGTCGATGCGCTGCGTGACCGCGCAGGTGTCTGGGTCGAGCTCGGGGCAGCGTACAAGGGGTCGGCAAGGGCACACCGAGTGCTCCCCCGGACGTCCGTTAGCGTAGTGCTTCCGCGGCGCCGAAGGAGATAAGGGTACGTTGAGCAATTCTGCCGACTCCCGGGGGACGGGAGCAATGGGTTCCGGCCCGGGGCGCCGTCCGCGTTTCCGGCCGGTGCGGATTCTCACCGCCGGCGTCTTCGCGCTGGCCGGCCTCATCTTCGTCACCAGCTTCAACACCGCCAAGGGCACCGACCTGCGCACGGACACCTCGCTGCTGAAGCTGTCGGACCTCATCCAGGAGCGCAGCAGGAAGAACCAGGGCCTGGACGAGTCCAACGCCACACTGCGGCACAGCGTCGAGTCGCTCGCCGAGGGCGACGACGGCAGCACCCGCGCCCAGGACCAACGCCTCGGCGGGCTGGAGAAGAGCGCGGGCACCGAGCGGCTCACCGGCAAGGCGGTCACCGTCACCCTCAACGACGCCCCGCCCAACGCCACCGCCAAGCTCCCCGGCTATCCCCCGCCGCAGCCCGACTACCTCGTCATCCACCAGCAGGACCTCCAGGCGGTCGTCAACGCGCTGTGGCACGGAGGTGCCCAGGGCATCAAGGTCATGGACCAGCGGCTGATCTCCACCAGCGCGGTCCGCTGCGTCGGCAACACCCTGATCCTCCAGGGCCGCGTCTACTCGCCCCCGTACAAGATCACCGCTGTGGGCGACCCGGAGCGGCTGAAGCAGGCGCTGGCCGCGAGCAAGGCGATCCAGAACTACATGGTGTACGTCAACGTGTACGGCCTCGGCTGGGACGTCGCCGACGAGGGCACCGTCACGCTGCCCGGCTACACCGGCACCGTCGACCTGCACTACGCGACGCCCGTGAAGTAACAGCGCCCGAGGCGGCCGCGTCTCACCCGCCGACCGCTTGTTCGCGGTGCGAAACCGTTCCGCCCGTCATTGAGGTGATCGGCCCTGGGCCCCGTAAGTCCAGGTGTGCTCCAGGCACGCCGGTGACGGACCCGGCGCCGTTAGTCTGGTGCCGTACGGCGTGAGTCAGGGGCCGTGGAGGAACGGAAGGGACGGCATGTACGGCTGGATCTGGCGGCATCTGCCGGGCAACGCGTTGGTGAGGGCACTGATCTCCCTCGTGCTCGTCCTGGCCGCGGTCTACGTCCTGTTCCAGTACGTGTTCCCGTGGGCGGAACCACTGCTGCCCTTCAACGATGTGACGGTGGACAACCAGTGAGCAGCGCCCGGATTCTCGTCGTCGACAACTACGACAGCTTCGTCTTCAACCTCGTCCAGTACCTCTACCAGCTCGGTGCCGAGTGCGAGGTGCTGCGCAACGACGAGGTGACCACCGCGCACGCCCAGGACGGGTTCGACGGCGTCCTCCTCTCGCCCGGACCGGGTACGCCCGAGGAGGCCGGGGTCTGCGTGGACATGGTCCGGCACTGCGCCGCGACCGGCGTCCCGGTCTTCGGGGTCTGCCTCGGCATGCAGTCGATGCAGGTCGCCTACGGCGGGGTGGTGGACCGGGCGCCCGAGCTGCTGCACGGCAAGACCTCGCCGGTGATCCACGAGGGGCGGGGCGTCTTCGCGGGCCTGCCGACGCCGTTCATCGCCACCCGGTACCACTCGCTGGCCGCCGAGCCGGCCACCGTGCCGGCCGAGCTGGAGGTCACCGCCCGTACCGAGGACGGCATCATCATGGGGCTGCGCCACCGTGAACTCCCGGTCGAGGGCGTGCAGTTCCACCCCGAGTCGGTGCTGACCGAGCACGGCCACCGGATGCTGGCCAACTGGCTCGCCGAGTGCGGCGACCGGGACGCGGTGGCGAGGTCGGCGGGGCTCGCCCCGGTGGTGGGCAGGGCCACGGCGTGACCACCCCGCGCCCGGAACGCGAGGACGCGTACGGCGGGGTGCCGTACGGGTCCTACGGTCCGGCGTTCGTGGGCGCGGGCGATCCGGGGACGGCGCGGATGCCTGCCGTGGACCAGTACGGCGAGTACGAGGATCAGCGCCCCGAACTCCCCCTGGAAGACCGGACGATGGCGCTCCGGATGCCCGGCGCGCCGGAGGGCGCGTACGGCTCGCTGAGCGCCTCCGCGGGCGCGGCGGGCATCGGCGGAGCCACCGGCGGGCGCGCGGCCCGCAGGAAGGCCGCCAAGCGGGGCGGCGGGCGGCGTGGCGGGGGACCCGAGGGGGCGCCGGCGTCCACGGACGGCCCGGCGCGGCCGCTGTCGCGGGTCGAGGCCCGCCGGCAGGCGCGGGCGCGCAAGCCGGGGGCGGCCGTCATGGTGAGCCGGGCGGTGGGCGAACTCTTCATCACCACCGGCGTGGTCATGCTGCTGTTCGTCACCTACCAGCTCTGGTGGACCAATGTCCGCGCGCACGCGCAGGCCGGCAGCGAGACCAGCCAGCTCCAGGACGACTGGGCCAACGGCAAGCGGGCGCCCGGGGTGTTCGAGCCGGGGCAGGGGTTCGCCATCCTGCACATCCCCAAGCTGGACGTGGTCGCGCCGATCGCGGAGGGCGTCAGCAACAAGAAGGTGCTCGACAAGGGGATGGTCGGGCACTACGGGGAAGCGCCGCTGAAGACGGCGATGCCGTACGACAAGACCGGCAACTTCGGGCTCGCGGCGCACCGCAACACCCATGGGGAGCCTTTCCGTTACATCAACCGGCTGGTGGCGGGGGACGCGGTCGTGGTGGAGACGCAGGACGAGTACTTCGTGTACAAGGTCGCGTCGATGCTGCCGGTGACTCCGCCGTCCAACACCAGCGTGCTGAATCCGGTGCCGCCGGGGTCGGGGTTCACCCGTGCGGGTCGGTACATCACCCTCACCACCTGCACGCCCGAGTTCACCAGCAAGTACCGGCTGATCGTCTGGGGCAAGATGGTCGAGGAACGCCCGCGCAGCAAGGGCAAGCCGGACGCGCTCATCCAGTAGCGGCGGTCCGTCTCACCAGCAGAAGAGCCGAACATGGGCAGGGGATCTGTGGCAGCGACCGCCGACGGCACCGAAGAGCACACGGCCGCGTCCGGCACGGGCGGGGGTCCGCCGCGGGGGCAGGGGCCCGTCGCGCGGGCGGTCAGCTTCCTCGGGGAACTCCTCATCACGGCCGGGGTGGTGCTCGGGCTGTTCGTCGTCTACTCGCTGTGGTGGACCAACGTCGTCGCCGACCGGCACGCCGACCGGCAGGCGGACAAGGTCCGCGACCACTGGGCGAACTCCGCGACCGGTCCCGGCGCGCTGGACACCAAGGACGGCATCGGCTTCCTGCACGTCCCGGCGATGCGCAACGGCGCGGTACTCGTGGAGAAGGGCACCTCCACCGACGTCCTCGACGAGGGCGTGGCCGGCTACTACACCGACCCGGCCAAGGCCGCGCTCCCGATGACCGGCAAGAAGGGCAACTTCACCCTCGCCGCCCACCGCGACGGCCACGGCGCCAAGTTCCACAACATCGACAAGGTGCACGAGGGCGATCCGGTCGTCTTCGAGACCAAGGACAAGTGGTACGTCTACAAGGTCTACTCGATCCTCCCCGAGACCTCGAAGTACAACGTCGACGTCCTCGCCCAGGTCCCGGAGGAGTCCGGCAAGACCAAGCCGGGCCACTACATCACCCTGACCACCTGCACCCCGGTCTACACCAGCCGCTACCGCTACATCGTCTGGGCCGAACTGGTCCGCACAGAAAAGGTAGACGCCGAGCGAACCCCTCCGGCGGAACTCGGCTGATCACCCCCGACGGCTCTCCAGCCGCCGCAACGCGTGATGCGTCCGCAACCGCCGCTCGATCCGCCACACCCCGTCCCGCATCGCCACCAGCTCCCGCTGGTGCTCGCCCGAGGTCTCGATCAGCGCGTTGAACATCGGCACGACCGTCCTGCCGAGGACGTGTGTGATCCGCTGGTCGATCCGGTCGTCCAGCGCGGGACCGTCGAGCTGGGCACGGGACGCCTGCTCCACATCGAGAAGGTAGGCACGCACCTGCCGGGCGACCTCGCTGTCGCGCAGCAGCATGGCGATGTTGAGGACGGCTCGGCGGGAGTAGACCGTGAGGCTCCGACGGGCCTGTGGATAACTCCCCAACGAGAGTGACACGTTGTCACTCTCGAATTTCCGCAGGTCAGCGCCGCGCAGGACAGTCATGCCGTGAGCCGCCAGTTCTTCACGGTGCCGTCGGGCCAGCTGACGCACAGCCTCGACGGTGACCCCGAAGTAGGTCGCCACCATCGCCGTCGTCACGTGCAGGCCGTCCGGAAGCAGGGAGAGGGTCTTCACCCGGTCCAGTACCTCGGTGCGGTCCAGCACGCTGGTGCGAGCGTCCGGGATTCCAGGACTACGGATTCGTCGATCATGCCCTGTCAACGACCTGCGGGCATATGAGGGCACGATCGGAAAACGGGACAGCCCCGGCACTGTGGGTGCCGGGGCTGTCCGTTGGACGGAGTGGACGGGGTCAGCCGTTTTGGCCGCCGAAGATTCCGCCGAGGCCGCCGCCGTTGTTGCCCTGGCTGACGGTGATGAGGGTGATGGTGTCGCCCTTGTTGGCCGGGCCCGGGGGAGGGTTCTGCTGGACGACGGTGGAGTTCTCGTCGCCGGCGCCGGGACCCTGGGCGTTGACCTGGAGGCCGAGGCCCTGGAGGGTGTTGCGGGCGTCCTTCAGGGCCTGCTTGGTGACGTCCGGGATCTGGACCTGTTCCGGGGCGTCGTTCTTGCCGACGCTGATGGAGACCGGGGTGCCCTTCTTGACCTGGCGGCCGATCTCCGGGTTGGTGCCCTGGACCTTGCCGTTCTGGGCCGGGTCGGCCACGGGCTGGTCGTTGCAGGTCGGGGTGAGACCCGCGTCGGAGAGGGCGGCCTTGGCCTCGTCGCAGGACTTGCCCTTGACGTCCGGGATGGTGACCTTCTCCTCGGCCTTGGCGACCGTCAGGGTGATCGTGGACCCCTTCTGCACCTGATTGCCGCCGGTGGGGTCCTGGTCGAGGACGTTGTCGGGGGTGTCGCTGGAGACGCGCGTCTCCTTCTTCACCGTGAGCTGGTAGTCGTCGCCTTCCAGCTTCTCCCGCGCCTCGTCGAAGGAGAGGCCGATGACACTCGGGATCGTCACCTTGGGCGCGCCCGTGGAGACGACGAGGTCGATGGTGTCGTTCTTCTTGACGTCCGAGCCGGCCGTCGGGGTCTGCGAACAGATCTTGTTCTTGGGCTGGTTCTCACACGGCTTGCGCGTGATGTCACCCAGCTTCAGATCCGACGCCTCCGCCATCTTCCGGGCGTCCTCGACCGAGTTGCCCGCGAAGTTCGGCGCCGGGAAGGGCTTCTCGCTCTTGCCGGGGAACATCCACATGCCGATGAGCACCGCGCCGACCAGCACCAGCGCGGCCGCGACCGCGAGCAGGATCGTCGAGGTGTTGTTGCTGTTCTTCTTCTGCTGGCGCCGCCGGTCGGGCCGGTCGTCGTAGCCGTAGCCGCCGTCGTCCGGGTTCATCGGCGGGAGCATCGTGGTCGCCCCGGCCGGCTCCTGCCGCAGCGCGGTGGTCGCCTGGTCGTCCGCGTAGCCGTAGCCGACCGCGCTCATGGCCGCCGTCGCGCCGACGGGCTGGCCGTCGAGGCACGCCTCAATGTCGGCGCGCATCTCGTCGGCCGACTGGTAGCGGTAGTTCGGGTCCTTGGTCAGCGCCTTGAGGACGATCGCGTCCATCTCCGGCGTGATCTCGGGATCGAACACGCTCGGCGGCTGCGGCTCCTCGCGCACGTGCTGGTAGGCCACGGCCACCGGGGAGTCGCCGACGAACGGCGGACGGACGGTCAGCAGCTCGTAGAGCAGGCAGCCCGTGGAGTACAGGTCGGACCGGGCGTCGACCTGCTCGCCCTTGGCCTGCTCCGGGGAGAGGTACTGGGCGGTGCCGATCACGGCCGCGGTCTGCGTCATCGTCATCCCGGAGTCGCCCATGGCGCGGGCGATGCCGAAGTCCATCACCTTGACCTGGCCGTTGCGGGTCAGCATGACGTTGGCCGGCTTGATGTCCCGGTGGACGATGCCGCTGCGGTGGGCGTACTCCAGACCCTGGAGGATGCCGATGGTCATCTCCATCGACCGCTCGGGCAGCAGCTTGCGCCCGGAGTGCAGCAGCTCACGGAGCGTGGAGCCGTCGACGTACTCCATCACGATGTACGGGATCGAGACCCCGTCGATGTAGTCCTCGCCCGTGTCGTAGACCGCGACGATCGCGGGATGGTTGAGCGAGGCGGCAGACTGGGCCTCCCGGCGGAACCGGGCCTGGAAGGACGGATCACGCGCGAGGTCCGCGCGCAGCGTCTTCACCGCCACGGTGCGGCCGAGGCGGGTGTCATGCGCGAGGTAGACCTCTGCCATGCCACCACGGCCGAGTACGTGGCCCAGCTCGTACCGGCCGCCTAGGCGACGCGGCTCTTCCATAGCTACTTACCAGCCCTCTCCGTCGGTCCCGCCCGGCACGGGTGTGCGCGGCCGGAGCTTCCGTCCGGGCCTACCGTACCCGGCTCGCTCTGTGTGACCTGGCCAAGCCGGTAACCCGATACCGGACCGGTACCGCAACGTGCGCCGATGTGAAGGCCACGTGAGCGGGTTCACTTCTTGGAGTTGATGACCGCCTGCATGACGCCCTTCGCGATCGGGGCGGCGAGGCCGCCACCGGAGATGTCGTCGCGCACCGCGTTGTCGTCCTCGATGACCACGGCCACGGCCACCGGGGAGCTGTGGTCGGGCAGCTTGGCGTAGGAGAGGAACCACGCGTAGGGGTTCTCGCTGTTCTTCACACCGTGCTGCGCGGTACCCGTCTTGCCGCCCACCGTGACGCCGTCGATCTGCGCGTTCTTGCCGGTGCCGTCCTTGACGACCGTCTCCATCATCGACTGCAGGATCTGCGCGTTGCCCGGCGACAGCGGCCGGCTCAGCTCCTGCGGCTCGCTCTTCTCCACCGGGTCCAGGTTGGAGGACTGGAGCGAGTCGACCATGTACGGCTTCATCAGCTTGCCGTCGTTGGCGACCGCGGAGGCGACCATGGCCATCTGGAGCGGGGTGGCGGCGGTGTTGAACTGGCCGATGGAGGACAGAGCCGTCTGCGAGTCGTTCATGTCCTTGGAGAACACGGAGGCGTTGGCGCGGGTCGGCGTGAACTGCTCCTCGTCGAAGCCGAACTTCTTGGCCTCGTCCAGCATCTTCTCGTTGCCGAGGTCGGCGCCGATCTTGCCGAAGACGGTGTTGCAGGAGTACTGGAGCGCGACCCGCATCGTCGCGTCCTTGCAGGGGATGTTGCCCTCGTTCTTCAGCTCGGTCTGCGTGCCGGGCATCACCCAGGGCAGCGGGCTGTCGGTCTTCTGGTCGGCCGAGGAGTACTTGCCGTTCTCCAGCGCCGCGGCGGCGGTGACCACCTTGAAGGTGGAGCCGGGCGGGTAGGTCTCGCGCAGCGCCCGGTTGAGCGTCGGGTCGGAGGAGTCGCTCTTCTTCTGCAGCTTCGACCACGCCTCCGCGTCGCCGTCACGGGAACCCGCGAAGGACGACGGGTCGTACGAGGGGTACGAGGCCAGCGCGAGGATCTTGCCGGTGGAGGGCTCCAGCGCGACGACCGCGCCCTTGCCGCCCTGGTTCTTCAGCCCGGAGTACGCGGCCTTCTGCGCGGCGGAGTTGAGCGTGGTGACCACGTTGCCGCCCTGCTTGGGCTTGCCGGTCAGCATGTCCAGGGTGTTGCGGAAGAACAGCCGGTCGTCGTTGCCGGTGAGGATGCCGTCGTTGATCTTCTCGAGCTGGGTGCTGCCGAACGCCTGGGAGGAGAAGCCGGTCACGGGCGCCCACATGGCCCCGTTCTTGTATGTGCGCTTGTACTTGAAGTCGCCGGCCTTGGTCTCGACGGAACCGGTTATCGGCTCCCCGTCCACGATGATGTCGCCGCGCGGGGAGGCGTAGCGCTCGATGGAGACGCGGCGGTTGTCGGTCGCGGTGCGCAGCTCGTCGGCCTTGACGTACTGGAGCCAGTTGTCGCGGATCAGCAGGGCCAGGACGAGCAGTCCGCAGAAGAGCGCGATGCGGCGCAGGGGCTTGTTCACGTCCGGCCTTTCCACGAGCTGACAGGGACGCCTGTCGCTTCGGTCTCTCGGTGTCGCTGGGGCTGGCCCCCGTCCTTGGCCGCCCACAGTCTAGGGGCAGTGCCTGTGGACGGAGACGCTCCTGAGGCCCGGCGACGGGACCCGCCCAGAGGTACGGTCCCGCCGCCCGCCGTGCTCACTGCTCGTCGGGCCCGGTGCCGCCGGGCCGCACGATCTGCGTCATCTCGGCGTCGGGGTTGCCGGCCGGGCTGGGTGCCGGGCGCCGGGCGGTGTCGCTGATGCGGATCAGGATGCCGATGAGCGCCCAGTTGGCGATGACGGACGAACCGCCGTACGCGAGGAAGGGCATCGTCATACCGGTCAGCGGGATGAGGCCCATCACACCGCCGGCGACGACGAACACCTGGAGGGCGAACGCGCCGGACAGGCCGATGGCGAGCATCTTGCCGAAGGGGTCGCGGGCGGCGAGGGCGGTGCGCACACCGCGCTCCACGATCAGGCCGTAGACCAGCAGGATCGCCATGATGCCCGCCAGGCCCAGCTCCTCGCCGAAGGTGGCGAGGATGAAGTCGGAGTTGGCGGCGAAGCGGATCAGCTCGGAGTGGCCCTGGCCCCAGCCGGTGCCGAGGGTGCCGCCGGAGCCGAACGCCCACAGGGCCTGCTGGAGCTGGTCGGAATGCACACCGGTGACGCCCGGGGTGCGGCTCAGCTCGTACTCGTGCATCGGGTTGAGCCATGCCTGCACACGTGTCTGGACGTGTGGCTCGAAGGTGGCCACGCCCACGGCGCCGGCCGCGGACATCAGCAGACCGAAGACGATCCAGCTGGTCCGCTCGGTGGCGACGTACAGCATGATCACGAACATGCCGAAGAACAGCAGCGAGGTACCGAGGTCGGTCTCGAAGACCAGGATCAGGATCGAGATGAACCAGACGACCAGGATCGGGCCGAGGTCGCGGCCGCGCGGCAGGTAGAGACCCATGAAGCGGCGGCTGGCGAGCGCGAGCGCGTCCCGCTTGACCATCAGGTAGCCGGCGAAGAAGACCGCGAGCACGATCTTGGCGAACTCACCGGGCTGGATGGTGAAGCTGCCGATCTTGATCCAGATCTTGGCGCCGTAGGTCAGGTCGGCACCGAGGCCGGGCACCAGCGGGAGCAGCAGCAGCACCAGCGCGGCCACCATGGAGATGTAGGTGTACCGCTGCAGCGTGCGGTGTTCCTTGAGGAAGATCAGCACGACGGCGAACAGAATGATGCCCAGCGCGGTGTAGACGAGCTGGTTGGTGGCCTTGCCGCCCGCCTGGCCGATGGACTGCAGCAGCTTCGACTGGTCCAGGCGCCAGATGCACACCAGGCCGAGCCCGTTGAGCAGGGTGGCCAGCGGCAGCAGCAGCGGGTCGGAGTACGGCGCGAACTTGCGCACCGCGAGGTGGGCGACGCCCGCCAGCAGGCCGAGGCCCAGGCCGTAGCCGAGCAGGCCCGCGGGGACCTGGTCGTTGAGGGCCAGGCCCACGTTGGCGTAGGCGAACACCGGGATGACCACCGCGAAGATCAGCAGGGCCAGCTCGGTGTTGCGGCGGCTCGGCGCACCGATCGAGCCGATCGTGGACGTGTGGTGCGTCGGCGTGTTCGTAGTACTGCTCATCGTGTGACGGGGCCTCTCACGGCTTGCCTACTGCTTGCCGCACTGATCGGCGACCTTCTGCTCATCCTCGGAGAGGCTGGGGCCGGGCCGGGGAGTGGCGGACGCGGTCGGGGACTTCGAGGGCGACGCCTGCGACTTCGACCCGGAGGCCGAGGGGTCCGGCGAGGGGCTGGCCTTGGTGAAGGCGGTCTTGGTGGCACCGGTGGTGCCGCCGGCCGTGTCCTGGCCCGTCCTGGACTTCTGCTGCTCGCGCTCGGCGGCGGTGCGCTCGGCCTCCTTGCGGCAGGCGGACGCCTGCACGGAGAGGGCCTGCACCTTGGAGCGGGCCTGGGAAAGACCGCCCGCCACCACGATCGTGTTCTTGACCTGCTTCTGCTGGTACGACGGCAGGTACTTGAGTTCGATCTCGGGGTGGTCCTGCTCGACCTTGGACAGCGAGACCCAGGCGAGATCCTGGCTGATGCCCTGATAGAGCGCGACGTGCTCCCCGTTGACCCCGACGTAGTACTGGGTCTGGGTCCAGCGCCAGCCGCCGTAGACGGCGCCGCCGATCACCGCGAGGGCCAGCGCGCTCCAGAGGGAACGCTTCACCCAGCGCCGGCCCTTGCGGGGCTTGGTGAAGTCCTCCTCGGAGTACTCGCCGAAGCTGCCCTCGGGGACGTATTCCTCGGTGTCGCCGGAGGGCCCGCCGTGCCGGCCGCCGCCGGACTGCCTGCGGCCCTGGCGGCCGAGGTGCGAGGCCCGGCCGGCCGGGGTCTGCATGATGCCGTTGTCGTGGTTCAGGTGGTGCTGGTTCTCGGCGACGGCGCCGACCACGACCGGGGTGTCGGAGAGCTGCCCGGCGAGGGTGTCGCCGGTCTCCAGGTCGAGCACGTCGGCGACGATCACCGTGATGTTGTCGGGGCCGCCGCCGCGCAGCGCGAGCTGGATCAGCTCCTGCACGGTCTCCTGCGGGCCCTGGTAGCTGGCGAGCGCCTCCTCCATCGTCTGGTGGGAGACGACACCGGAGAGCCCGTCGGAGCAGATCAGGTAGCGGTCGCCGGCGCGGACCTCGCGGATGGAGAGGTCGGGCTCGACGTGGTCGCCGCTGCCGAGGGCGCGCATCAGCAGGGCGCGCTGCGGGTGGGCGCCGGCCTCCTCCTCGGTGATCCGGCCCTCGTCGACCAGGCGCTGCACCCAGGTGTGGTCCTGGGTGATCTGGCTGAGCATGCCGTCGCGCAGCAGGTAGGCGCGCGAGTCGCCGACGTGTACGAGGCCGAGCCGCTGGCCGGTCCACAGCAGCGCGGTGAGGGTGGTCCCCATGCCTTCGAGCTGGGGGTCCTCCTCGACCATGGAGCGCAGCTGCTCGTTGGCGCGGCGCACGGCGGTGCCGAGCGAGGTGAGGATGTCGGAGCCGGGCACGTCGTCGTCGAGCGTGACCAGGGTGGAGATGACCTCCGAGGAGGCGACCTCACCGGCGGCCTGGCCGCCCATGCCGTCGGCGATGGCGAGCAGGCGCGGACCGGCGTAACCGGAGTCCTCGTTGCCCTCCCGGATCATGCCCTTGTGCGATCCGGCGGCGAAGCGCAGTGACAGGCTCATGCGCACCTCGCCAGTCGGCTCCGGGTACAGCCGGTCGTGTCGAGCCACACTGCCCACCCTCCGGTCGGGAGCGCGCCGGGGACCGGATTGCGATCCGCCGCCGCGTGCTCGCTCCGCTCGCGCTCATTCATTGGTGTAGCACTACTTCCGCAGCTCGATGACGGTCTTGCCGATGCGGATCGCCCCGCCCACCGGGATCGGCGTCGGGGTCGTCAGCCGGGACCGGTCCAGGTAGGTGCCGTTGGTGGAGCCGAGGTCCTCGACGATCCACTGGCCGTCGCGGTCGGGGTAGATCCTGGCATGCCTGCTGGAGGCGTAGTCGTCGTCCAGGACGATCGTGGAGTCGTGCGCACGGCCCAGGGTGATGGTCTGGCCCTGGAGCGCCACGGTGGTCCCGGCGAGGGTGCCCTCGGTGACGACGAGCTTGCTGGGCGCGTTGCGCCGCTGGCGGCCGCCGCTCTGCTGGGCCCGCTGTCCGCGCTGGCCGCGCTGCTGCGGGGGTGCGGACTGCTGCCGGGCCGCGGTCTGCGGGCGCTGGGCCTCCCGGCGTGCTCCCCGCTGTGTGACACGCGTACCGAACAGGTCGCTGCGGATGACCTGCACGGCCACGATCACGAACAGCCACAGTACGGCCAGGAAACCCAGCCGCATGACCGTGAGGGTCAGCTCTGACATTGCCCCCGCTTCACCCTTCGGCTTGCCTATAGATAACGGTGGTGCTGCCCACGACGATCCGCGAGCCGTCGCGGAGCGTAGCGCGGGTGGTGTGCTGCCCGTCCACCACGATGCCGTTGGTGGACCCGAGGTCCTGGATCGTCGAGGGCGTCCCGGTGCGGATCTCGCAGTGCCTGCGGGAGACGCCGGGGTCGTCGATGCGCACGTCCGCCTCGGTGCTGCGGCCCATCACGAGGGTCGCGCGGGAGATCTGGTGGCGGGTGCCGTTGACCTCGATCCAGTACCGGGTCGCGGCGCCGCCCATCGGGGCGGCGGCGGGGCGCTGGGTCGCGGGCTGGGGGTAGCCGTAGCCGCCGGGCCGGGCGCCGGGGGGCGGCGCGGACGGCATCGGGGGGGCTCCGGCGGGCGGGTAGCCGTATCCGCCCTGGGGGGACTGGGGTGCCGCCGGGCCCGGGCCGCCGGAGTGCGGGGCCTGGGGCTCCTGGCTGCTGGAGGAGGCGAGGGTGCGGCTGCGCACCCGGTACAGACCGGTGTCCAGGTCGGGGGCCTTCTCCAGGGTGACCTTGATCGGCCCCATGAAGGTGTAGCGCTGCTGCTTGGCGTAGTCGCGCACCATTCCGGCCAGCTCGTCACCGAGTTGTCCGGAGTACGGGCTGAGGCGCTCGTGGTCGGGCGTGCTCAGCTCCACGATGAAGTCGTTGGGCACGACGGTCCGGTCGCGGTTCCAGATCGTCGCGTTGTTGTCGCACTCCCGCTGGAGCGCGCCGGCGATCTCCACCGGCTGGACCTCGGACTTGAACACCTTGGCGAAGGTGCCGTTGACCAGACCTTCGAGACGCTGCTCGAATTTCTTCAGGACTCCCATGGGGCACCTCCTCCGTCGCTGCCGTTCTGCCGTGCCGTGCTCGGCGCGGCAGCCTCGCCGGTACTGCTCACTGATCGTATCTACGCGCCCGGCAATCAGCCGGTTCCCCCAGCGGACCCCCTTCGAACTCCTTCGGAGGAGGATCGTAGAGGTGGTCCCGGTCCAGTGTCCCGCACCCGGCGCCCGGTCCGGTCCCCCTGTGGATGAGATGGCCGGGACCGGTACGAGGTTGATACGTGAACAGCTTTGTCCACAGGGGCGGGGGTTGCGGGAGCGTCCGCCGGGGCCGCCGTGCGGTGCGGGTTCCCGGGCCGTGCGGGACAGATGGCCTGGTGGGGGGCCTGGGGAAGGGATGTGATTCCACCCCTGGGGCCGTGCTAATGTTCTGCATGTCGGAAGGGGCCAGCCCGCAAGGGCCGAACCGGAAGACACACCCAATGCGCGGGTGGCGGAATAGGCAGACGCGCTGGATTCAGGTTCCAGTGCCCGAAAGGGCGTGGGGGTTCAACTCCCCCCTCGCGCACCAGGGAGCACCGACGAAAGTGCTCCTGACGCACCGACGGAACGGGCGGCATCGTGATCACGATGCCGCCCGTTCCTCTGTGTATGGGTAAAAACACGTGGACCGCCGACGGCTTGGGGCCGTCGGCGGTCCGGTTTTTGGGTGTGGATCTTCGATTGCGCTGCGGCGGGCTACGGGTGGCTTGTGATGAAGGTCTCAGGTCTGGGTGACTCTCAGGGCTGGTTGACGTGGCCCTTGGGGGTCCAGGTGCCCAGTGGCTTGGTCTTGCGGCGACGGGTGGGCCGACGGTGGGGCCGGTCGCCGTGGAGGGCGATGGAGTTCGCCCAGGCGGTGAGCTTGCGGCGGTTGGCGTGGGCGAGTTGGAAGGCCAGCAGGAGGGTCTGGGCGGCGATGCCGCGGATGCGGCGGGTGCCGGCATCCTCGAGGCGCTCGTGGAGGGGGTCCTTGGCGTAGCCGTTGATGCCCTCGACGCTGTTGCGGAGCCGGAAGTACACGCGCTGCCAGGCTTCGGAGCCGTACTGGAGGGGCTGCCAGAGGCTGGCGCCGGCTTCTGGTGGGACAGTGACGGTCTTCTGGATGCAGCACGGGGGTGAGCCTGCAGGGCTCGGAGCGGGGTCGACGAGGGGCAGGTGGATGCCACGGCCGAGGGTGTGCTTCTTGAGGGAGCACTGGGTGCGGTTGGCTTCGGCGGGGCACATCACACGGCGGTGACCTTCGGAGTCGGGGCGCTGTTTGGGCATGAAGAGGTACGCGGCGCGGGCACGGATGCGGTCGATCCAGGTCTGCTTGTCGATCTTCTCGGCGATCAGATCCTTGGTGGCGTCCTTGAGTTCCTGGGGCATGGATGGGCAGTACCAGTTGCCCTCGACGAGTTGAGCGCCGGCGAATCCTGCCTGGACGCCGAGCTGGTCCTTCGCGTAGTCGTAGACGGGCTCGTAGCCCATGGCGCGGATGGGGAGTTGGAAGTTCTCCGGCTTCTGGCCGTTGTAGGCGCGATCGCCTGCCAGGTAGCCGCGCGGAAGGCTGTCGTCGATCTGCTGGAGGGCTTCGACGGCGACATGTCCGGGGCGATGGCTGGGCTTGTCGACGGAGAAGGCGATGACGAGGGCGGGTACGACGTCGGGGTTCGCGGAGCCGTCGGGCAGCGGGGCGCCGTCTTGGTCGGGGTCGCGGGCGATGACGAGGGAGGCGTCGTAGCCGAACAGCCGCTTCTTGATGCGTTCCGCCTTCCTCTGGAGCCCGGCGCCTTTCTTGCCCCGCTGGGCGGGGGCGAGGTCGTCGAGGGCGAGAGGGTCCTCGTGCTTGGCGGTGCGCACGTACCAGCCGGCGTCGGGGTCGGTGGAGGTGACGGGGCCATCGGAGGCGAGGCCCTTCGCGTACGTGCCGATGACAGTGGCGTCGACGCAGACTGAGCCGTGCCAGTGGTCTTCCAGGAGGGGGAGGGCCTCGCGTAGGGACATGGCGAGGATCATGTTGGTCACGCGGAGCATGAGCGTGCGCTTACGAGCAAGCTCGCCGCGGTCTGCCTTTGCTAGGAACTTCTCTGCTTGGCGGCGGGCCAAGCGGTGGTTCTTGGGCAGCGGGGACGGGTCGATCGCATCGAGGACGCTGTGGATGCGGCGGCGGACGACGGCGTAGGCGGCCTCGAAGCCGCGATCATGGTCGGGATAGCGGCGCAGGCCGAGTAGCTGGCGCATCTCGTCGGAGAGCGCGAAGTACAGCAGGTCCGTGACGGCGGTGAAAAGGATGACGCCGCCGTTGCGTGCGGCGGTCAGGCACATGCCGACCAGCAGGGCCTCGACCGGAAGGGTGCAAGGGCTGCCTGTTCCGCGGGCGACGAGCGGTTCGATTTCCTCGATCAGGCCGGAGCCGGCCACTTCGTCGAGGACCTCCATGACCTCGTGGTCGAGGACAAGCGCGCGCTGAGAGCGCAGGCGGGCGATACGGGGGTGGCGCGCGAGACGGCTGTTCATGGTCAGAACTCCTTCAGTGCGGCTGCGGCCTGGTCGGGTGAGAGGTTCCGTACGTGGGGCAGGACCCGGTCGATGGAGCGCAGGGTGGTCAGGCCGGCGGCGGCCATCAGGGTGGGCAGGTGCATACGGGCTTCGATGGCGTCGACGAGCCACGTGGCGCGGGCCCGGCCTATGACCAGCGGTGGTGTTCCGGGCGGCTTCTTTGTGCGGGCGAGGAAGTTGGTGACGGTGTTGGTGCCGCGGGCGTAGCTGCTCGGGCGGAAGAGGTAGCGGGCCTGGCCGGGGCGAGAGGCCCAGGCGGTGGCCTCGGTGAGGACCGGCGCCCAGGCGGTGCGGCACAGCACTACGCGGGCGCGTGGCCCACGGACGGCGACGGCCACGGCTCCGTTGGGTGCCTCGCGTACGTCGTGGGTGCGCAGCGGGATGATCTCGGGTGAGTCCAGGGCGCAGCCGAAGCCTAGAGCGAGCAGGAGCAGGCAGTTGTAGCGCAGTTCGTCGGTGGGCTGAGCGCGGGCTGTGGCGTACAGCTGGGCTTGTTCGGGCTGCGTATAGGGGCGGGAGGCGTCTGAGCCGGAGTACGCGGCCGGGTTGCCGGTGATCAGGTCGGGGCCGAGCAAAGCGCGGCGGAGTTTGTTGAGGCGGCAGCGGCGGTTGGAGCGGGAGGACTCCTCCAGGTGCAGACAGCCGGTGGCCAGGTACCACTCGATCGCTTCCGCGGTGAGCAGGTGCTCGGCCTTTGTGGGGCGTCCGCTGGCATCGGCGTATGCCGCGGCGTGCGCGAGGGCGCCGAGCCAGTCCCGTGCCTCCTTCGGCGTGACCGGTTTGGCTGCGGCCACCGCACGGCGGCAGTCGGGGCCGACGCGGTCCCAGACAGGGCCGGGCAACTTAGGCCGGTAGCGCTCGATCGCGTCCATCGTGACTCTCCACCAGGAAAGGACCCCGGGAGGGGTGCTATTCCAATAGCATGAGGCGGAGGCGGCGGACACTGTCATGCGGGGAGGGCCGGATGGGCGACACTCTTCGACGTGCCCCAGGGAGACAAGCGACGACTCAAGCCCCACACGTACGTGGTCGAGGGCATCTGGCCGCACGCCGTGCTCGGTGACCACCACGGGGCCTGGGTGGCGCAGGAGGTGGCAGCCAGGCTGCGCCGGGTGATCGACGCCAATGGCTGGTCGGTCGCCGAGGTGTCCCGGCGTGCCGGGGTGTCCCGGATGACGATCGTGCAGGTGCTCGACGGCGCGGTTTGGTGCGACCTGCTGACGATCGCAAACCTGGAGAAGGCGCTCGAGGTGGACCTGTGGCCCGGCCGTGAGCCGGGCAATCCTCCGCGATGAATTCGCATGAGCATTCGGACTCCTCAAACTGCCTCTCGAGAAAGAGGCAGGGGAATATGGCCGAATGCCGGACACGCCCGGGTGGCGCCGGGTAGTGTCGGAAACGGCCTTAGCGGGTCACGACCGCCGTCGCATGAAGGGTCCAGGGGCAAACTGGACCTGCGGCGGCGGTCTCTTATCTATCGGCGGCGGTGCTGTGTGGGTGCCGCATTGTCGGTGGTGGGGGTCAGGCGAATTTCCAGTTCATGCGGGGCCGGTAGTAGACGTGTCGGTCGTCTTCGCGTGTGATGCGTTCCAGGGCGCCGGAAATCGACAGGGCCTGCAAGGAGTTGCGCAGGCTCTTGCGTGCCTGGGGGGCCTGGGGAATGCAGAGGGCCCGGGCCAGATCCTCGCTGCCCCACGGCGGGTCGGGGCGTTGGGCGATGACGTTCAGGATCTCCTGCTGCTTCTTGCTGCGGATGATGATCTCAGCAGAGGGATGTCCCGCGTCCGTCGCCGGCGGGACTGTGCATTCTTCGGGTTCAGCGGCTGCAGGGGATGTCGTCCTAGTGGTCTGCGGGTCCGGGACGACGCGCAGGGCCACCGGAGGGGCGGGCGGCGATGAGCTGAAGATGCCGTGCTCCCGGGCATGTTCGTTCATGGCCTGCAGGCGCGACTGCATCCCCACCAGACTCAGCGCTTCCTCGCGGTACGCGATCAGCAGCTCATACCTCTCGGTCTCCTCGCGTGCAGCCGCGTTGTGTTTTTCGATGGCAGCCTTGGACTTCTCGATCAGGGCGTTGTACTGACGGACCGCATACTCTGCTTCGTCGTCCCCGGACTCGGCCGGGGGACTCGAAAAAGTCTCCTGGTACGTCATGCGCACCACGGTAGAGGGCAGCCAGGATGGCTGTCTGGCTTTTGAGTGGCCAGGTGGCTGGCTTATGGACTGGGGGCCTTTTATCGCGGACTTTTCTCGGCCGCGCGTTCGCTATTCGCTTTTATGTGTGGCCGGATTGGGTATTTCTGAGCTGCCACCCGGTCTCGTATCTGGTCTCTGCTCCTCAGGCAGTCCAGATCGGCTGACCGCACTCGGCTTCACCCGACTGGCCGGGGAGGGGCAGCTCGGACAGCAGCGAAGCGGTCAGTTGTTCAGTGCCCTCGCGAATGGCACGGACGGCTGCGGTGCGCAGCAGGAACGCCAGCCGGCCCACATTGCCACCGGTGCGCTCGTGCAGGAAGCCGGCTTGAGCGGTGAGGGTGCCTGGTTCGTGCGCATGCAGGCGCAGTGCCGCCTCGGTCTCACTGATCATCCGGACCCAGTCCTCGTCCGGTGGCAGGTCGGACAGGTGGACGGGTGCCAGTCGACGGTACGGGCTGCGTGTCACCTCGCCGGCGAGAGCGTCGGGGGCGCCGATGCCGGCGAAGGCGAAAGTCGCCGGGATGCGGTCGCACAAGTAGTCCAGGACTTCGACCACAGACGTGCCGGCTCCGCCAGGACTGCGCAGATGCTGGATCTCATCGACCAGGATCAGCCTGGTCCGGGCGGTCTCCATGGCCTTGCTCACCTGAACCACCAGATCGGCGGTCGTCAGTGAGCCACGCAGGGGGAGGCCAAGGCGGCGGCCCAGTTCGGCCAGCAGTAGACGCGGTGAGGTGGCCGGAGCCAGCCGGGTGTAGACCACTGGGACGGTTTCCTCGTCCGGCTCCTGGGCGGTGCAGCGGCGGGCCGATTCCCACAGCGCGGTCGTCTTCCCCGTGCCGGCCTGGCCGGTCAGCAGAACCCCATAACGGGCGCCTGACGTATGTCTGTTGATGGTCCGTGCGTCCTCGATCTGCCGCGCGGCGGCCGTAACTCCAGGCGCGCGCAGGGGAAGTCGGGCGTGGTAGGTCAGGCGGACCTCCTCCGGAAGTGCGCGTGTGGGATCTGCCAGGGTGGGGAGCTGGGAGACGGAGTTCATCCAGTTTTTGAAGCGCCTCCAATCGTGCAACGACGGTCTGTCCGCGGGGGCATGGGTGGGAGCTGGCTGGTTGCCGACGGACGGCTCCGGGCCGGCCTGATCGGCGTCGGCGTAGCGGGAGGTGTGGTCAAGTGGCCTGTTTCCCAAGGTGAGGTGGAGGGAAGGCGGCTCGGCAGGAGGCATGACACGAGCCGTGATCCACTCGGCGTCCCCGGACCGCAGCCACACGTTTCTGAGGTCGTAGGGGTCCCACCGCACTTCCAACGGGCGGCGGCCTGTGCTGGGCGGCGTAGTCTGCCGCAGCCGCTTCAGGTCGGGGGCGTCATAGAGGCGCCCGCCGAGCCGTATCCCCGAGGACCCGACCACACGCTGGGCCGTCTTCAGGAACGGCGTGAGGTATTGCGGGGGGATGGGAACTGGTGTCCAGCCCGCCGTGGCGGTCAGCGTCTCATGGCGGGTCCGGGGAGTGTGCGCTCCGCCTATGGGGGCGGTCGATACTGGCATGTCCGGCCAGACGCGGGCCACCCACACCTCCAGCAGATCCTGCACCATCTCTGGTGGCCACCCCGCCTCGCGGGCCGACTGCCCGGCAGCGGAGAGCAGATGCTCGCTGAACAGCGACGTGAAGCGCTGTAGCGTGCGCTCCACGCCCACGCGGTCCACCGGGCGCAGGTGCCGCGCGGACCGGACGTGGATCCCCAGATTGGCGCAGGCTTCACGCAGCGCCCGCAGGCCGGGCGCGTTCACGTCGTCGATCACGAGGGCGGCCGGGCGGACCACGAGCGGGGGTGCATGCCGCCGGTTCGGGGGCCGTGCGTTGCCGGACAGCAGGGCGCCCCAGTCCGCCCACAACTCCGTCGGCGCGCACATCCGGGCCAGCAGCGTCGCGTGCAGCGACGGTCGGGGCCCGGCGTGGACCACGGCGGTCAGGACGAGTCTGGTCGCCTCGTCGAGTGCGACCAGCAGCCGTAGGCGACGGCCCGGGCCTTCCTGCCCGAAGGGCAGGGGAAGCTCGACCGTCTCCAGGTGAACACGCTCCCCTACCGCCACCACGCTCCCCGTCCTTTCCTTCCCCGTGTGGACTAGAAGCTGGGCGGCGAGGCGCCGGACGACGGCCCGGGACGGCCGGGGCAACTCGCCCGCCGCGATGGGCACAGCCAGACGTGCCAGCACCCGCTCGTGCAACTGCCCGGCGGGCAGGGGCCGGTCCGGCGGTTGTGCAGCGACAACTTCCTGCACCACGGCTTGTACTCGGGGGTGCAACCCAGGTCCGTCCGTTGCTGCGTGCCGTCCGGCTCGTCCGTCGGTGAGACCAGCCAGACCGCGCTGCTGATACCGCTGCCGTTTGCGCCGCACCGTCCGCGCCGCCGCCCCGCCTACGCCCAGCACGGCCAGCTCCCTGGCCTTGGCATCCTCTCGCTCAGCCAGCGTGTGGCGGGTGGGGTCGTAGCCAGGGCGCGGCTTGGTACCGGGCGGCGCGCCGTACGGCACGCCGGTCAGCACCTCAGTGACATGCTGCCGCCACCATAGGGCCCGCTCCGGCACCGACGGATCCGGTGAAGGCGTGCCGCCGCCCCCCAGGAACGCGAAATCCTCTGCCGCCAGCAGTGCGACCACATCGATGTGGTCAGTGGCGCCCAGGACGTCCCGCAGCGCCACGCGTCCGCCGCACACCCCGGTCACCGTGCACACCTGCCCGTCGAACCGAACCCGGTCACCTGTGCCGAGCCGGTCGGGCCACGACGCGCCCATCCGCGCTCCCTCGGTCCGCATTTCGGGGCCGGGCCGAGCCGCACCGAGATGCGCCCGCGCGCGTTCACACCGCGCGCCAGAACACCTCGGCGCCGCTGGCACCGGCCTGCCTCCCGACTAGTGGACTGGATGCACACCGGCCCTGCACCGGCCTTGTGGCATCCAGTCCACTAGACGCCGATAACGGTCTCATCCTGCCCCGTACCACTCGAATGGAACGCCCTGGATGCTATTCTAATAACGGATCGGGAAGGTGATCCATGTGACCTTCTCCCCCTCAACCCCCACCGCTGTCGTCCGGCCAGTCGTCATCGACCCGGCTGCTCGCTGCTTCCTGTTGGTGCCCGCCGAACACCAGGGCACCGAATGCTGGTCAGTGCCAGCCGTACCCGTGAGGGTCGGCGAGTCCTACCGTCGGACCGCGGTGCGTTACCTGCGACGGCAGGCTGGTCTGCCGCCCGTACGGATCACACCCGTTGTCGGGGTCCTGCCAGCCATCGACGATCGCAGACAGACGGAATACGTGGTCCTGGCGAGACCGGTCGCCGAGGCCTGGCCGCCAGACGTGCGTGCTCTGCTGGGGGACGGAGCCCGCTGGTGGAGCACTGCCCAACTGCGGGACGCGGGTGTGCGGGTGGAGCCCGACTCGTTGCCGCTGCTCATGGACGGCTACTGGGAGGGATGGCTGCCCGACGGGGTGATCGCCCTTGAGTGAGTTGGAAGGCAGGAGGAGTGAGGTGTCTCCCGTTGAGATCAGACTGACGCTGGTGGTCGGCGCGGTCGAGCTGAGGGCGGCGCGCCGACCAAGCCGTCTGCCTCCGCCGGCGTTCGGTGGCGGTAAGCATCTCGTGTTCCTCGTTTCGGCAGAGGATGAGCGCACCAGCGTATGGAAGATCTGGAAGCGGTCGGGCGACGCACTGGCCGCCGATGTTCTGTGAGAGTTATCGCGGTCGTTTAGTGCTTCAGGAAGACCATGACGGAGGTTGTCCGGGAGCTGGATGTCAGTTCGGAGGGTCTGCGTAACTGGGGCCGGTGTGAGAAGACTGATCAGGGCGAAGGAGCCGACGACGAGCTTGCGAGTGTCGAGCGGGAGAACCTCCGGCAGTTGCGCAAGCGGAATAGTGAAAGGCAGCAGGCGGACAGCGACGGCCACCTCGCGAGTGGTTGGAGGTTGCAACCGCGCCGCCGTCCACATTGAACAGTGATCGCCCTCTGGCAGATCCGAAGGGGCGATGGCGCAGAGGTGACCTTGACCAAGCTCTACGAGACTGGTCCGCTTGGTCAGTTGGGATGTCTTTCTGGGGGTGCCCGCGTGTTCAAGTCGGCTCTGCATGCGCTGTTCCGGTTCGCTGGCCGCGGAACCGGACTCGTTGGACGCTGCTCGGCCGGCCTGGTGACGCACTCGTGAGGGTGAGGCGGGGCGCGATGATCGCCGCCGTCGCCGGCGCGGGCGCGATCACCACCATGCTCGTTGGTCTGGTCACGAACGCCGTTTCCGCACAGTCACATTGGCCTTCATGGCTGGGGTGGTTGCAGGCACATCCCTGGCTGTCCTTCGTCATTCTGGGGGTGGTCACGGCAGGGCTGACGACGTTGCTCACCGCGTTGGGCGATCACCGAGAGCCGGTGCAGAGGCCCGAGCCGGCAGTGCGCCCGGACGTCGGTTCAGGTCCGCCAGGGGCCGCCCTGGTGCTGCGGTCCTTACCACGCGACACCGCGGCGTTCACTGATCGGTCAGCAGAGCTGGAGTCGCTGGTGCGCTCGGTACGTGCTGCGCAGGAGACCGGAGAGGCCCTGCTGGTCCACGTCATCGACGGGATGCCCGGAGTGGGGAAGACGACCTTCGCGGTGCACGCCGGGCACGTGCTCTCCGAGCGGTTCCCTGACGGGCAGCTCTTTGTCAACCTGAACGGGCACACGGCGGGGCGCAGCCCAGTACAGGCGGCCGAGGCTCTCGCGTCGCTCCTTGCGGCCGCCGGCGTACCGACGCAGCAGATCCCCGTTGGCGATGATGTCGGCGCGATCACGGAGGCGCGGGCTGCCATGTGGCGCAGCAGGCTCGCGGACAAGAAGGCGCTGCTCATCCTCGACAACGCAGCCAGCTATCGGCAGTTGGAGCCTTTGCTTCCCGGCGGGAGGGACTGCCTCGTGTTGGTGACCAGCCGCAAGCGGCTGGCGGCCCACGAGGAAGTGGTGCTGCCAGTCGAGGCACTGCCGTCCGATCACGCGGTGGACCTTTTCGTACGGCTCAGCGGGCGGACGGCGGACACGCTCGACCGGGATGCGGTCGAGGACCTGGTGCGACTGTGTGGATACCTCCCGCTGGGAGTGTCACTGCTCGCAGCGCGACTACGGCACCATCCCTCCTGGAGCGCCGGGGATCTGCATGAGCGGTTGATGGCGGCCCGGGACCGGCTGGGAGAACTGCGCGCCGGCGAGCGCGCGGTCGCCGCGACGTTCGAACTGTCCTATCGGGACCTCGCACCGGAACGCCAGCACTTCTTCCAGTGCCTCGGTTTCCACCCGGGCACGGAACTCGACGTGTACGTGGCGGCTGCGCTCGGATCGGTTTCGGCGGTGGTAGCCCGACAGCAATTGGAAGCGCTCTACGACGCCCATCTGATCGACGAACACCCAGGGAGTCGTTACCGGCTTCACGATCTCCTACGCGACTACGCTCGCGGTCTCGCTGACGGAGGAGACAGCATGGCCCACGTACAGGCCGTTCAGCGTGTGTGCACCTACTACCTGGCCGCTCTGGCTGTCGCGAATGAGCACATCGTCCGCAGCGGTTCGACGGTTCCACCTTCAGCCGGCGACGCGGGGCACGTTGAGACTCCGGTCATGGAGTCTCGTACGGCGGCACTGGGCTGGCTGGAGAACGAGCGGCCCAACATTCTGGCCTGCATCCGACAGGCCAACGGGTTCGCCCTGCATGACCTCGTGGTCCGTCTGGCTGAGTCGATGGCCCCCTTCCTACGGCAGGCCGGCCCCTGGGACCAGGCCGTCGGGCTTCACCGGACGGCTGCCGGGGCCGCCCGCCGCACTGGTGACCAGCGGGCGTTGGCCGGCGCACTGGCCGAGCTCGGCGTCGTACGGCGCTTCATGGCGTCCTACTCCGAAGCGACAGAAGCCCTGAACGAGGCGGTGACGCATTACGACGCGGTCGGGGACCGGAGTGGCAAGGCGGACGCCCTGAATCAGCTGGGCATCGTCTGGTACCTGACCGCGGACAACGATGCCTCGGCCCGCGCCCAGACTGAGGCACTCGCCCTCTACCGCGAGCTCGGGGACCGGCTCGGTCAGGCCAACGCGCTGGCCGACCTCGGTATGGTGCGGCGCCAGACCAGCAGGTTCGATGAGGCCGTCGAGGCCCAGTCCGAAGCGCTGTCGATCTACCGCGACCTCAGCGACCGGTACGGAGAGGCCAACTCCCTGCGGGACCTGGGCATCGTCCACTCCCTCATGGGCGAGTACGGCTTGGCCGCCCAGCGGCAGCGTGAAGCGTTCGACATCTACAAGGCACTGGACGACCGGGTCCACCAGGCCTACGCCCTGAACGAGATGGGTGTGGTGCAGAGGCTCATCGGTGATCTCGATGGTGCTCGCGGCGCTCATGTTCAGGCCTTGGAGTACTTCACCGAGCTCGGTGAACGCTTCGGCCGCGCGAACAGCATCCGCCACCTTGGGGTGCTGGACCGCCTGTCCGGCGACATGCCGACGGCGATCCGTCTTCTCGAGGAGGCTCTGGAGGCGTATCGCGACCTGGGCAGCCGTGGGGGCGAAGCCGCTGCGTTGAGCGAACTGGGGGTCGCCCGCGGGATCGTCGGTGAGCAGGACGGTGCTGCTGAGGCGTTCCGGCAGAGCCTGGAGATCCTGCGCGATCTCGGAGACCGCTGCGGCGAGACGGAACTGCTCAACCACTGGGGAGCGCTCCTGCGCACGTTCGGTGACCCGACTGCCGGGCGCTGGCGCTTCGAACAGGCGCTGGTTCTTGCCCAGGACATCCGCTGCCCGTTGGAGGAGGCACGGGCACTGGAAGGGATCGGCCGCTGCGACCGGGTGATCGACGGGCCCGACCGGGCCGAGGGGACGCTACGTGAAGCGCTCACCGTGTACCGGCAGCTGGGCGTGAGCGCATCGGCCGACGACGTCGAGCGGCTCTTGGTCTCGCAGACGGGATGAACCTGAACGAAATACGTGACGAGTTTCCGTATGTCGCGGTGAGTGGCAGCACTGCTACGTTGCGAGCTGATCTGTTGCTTCAACCACCATCGCCGCGTTCCAGTCTCTCGGCACGCCATCACGAGGAGCGTTGAATGCCGTCCAGCATGACTGTTCCCTGCCCATCGCCTTCCGGTCCGGACACCGCGGAGTCCGCGCCCGGCCTCGAAGTCCTGGACCGTGTAGCCGCCCGCGTGCAGCGCCGTCTGGCCGCTGAGCAGGCCGCCTCGAACAGCATCGGGGATGGCGCCCACGCAGCCTCGCTGATCTGGCCGTGGCCGCTGTAGTCACGGCTGCTTGATGACACCGACGCCTCCGCACAGGCCGTTCCACACCTTCATTCTCAAGGTCGCAAATCGATGCAACATTGACTGCGACTACTGCTATGTCTTCAACTCCAAGGACCAGGCATGGCGAAGCCTGCCGGCACGGATGAGCGTGGACGTGGCCCAGACGGCGGCTCGGAGGATCGCCGAGCACGTGGTGACGTACCGGCTGCGGACCGTCCACATCGTGCTGCATGGTGGTGAGCCACTGCTCGCCGGGCCCCGGCATCTGGGGGAGATTCTCCGCGTACTCAAGGACGGCATTCCGCCCGAGGTCGAGGTGCGCTTCGAACTGCAGACCAACGGGACCCTTGTGTCGGAGGCGTGGCTCGACCTCTTCGAGCAGTATGCGGTGACGGTAGGCGTCAGCCTTGACGGACCGCCTGCTGCCAACGATCGGCACCGACTTTCACACGCGTCCAGGTCGAGCGCGGCCTCGGCAGTGCGGGGCATCGAGCTGTTGCGGTCCCGGCCCGGGCTGTTCGCTGGGCTGCTCGCCGTCGTGGACCTGGCGAACGATCCCCTGGAGGTGCACGACTACCTCGCGTCATTCGAGCCTCCGGTGATCGACTTCGGGCTGCCGCACGGGACCCACGATGCGCCGCCGGATCGGAACGATCCCGCTACTCCCGAGTACGGGGTGTGGATGAGCCGCGTCTACGACGCATGGCTTGCCCGGTCTGAGTATCAGCACAGCGTGCGCATGCTGGAGGACATCGTGGCGCTCAGCTCCGGCGCACGCGGCGCGGTGGAGACCCTCGGGCTCGCGCCGCCTGCCAGCGTCGTGATCGAGTCCGACGGCTCAGTGGAGGGCGTGGACACCCTGCGCTCGGTGGAGGAGAGAGCCTCATGGCTGGGGCTCGACGTCTTCAGTGACTCCTTCGATGCGGCCATCCACCATCCCAAGCTCCTGCACCGGCAGGAGGACGGAACGGCCGCCCTCTCTGAGGAGTGCCAACGCTGTCCGCTGGTGGCCATATGCGGCGGTGGCTACCTGCCACACCGTTTCAGCGCGGCACGAGGGTATCGGAACCCGTCCGTCTACTGTGCGGACCTGGCGTATCTCATCCGGCATGTCCAGGGTTCTCTGCAGCGGCACGGCTGGGCCCTGGGGGCTGCTGCCGCCGGGTCCTCGTAGCAAACGAACGACCGCACGAGCGATAGGAGTTGCACGCTGATGACCGCGACGATCCGGCCCGCCGAGAAAAGTGACGTCCGGGGACTGGCTGAACTGATCGAGGAGATCGAGCGGTTCTACGGCACGGCCGATGCTGACATCCAGCCTTTCGACGAGCGCCAGGACCAGATCGAGGGGGCTCTCTTCGGCTCACCGCCTCTCGCCTCAGCCCTGCTGGTCGAGGACGAGGCCGGGGACGTCGTCGGTCTCGCCGCGTACTCGTTCCTCTGGCCGTCGGCGGGGTCCACCCACTCCCTCTTCCTCAAGGAACTGTACGTCCGTGACACCCTCCGTCGACAGGGAGTCGGCGAACGCCTCATGAAGGAGTTGCGTGCCATCGCTGCCGCACGCCCTGGGTGCAGCCGGGTCGAGTGGATGACTGACCGTGTAAATCCTGGCGCGCGTGCTTTCTACAAGTCGCTCGGGTTCGCAGAATTCGACGGGAAGATCGTCTACCGAGTCGAGATCGGTAAGACATGAGAAGGCTCGAGGTATGCCGGCCGTACCTGCAGGCGGTGGCGTTGGGAGCCAAGGCCGCGGTGTTACTCGCCGCTCGTCTCGGCGTGCAGGCTAAGAGACGTGGGCGATGACGGTGTAGCCCCGGACTGCGATGTTTGAGGCGGTAGCCAGAGCGTGACGGCCGGCCGGTGAGTTCCAGTCGACGGGATCCGGAGGATATGTGGCTGCGGGCATCGCGGCCTCCTTGTCTTGTAGGCGGTGGCATGCCAGGCCTGTGACGAGGGAGAGGCTGGCGACCAGGGTAATGATCAGACAGGCCAGATAGGGTGATCTAGCACAGGCTGGGCAGCGATGGCCCCGTGCCGCCTCCAACAGATCCGCGTTGCTAGTGCAGGCTCTGGCCGTAGTCAAAGGGTTACCGGGGGCGATCGGCGATCTCACCTTTACCTTGGACGACCCCGCCCCGCTCGACTTCGAACACCGTCACCGGCAGCTTCTGGCTCGTGAACACACGCGGAAGCTGGGTGACGTGGGTGAGCACGACGACCTGCCGGTGCTTGCCGAGTGCTGGTAGACCAGCGGACCGCCGTAAAACTCGAAATTAGGTCATGGAAGGCGCGCCGTAGCGGATCCGCGAGGCAGTAGCCAGCCGACCCGGCGTGTTCCCCCTTCTCCATCAGTCATGATGCTCACATGGCCGTCATCCAGTCATCAGCCGAGATCATGTCCCTGCTAGAGCCCCTCAAGGGGCAGAGGATCGCTGCGCTCCAGGTGCTTGGCGTCAACTCGCTGAAGACGTTCTCGCCGACTCCAGAGGCTCTGGTGGGGGAGGTTGTGGAAGCGGCGGATGTCGTCGAGCGCACTATCAACGTCGACACAGCAAACCATGTCATCTCGTTCGATCTGCAGCGCACCGGGCGGCTTGTCCTGCTTGAGTCCGCGGAGCCCTATCGGCTTGTTGCTGGGACCGCTCGTCCCACCGTCCGCCTGTTGATGGCTGACGGATCAGGCATGGATTTGACCGAACCAGCCAAGACTAAGCGGATCACGGTCACGCTCGTGGTCAAGCCCGCGTGACCCCTGCCGCACCGAAATGATCTACTTCCCAGGCCGCCTCGATGCAGCTACTCTCGATGCAGGATCTGAGCAAGTCATGGAGAGTGGCGATGGGCCAGCAGACGCACCGTAGGGACGACCTCCTGGTCTCCTCCAACTTCATTCGAGCCATCCGTGAGTCGGGCTACGTCAGCCTCTCGACCGCACTCGCAGAACTCATCGACAACTCGCTCCAAGCGGCAGCGACCGAGGTCGCCATCACGATCGTGCGGACCAAGGCTGGCGAGGATCCGGAGATCCATGTCGAGGACAACGGCGAAGGTATGTCGCGCTCCGAAATCGAGGCGTGTCTCCGCTTCGGCGGCTCGTCACGCTTCGACGAGCGGCAATCGTTCGGACGGTTTGGCATGGGGTTGCCCACTGCATCGCTCAGTCAGGCTCGACAGATCGAGGTAACCTCCTGGCAGAACGGTCGCGCCGCAAACCAGGTCTTCTTGGACGTCGAGACCGTCGCTACCGGAGTTCCAGTCGATCTTCGTGCCCGTCGGCAACCTGGCAACACTGTGGGCTCAGGGTGCCGAGTGGTTTGGCGAAACTGCGACCGTATCGAGTACCGGCGCCTCGCCTGGCTCGAGCGGGCCCTGCGTCGTGACCTTGGACGCCTGTATCGCCGCTTCCTGAGCAGTGGCGAACTTGTCTTGACCATTAACGGGAAGCGGGTCGATCCAGTCGATCCCATGCTCCTCACGGCGAAAGCCGAGGGCCGTAGTGCACGGCTGGCCTTCGAGCCGCTCCGCTACGAACTTGCTGCCTCGTCGGGCGAGACTGCCTTCGTCACAGTTCGGTTTGCGATGCTGCCGGTTCACCACTGGCATCACCTGGACAATGCGACCAAACGACGTATGGGCATCGTCGGCGGGGCTGGCGTCTCCATCCTGCGTGCCGGTCGCGAGATCGCGAGTGGCTGGCACCTCATGGGCGCGAAGCGCAAGGAGAACTACGATGACTGGTGGCGATGCGAGATCGACTTTGCTCCCGTCCTCGATGAGCACTTCGGCATCACTGTCAACAAGCAGGGCATCCGCCCCTCTCAGGAACTTCAGGAGGCCCTCGGGGCGGAGTTGGAGTCGATCGCCCGGCTGTTGAACGCGCGCGTGCGCCAGGCTTTCGAGGAGGTCAAATTCCAAGCGGCGACGGAGACGTCATGCCGTATAGCGGCGGCTGCGGACGTTGACCTGCCCGTCATACGGTCGGCTGGGAAGGGCTCGGGTGCACTGAGCTACCGGATCGGATCCGAGCAACTTCCGATTGAGACGATGTTCACCTCCGTCCTGAAGAAGCGCACACTCGACGTCACGCTGAACGTTGACCATCCAGCCTTCGTGGCGTTGTACCGACCCCTCCAGACGCTGGGTGACGAGGCAGGAAGAGAACTGCGCACTGCGCTCGAACTGTTCCTCCTGTCCTTCGCCCGCACCACAACCCTCCTGCTTCGCGACGGCCACAACTGCGACGACCTCCTGCGAGTATGGAGCAAAACCTACGGACGGATGCTCCAGAAGTCATGAAAGAAGAGGCCAAGCCCGTTACCCTCCGCCTCCCTGCCGACGCCTCTCGCCAAGAACAGCAAGGATTTGCCCGCCTTTGCACCCTGCTTGCGAGTGCCCCCGTCGGTTCCACAGGTGTGAACGGTCACGAGCACTGGATCCAGGCTGCCAAGATCAAAAAGCTGTACGAGCAGCCACTGCTCGCAGCAGCTGCACATACCGCCATCGACCTGGTGGATCAAGGTTGGACGATCCGGACCGACAAGTCTGGGTACACCTTCACCCCTCCGTTGGCAAGCGGTGACCGTGAGAGGGAGAAGGCCCGGGTTCGACGTCAAGAACATCTGCGTCGTGATGAGCAACTTAGGCAGAGCAGCGTTCGACGCTTCGTCGAGAACATGGAGCGTACGCATCAGCACGGCGACCGGTTGGTCTCCATCTTCAATTTGATGCGCGACGGCCGCGAACTGGCAGACGCGCTAGAGCGTGCCGGCGCGTCCACAGACATCATCAAGCCGTACGTTCAGATCGTCGACGCCTCGACCTGCGAGCTGACCGGTTTCAAGCTTCACGACATCTGGCGTTACTTCCGCCACACCTGGTCCAACGCCTACGCGACTGTCCCCGGCCGCTCGATGCCCATCTTGATCCGGGATGCAGCCACAGAGTTCCACACCGTGATTGGGCTAGCGGCGATCTCAAGCCCAGTCGTCCAGATCGCCGAGCGTGACCACTGGATGGGATGGGAAACCGATCAGTTTCTCGAACAAGTGAGAACTAACCCCACCGTTGACATCGCCTGCTGGTTGGCTCGTCGGATCAATAGTCAGCAAGAAGAGATCTATGTCGACGATCTCCTCAGGGACGGAATCCTTCAACCGACCGACCTGACGGCGCCCACTCCGGAGGTGATTGCCCGACTGCGTGATGACGCTGAACGGCACCGTCAGCGGCACCACCAAGCCAGCTCAATCCGTGAGGTCCGCAACATAGAGCGCAATGCATGGGTGGATCGAGCCACGACAGATCTGTTTCGGAGTAAGCGCTCATCGGCGCTCGCCGAGACCTTGGAGATCAGTACTGTGCTGGGAGTGTATCTCTCCCCGCCCACGGCTGAAGGACTCACCAAAGCCTTCTCTGATTCAAAGGCACGGACTCAGATGCGCCGCGTTGTGCGCCGTGCACGTGGAGAGCGGGTTGGCACCGTCATCGCCGACCTCACTGTCTGTGGTGCCGTGGCCCCCTATAGCGCGCTAACGGCGGGGAAGCTTGTGGGGGCGCTAGCCGTCTCGCCGCAGGTACTGACTGCTTACCGGAAGAAGTACGCACGTCCCAGCGAAATCGCCTCGGCAATGGCCGGCCGACCGATCCTGCGGGAGCCTCGCCTTTCCTTCATCGGAACCACGTCGCTCTACGGCACTGGTTCAAGCCAGTACAATCGGCTATTTTGGCCCGCTGATGTCATGGGGGGCAACAGCAATGTCCGGATGGGGTTCCACGAACTCGGACGGTCGCGCTCTTTCGGAACCTCACACTTCTCCAGTGAGACAGTCGATGCTCTGGTTCGGCTTTCGACGCTGCGTGGGTCGCTCGTACGGGTCAATAATCTGTTTGGTGAGGGTGTCAGCCCCCGTCTACGTAAGGTGCGGCTAGGCATCGCAGCTCTCGGGTGGCCCGCCAATGAACTCCTCAAGCACGGGCGTGAACGTATCCTCTACGGCGTTCCACTGGTCGCAAATCTGCGAGACTACTCACTCGGCATCGACGAGGAACCGGAGTACCTAATCAATCCCGAGCTGCCCGAAGCAGACACCAGGGTCGCCGAATGGTGGTTCGAGCGCTGGTGCCATCAGAGGGCGGCCCGCCAGGACGTCCTTGAGTCCATGCGTTCCCATCGGCTGGTCCGTCCGGTCCGGCACGGTGCCCGGGTACCGCTGCCCATCGGAGACGGAATGCAGGCGATTGACGAAGAAATGCTCCCAATTTTCACAACATGAAGAGCGTTTACTCGCCCGATCCACAGTAGTTCTTACGGCCAGTGTGGTCACCCCTGCCCTGGCTGGTACGGCTCTCGATGAACCTGGTCTCTTACAACGGCTTCTAAGCCGTTGTAATCACCTTGGTGGCCAGCATTGCTCCATTCTCAATTCTCGCTTGAGTCAGGTGTTTCCAAACCTGAAAGATGGCACAGGAATCTCGAATCGACCTCGATATGGCCTGTTAGACGCCAAGCGCGCCGCTCGTAAGACAGGTCTCCCGTCACAGTAAAAGGCAGTTGGCGCTCGTAGGCCATTATCGCCCAACCGTGGTCATCCCCTACAAGCGGAACATGGACTCGCAGAGTCTTTCCGTTCACCTCTGCCGCGACAATAGCCGTTGCTGTCTCTCCCTCGCCGGGAGTCGAGTCGTCCCGTGCGAGTGACTTAACAGGTCCAACCAGCGTTTCTCGTCGTACGGGCTCCTCCCTTCTCAGGAGCTGTTCTCGAACACGCGGGAGCTCAACAATCAAGTCTCGGTCCAGCATAATAGTTGCTAGACCTACATCCGGCTTACGTTCGGCTGCTGCCCATTCGAAGGACAAGTCCAGCGAACGAAGATGCTCTGGCTGCGACATTTCTTCGAGTGACTCCACGAGTCCAGCACTGAGGCCCACGCTGCTTGGAGATGAAAGGGATTTTTGGTCCCAAGATTGCGTCAGACGCTTTGTGGTCTCAATTCCCCTGGCTAGGGTCTCCATCACTTGCCGCGGGAAAGGCACAGTGCGTCGATCGCGGCCATCGATTGGTTCTGGGCTAACGTCCCCTAGACGGGATACTACGGTGAACACAAAGCTGCCGCGCTTCGTGTGTCCAAGCCTTATATCTTCATCCAAATATTCATTCACCATCGCCGGCCGACGCCCTCTATGCGGGTGATGAGGGTCGGCCGCTGTTGTTGCAGCTGCCTTCATTATCTTGAGGATAGCCTGCAGTGTCTTTTCGGCCTGTTGAAACGGAATCGTCCCGTCGAGCATCTCTTGATCGAGACGTACGAAGAACAGATCTGCGCGTGTCGCAATCACGCGTTCCAAAAGTTGTCCAGCGTCCCAGTCATGGATGTGTCCGAGGGATTCCAGTGCATCCACAAAGCGTGGAGTGAAGTCTACGAAGTCCGTGGCCAGTGGGATCATGACACGAGGTGCCGTAGGCAACGGGCTGGAACGATAGCGCCAGATCTCGCGGACTCTCGGCTGCTGCAGTTCCAGTTCCCAATCGTGAGAAGCCAGGAACTGGGAGACAGCAGAGGGCGTAAGCGTGGACGCAACCTCGCGGTAACTGTCAAGTGCAGATCGGGTCACCTCGAACCCCCCTCTAGATCGCCGATTGACTTCATGATGCCCAAAAGCTGCTCACCTGTGAACAGGTTCCGGCGTGGCAAGTGCACAGTGTGGTGATCCTTGATCGGACCGTCGTATCTCAGATTGTCCGCAGACTCCCAGAACATGCGGCTCCCCGTGAACAGGCCGTACTCATTAGCGCGAACCCATGGCTCTGGATCGCGCGGGATGAGGAGCACACCGAGATAGGCAGGAATATACCGCTTTCTGCGAGTCAGCTTCTGAAACGGCTTTGCTTTCATTTTCCAAGTCATGCTGTCATCTTTAAGCAGACTCTCCTGGTAAGTGCACTTCAGTTGAAGTTCGAACTGCGGGCCGTAGTAACCGCGATACTCCGTTGAGGATACGACCGTGATATCGACGCCCTCATAATCAGTCTCATGGGGCTTTATGGAACAGCCGGCCGCATAGGCAACCATTCGCGTAAATGACACGCTAAAGTGTTCCTGTAGTGCCGTAATCGGCACCTGCCCTTCTGCGAGGTCCTCTTCACCCAGCTTCCTTTCCATGCCATCTTCGGACATATTCTCTCTCCTGGAATCCCTTCATTAGCGGCAAGTCAAGTCGCGAGAACAATAGGGCGTCGAGCACGGCAACGTGTCCGGTCGTTTGGGCCCGTCTTCGGCTCACACTGAAACCTGCAGGTGACAGCGACGTGATGACGGCCTACATCACGATGTAGGCCGTCATCCCTTTGCGTGCTCTGCGTCACTTCATGCATGGCGAAATTCCCGGCCGGGCCGTAGCTGCTCCGCCCGGCATTCTCTGCACTATCTTTTCGGGGCCCCGTTTAGCGGGCAGTGGCGCAGGACCTTTTTGAGTACCATATGCTGACGTCATATCGGATCAGCTCGAGCTCACTGCAGAGCTTGCTGAACGAGTTGGGCCGCGAATGGCAGATTGCGAGAGATCACCAGGTCATCGATTAGACGGACTTGTACGTCACTCTCTTTGGCATCCTGCAGCCTGTCGGTCGGCGCCACGTCAGGGGTCAGCGGGCTATGGACACCAAAGATCCATTGCTGGTCTCCCCGCCTTGCAAGGATGGGAGCAACAACCGTGCCGACACCCTTAATATCGACCTCGATGTTTCTTTCGAATGAGACGCCGTCGACCTCTCGGCTGGTGAGGTCCTCGTAGAGTTTGTCAGCAGATCGCGCGAGCCGCTCTGCGTCCAGAGCCGGAGGCGTCTCGTCGATCAGGTAGCGCAGCAGGCCGGCTCCGACGCGACGATCAAGAAGGTTGTGCTCGAACCGATTGCGGAAGCTACGCAGGCAGCGGTAGCAAGACTCATCGCAGTTTGCTGGACAGGTTTCGAGGAGTTCCAGCGTCTGCTCAAAGATCTCAATACCGTAGTCATTGACCCGACGGGTGAAACCGGCGCCACCAGCGAGTGTGTCGTACAGGTAGATCTCAGCCTCAAGACCTTCGCCACCGCGGGGGGTGAGTGCTGGTCGATACTCCGCTTGCAGCTCTGCCGCCTCGATATCAAGCTTTCTGGTTGCGGCAATAGTTAGTGCCTCAGCGATTGTGCGCAGCGCGATGTGTGTAGACAGGTATGCCGGCATAAGCGTTAGGGGCGATTCCACCTTCAGGCGGACCAGGAGCACGTCAGAGATGAAGTCGGTTCCCAGAACTAGGCCGCGTGTCGAGCGAGCGCCGGGGCAATTTGGCTCCTTCTCGTCGGGGAATGGCTTCTTGTGCGTGCCGTGGACCACACCTGAGGAAGTTGCCGTCGGCTCGATGAGCCCGCAGCTTGTGCAGTAGGTGTACCCCTCATTGCGGGGGCCAGTGTTAGTCACGAGGAGCGTCTCGCGACGGTATGTCTGAGCTAGCCGCTCAGTGACTTGCTGCCAGGCATTCTCCTCGGTAGGCCCGGGGGCCATGAGCTTGGCGCGTGTGGCATAACTGCGCGCTGGGGCTTTGTCGGGACTGGTGCCGGGATCTTTCTTGACAGGGTGCGCAAATCCTGGAGGACGCATCCAGTTCTTTGCCTCGCCAAATGCCTCCTCGGTCCGACAGGCCGGACACGGGCGCGTTTCTCCGCGCTTGGCTTCCTGGTAGGAGAAGTGCTTGGCGTAATGACAGACCTGGCACTCGAAGTAGAGCAGCCTGTCCCGCCAGGCTTGGTAGCGGGTGTCCTGAACCGGTGCGTAAATAGCTCCAGAGGACCATTCTTTGCTATCGATCCATACTGCCTTTCCGGGGGCGTACTGGCTGAGTGCCACGGCAAGTCCCTGGCTGGGCGCATAGTGGAACTCAGGCCTGAACGGCGTCGATCGATGGATATCGAACACATAGAATGCGACGACATCTGTAGGGAAGGCGTAGCGAGGCAGTACTCCCTTGTACAGCAGTCGATCAAGCAGATTCTTCTGACCTCGCCGGGCGTCGGGCTCCTCCAGATCTTCAGTCAGCTCATCCCTATTTGCCTCTTCGCCCTCGGTTGGCGTATCCCTTTCGGAGGCAGTAACTGAGTTTCCACTGGAATCTAGGTCGAGAGCTTTGTCGATCTCGTGGAGAGTCCTTGTGGTGATTTCTGCTAGGAGGGACTGGCGGCTCTCCTTGCTTAGTTCGTCTGGGAGCCACGCCGCAACCTCTTCACGAAGGTGATCTTCGTTGGTTTTCAGCCACACCTCTAGGTCAGCTCGGTTCAGCGGAGAGGTTGATCCTGTGAAATCTCCAACTCTTCCGAGGACCTCGAAGAGCTGCGGTTGCTCGTCGGGCTCGATTGCAGGTAGGCGGTCCTGGTGGTAGCGCTGTAGCAGGTACGCGATGACATGACGCCGCGTGATTTCGTCGTTGTTCATCGTTAGTACTGGGTCATCGACTTCCCCGCGGATCATGAGATCTGGTTGGCGGAAGTAGTGGTCATCGTGGGTGTCGGCGCTGCCAAAAGCGAGGACTGTGGCGACGGCGTTGCCCCGACGCCCTGCTCGGCCTGCACGTTGCTGGTAGTTCGCGCGCGAAGGCGGCATATTGCGTAGCGCTACACCAGACAGATTGCCGATGTCGATGCCCACTTCCATAGTGGTCGTACAGGACAGAACATCGATGGCAGCGCGTTTCTGCTGATCTCCCGATCCAGGCAAGCCGAGGTCGACGTCCTGGAACAACAACTCGTGCTCTTCTGCTTTGGAGAAGACCGCATCTGACTGTGCCGCATTGAGCTGAGCCGTGTGCTCTGCAGCGATAATGCTCATTGGCAATTCGGGCGGGTTACGCAGAGCTCTAGCGGCGCTGGCGCGATAGTAGCCCATGCGAGCTTGGAAGACGGAGTCCGTTTCGGGATCGATTACACGAACTCGGGGGGCACAGCAGCTGACACACCGAGAAGTGCCGGGGAACGGCCTCTGAGTGAAGCGGCAGCGTTCGCAGTACCCCCAATCCTCCCTGAGATCCAAATAAATTTTCGACGCTGACAGTCGGTACTTTCCGCCTATGCCTTCGCAGAAGTGGCGAAGTAGTACGGGCAGCCAGTCATCGTTGAACTGCTTCTTCGAAGCTCTAGAATTAAGCCATCGTTCGAGTGGTTGGAATTTACCTGAATGAGGATGGACGCCGCCTTCCGTCATCCACCAGTCACCGTCGGTCATCGACGAAAACCAGATTCCACGATTCATCCATTGCATCAGCCACAACCGCACGAGGGCCAGCTTGGAATCATCGCTGGTGGCGATATTTTCGATGTTGGGAAGTGCTGCGAGAAGTTCTGCGGATTTGGCTGGCGGTTCACGGAGAGAGGCCAGTCCAAGAGGTGTCAATCCAAGATATTTATGTGTCAGTGCTGCGTACATCGTCCGCATCAGCGAGTGTGGTGGCGGATCGGTGATCGCGAACAATTCCATCAATTCGCCGAAGTTACCGTCGAGTGCGCCATTGTCGATTGCTTTTGTGACGTTCTCCAAAGCCTGCAGAGACTCAGTGGGGCGGAGTTCTGGGCGAAGCCTGACCGACAATTTTCGGGCTCCTACCATTGCCGCCAGGTAAAGTCGGTCCAAATTCAGTGCGCGATCAAACGGCGGCGTATCTAGTTCTTTCCATCCCCGCAAAATGAGAGGACGGATTACGTCACGCATTGAGTAATTCTGCAAGTGGGGTGCAAGCCGGGCGGCGACCTGTCGGGAATCGGAGAAGGCGAGCACTTTACGCCCACGCAACGGCGCGAAGTCGGTGGTCGGCTGCCTTCCTGGTGGTTGGACTTCGATCTGACGCGTCACCAAGGCCTGGAAAGGCTGGTCACCCTTGGTTTGGTGGTCTTGTACGGACGAACGGCCGAAGGTCGCGGACTTTCCGCAGACGCCGCAGGGATTGAATTCTCCGTTTGCCTCGGCTTCGTTGTCATCGTCGTCCTTGACTGACTCTCCGCTCCGGAACCGAGGGATGAAGACGCTGCGGATTCGAGAACCGAGCTTTTCCGGGTTGAGTCTGCCCGTGACCAGATCGATGTCGGCGGGTTCGACGTTGTCCTCGTATGGATCCTCGAGTAGCAGGTCGAGGGCATGGAGCTCCGGGATGGAACCGTATGCGGACTGGAAGGTTCCCCCTGGCTCGTGCCAGAGGTGTGCTGGGTCAGCGGGGTCATCGGTGTAAGCCCGCGCATAGGAGGAGCCGCAGTGACGGCATGTGTATAGTTCGAAGACTCTGGCGCCACAGTTACAGGTTGCTCTGGGCTGAGCATAGAGCTGACCCACCGGCCCCGGCTGTGGATAAGCTACTCGGTCGACTTCCGGGCAGTTGGTGTCGAGACAAGCCCAGAGCCCAGGCAGACCGCGGAAGAAAGCATGTACACGGCAGGGCAGCAGTCCCGCACCATCTGCCGACTTCCGTGCCGCGCTACCCAAGGCGACCAGCGCAGAAACGGCTCTGTCCGCGAGTTCTACCTGTGCCGTTGGGAAGATAAGCGTGCCCAACTCATTTACCGGCTGCGCCTGCTTCATCGTCTCATTGACCAGAAGGTTCATTGGACCGAAGGTGTTGAGCGCATCGTGCAGCAGTTCACCTACCGTTGCGCTCCCTGTCATCGTCACCGCACGGTAGTCCAGGAGACCTTGAACGGCGGCGATACGAGCTTCATCGCTGTCACCCTCATAGAAGTCTTTCAGAGGCACGGCGGCCAAAGCCTGAGCATCCTGCAGGCTTCCCGTACTGGCGGATTCCTGGAGGGAGAGTTTGCCCTCGACGCTCTTGAAGTCAGCTTCGGACTTGCCGCTCAACTGTGCGGCGAACTGACGTGCATACTCGGAGCTCTTGAAGCTGGCACTTGTGCAGATCACCTGGAGTCGCTCGGCAGGGACTCCAAGCCGTGCGCGTAGACGGCGCAACAGGAGTGCAACCTCGGCGCCGGCGGCACCGCGGTACATGTGAGCCTCATCAATGATCAGGAGGAACTTCTCATCGGGGTTGTTCGCCAACCAGGCTCGGGTGGCATCGAATACAGGACGCTCGAGCGGACGCATGAGCATGTATTCGAGCATCGAGTAGTTGGTGATCAGAACATCCGGAGGCTCCCCCAGCACTTCGTGACGCGTCAGAAGTTCTGGATCTTCGTGGCGCAGGACAGCGCGCACGAACTCACCAGCGTTATTCTTCCAACGAGTACCATGCTTGCCGTACCACGCCTTCAGATCTGGCTTAGCCGGCCACTTTCCGCGTGACTCCAATTCTTTGATGAGAGCTGCCGATTCTTCGTGCTTCGGCGATGAAGTGTCGTTCGCCAGATCGATCAGGTTGATGTAGAAGTCTTCGATAGAGCGAAGGCGCGTTTGATCCTTCTGGACCTTGCGCACGCCGGGATACAGCGTTCGGCTGGTGTAACGAGCAAAGCGTGCCGGGCGGCCGGCCCACGCGTTGAACTTGGCGGTGACGCGTGGATCGCTCAGCAGGAGGCGAAGCCGGCCCAACTGGTCGTTCACCAGCGCGTTCATCGGGTAAAGGATCAAAGACCGCACAGCCGGGGCCTTGAAGGACGTGGGTTTGTGCGAGGCCTCCATCACAAGCTTTGCCAGCATTGGCAGAAGGAACGACTCGGTCTTGCCTGAGCCCGTGCCGGTGGTGACGGCCAGGCTACGGCCGTCACGAGCAGTCCACTCCAGCGCCTCAGCCTGATGGGTGTAGGGCGGGTCGTACAGCAGAGGCTTCAAGTCGGCCGTAGCGGCCGACAGGCTTCCGAAGAGGTCTTGGACGGCTTCGTCAAGTTCAAGATCACCGAAGGTTCGGTTCGTCTGGTAGCGAGGGGTGCTCTCGATGTAGGGGGCTTGAAACAGCACGCCCTCCTGCTCGAGCAACTCGCGCCGCTGATCGAGCACTGTGGGATGCCCGACGTGATAGGTGGCCTCGATGTAGTCCCGAAGGGCCTCCTGAATCTTGCTGATCGTCCCCGCGATCGTTGGCGCTTCCACTGTCACGCCACCCCTCCCTCTTCGCTGACATGCATCCATAGCATGTCAGCGAAGAACACCGACAACTCACCGATCGCCGACATCGGTACGCGGTACGAGACCAAGGTCCCTCTTGCCCGTGAGACGGGGATCCCCACGAGTTCGAGGTAGCGCTGCGCCCACGCAGGTACAGGGCTGAACAGGTCTAGACGCAGATCGCCGACTGTTCCTGCAGCGAGGTGCACGTGCATGGCTTGCGGAGTGCCCGTCAGAGCATCGATTGCTGCCTGCGTGCGCCACGCCTCGTCGCAGCCAGTTGCAGCGAGGTCATCAACGGGCAGATCGACCAGTGCTCGAGGTACGCCACGCACTACGCGTACAAAGCACCACAAGTCGGCACCATACGCTTGCGGGCGCCGACCAACGAAGTCTCCCGAGTCTGTGATGTCGATCGGCCGCCAGCGACCTCGGTAGTAGAGAACTGACGTCTGAGGATCAATGATCTTCAGGCCATCGACTTGACCAGACTCTCCTGCCCCGTCCAAGCGCTGGCGCATCACATCAACGACTGTGGCCGCACGCTCCGCCCTAGGTCGCTTGAGCCAGTGGTCGCGGAGAATCGCCTGCAGGCCGGCGGCCTGCAGGCGATCGGGGGCGACCTTAGCGTCGAGTTCGAGACACCGGGCATGGCCCTCGTGATGCACCTCCGCACCTAGTGCCTCGTTGACAAGCGGTGCGCCGTTGGGCCGCACGCCGAGCAGGAGATACCGTCCGGGCGCCTTTGTCACATACGAGGGCGGTGCCAAGTAGATCTGCCGGCTCGTGCGATCGCCATGGTGAGGGAGCTCGATTAGGTCACCGATTGACACCAAGAGATCCAATTGTGCAGCGACATCGTGGCGGGTCATCAAGGATGACTCGGCCAACGGGCTGAGAGCTTCAAGTACTGCGTCTACCAGTCGACGCGGGCTTGCCGGACACAAGACAGAGGCAGCGCGGCGGAGCAAAGCGCAGAGCGCTTCTGAAGAGAACAAGTCAGTTGATGTCTCGTCCAGCCAAAGCGCGCGAACTGTTCGTTCTGCAACCATTTGATCGCTGAGCACGGTTATTTTCACTGGCTGTCCCTAATAGCCGACTGCTCTGGAGCGTCTCGAAGGTCTTCAGTGCCCAGTACCGCGAATCGAGCTGCACGAATGAGGACGGGGGAGCGCAGCACACACCTCAGCATCATGTCTCGTTCAGTCTCGTCCCAACCAGCCAAGGAGCCAGGCCTACTTGCTAGAAGCAAGAGGAACTCTGCCGCGGTGCGAGAGTTGCCGATACCGCTATCTGCCGCGATGACATCAATAGCGTCCCTGAACCCCTCCTGTAGTGCCAACGGTGAATCCAACCACTGCCAGAGGTGGCTGGCGATATACCGGGCCACTGCTCGCTGTGTCGGCGCCTCGCCTACAAGATTTCGCATTTCATCCAACATGCCTGGTGGTTTGCGGGTGGTGAGGCGAACCCGCTTGCGCTCCAGGTGAGCCCACCTGGCCCCAGCTACGAGGGACACAAGGGACGTTGTGACTGCGTCGAGAACCAACTGCTGCTGGCGATAGGAGAACGGGTCGGCCGACAGATCGGCATCGGCCCAGTGGTGGTGACCACAGATAAGTGTCCGCACTGCGGGCAGCGAATTGTCCTTGCAGCGGATGATCGGGTGGTCGCTCGGCCTCTGGCGTAGCCAGTTTGGATCAGGTGGCAGGATGATGGCGGCGGTCGAATTCCCAGCCGTGGCCCGGAGCATTCCGCCACTTGCTGGAGCGGTAATCGGTCTGTGCGCATACTGCTGCTCGCCCGCCAAGGGATCTTCCACGGAAAACAGGAGCACGTTAGTGTCATCGCCGTCTGTACGGTCAATCAGACGTGCTTCGTGCCCACTATTGTGCTGTTTGGTGAGAACCCAACGGAGTGGATGGAAACCTCGTTCGCAGACTAGAGATGCGAAGCCCACTCCGCTTCGGGAAACCGATAGTTCACAAGACTCTGCCGCGTTGTAGGCGCTGAGCAGCTTTCCTCTGCGAAATTCCTGAGTCGCCAGCCTTGTCCATGCATTGTCGCTAAAAGGGAGCGAGATTCCGTGACGCTGCCGCACTAGTTCCATCCCAGTGTCGTCACGTAGGACGATCGTGAGTTCAGCTTTCGTGCCAATAGGGCCGTTCACCGAGAGGCTTGCGCGGCCGTCCCAGATCTCGGGTAGCTTCGGGCGGGCTGGAGTGGCGAACAGGCGGATGCCTGCCCCGTCTGTTCCTTCTTCCAGGTTCGGATGGGGGTCGCGAATCGTGACAGCGAGTGAACCGTTCGCGAAAGGCGTCCCATTATCTGCGGTCAGCAGCGCGACATGCACCTCGTGTTCGCCTACGGGGAGGTCCTCCAGGCCGAATGTCAGCTGCTGGCTCCCCATGGGCCACTCCAGCAAAAAGGGAAGGCCGCTGTTTACCCTCACTGAGCATTTTTCCGTAGCCTGAGCGGACTTAACTGTGAGCATCACTGGATCGCCGGCCAGCCACTCGACAGAGCCTTCCCCGTCCCAATAAGCCGGAGTGAGGCCGACTGGCTGAATCGACACATCCGAGACCACTGACAAGCCAATTGTCGCGAGCTGGGCGACTTCTTCCTCGCTAATGACAGACGGCGTCTTCACATCGAAAGCATGCACTCCATCGGCGAGAATTGCTGCTTCAGTCACCCCAGTGGGCGTTGGGACGTTACTTCCCGCGCAGCCGACCAGGATATATTCTCGACCCGGCCGGACAAACTTTCCCTTAACCTCAGTAGCCAACCCTCCGGGCTGCTTGTGAAATACCCACCATGGGCCTCGAGTGATAGTGCAGCGCCTGGAGATTAGCTCGTTAACTTCCGCTGAACCCTGCTCCAGTTGAATGATGGGCATTTCCTGCTGGGGCCACGTAGACAGGGGCACTTTGCCCGGGTATAGAAGTGCTCCCCGGGGCAACGGCTGGCGGCGTCCTTCAATCCGTGGTCGCAGTTTTCGCAGTTCCTCGCCGACCTGATTATTCTCGGCTTGAAGAGTCGTGAGATCAGGTAGTTCCAGATGCGGACGCCATCCGCCAATTTCCTGCCGCAGGAGAAGCTTCGGATTTGTGACACTCGAGAGGAACTGTTCGCGCCGTGGGGGTCGTTGGGTCGCATTTGTTGGGAGGAAGCCCCGAGAGCGGATCGAACGCGCCGAGCGTTTAGCCTGCGCCAGCCAGGTTCGTGACTCATTTTCGTTAGTCAAATCGGCAGCCAAGCGGACGAGCGTTGACTGCAATAGATATGGCGATCCTTCGTCGTCGCCTGAGAGAAGAGCTGCAGCTATATGCCCGAGCAGGCTCTGATTGGAGCAGAGTTTTTGGAATCGATCACTGTATCCACCCGTGCGGGCGGCCAGATGGGCACCGAGCACATTTGGATCGTCAAGCATCGCTGACGTCAGTACCGCACGCGCCTCAAACAGTAGCTGAGCCATCTGCCGTTGCAGGTCGGCCGGCATAATGGCATGTGTGATCGGCCAGGCAATGATGTTGAAGTTTGCAGCGAAGGCGCCCTTAGGTTCGATCCCGCCGTACTCGGCCGCAAACTGCTTGAACCACTGCTTGATCAGTTTGCGCTTACTGTCAATCTTCCATTGCGGGCCATGATCCCAGCCCGGGGTCTTCTGGGAAAATAGTGGCCAGTACTCGTCTCCGGTATAGAGGTAACCGATCTCTGCGGCATGTATTACGAAAGGCAGCCATTGAGTGTGGTGGCGAACATCCAAACCCTCTGCGACGGCACCGCGGACTGCACTCGAAAGCAAGTCGAGGTCATCATCATTGAGATCGTGCTCCAAGGCGAAGACGGGGGCCGCCGGCCGCAGCGCTTGGCGATGCTCGTGAAGCGTCCGAAAGTGGCTATCGAGGTACTCGTGTAGGTGCTTGAGGACCTCTATCGAACCGCCAGGTGTCGTCCCTGTCACGACCGGTCTCCCCTCCCCTGGGTCCCGCCTTGAACACTAGAGACAGTCTGGGGCAAGCCAACGACACTCGTGACATCGGTGGGCGAGATCGACTTCTTGGATGGCAAATGCCAGACGGCCTTCTGTGCTGCCCCTGCCTGCCGTGACTGACCTGCTTGCATGCGTGATGCCGTCATAGTGGACCGCGGATGAGTCCATGCCGGTGGGGCAGTTGGCCAGCACGTCGCTGCGGTATGCATGCACTACTTCAGATGCGCCTGCGCCGGAGACTCCCCTCGCATGTACACGACCACGGAGCTCATCGCCAAGCTCGTCAGATGGCGAACGAGGCCAGGGACGACGTCAACCGCGGTGAGAAGTTCGAGGCACCGCTGGATCGGCGCGAGCTAGCGTTCCACGATGCTGTGGCTGGCCACGGTGCCGCGTGCTCGGTGATGGGCGACGAAGGGCTGGCAACATCGGCCGCTAGCTCGTCGCCGAGGTGTGCAGCAAGCTCAAGCCCGACTGGATCGCCTGCGAACCGGTCATCGCCCGCCTCCGTCGTGCCATCAAGCGTCTCGTGATTCAGCGCAACTCCCTGCCGGACCACGAAGTTGAGGTCATCAACCTGATACCGAAGTAGACGGAGGACCTAGCCAATGAGTGGTCCGGAACCGGTGTTCGGGAGGGCTGACGTCGCCCTCGGGGGCTTCGCGGGGTCATGTCCCACCTCGTGGTGGAGCGCCAGGACGCTACGACTTCGCAGTTCAAGGCTGCGATAGGCCCGACGCTGCGTCAGGTTGCTGTCGCTGGCAGCCATGGCGGCGCGGATGCCCGCACACCGGCCCGACCCGCGTCCCGAGAGCCCGAGCGGCTACGCCACCTGACGGGATGCCGCCTTGCAGGTTCGTGTACGAATCCATACGGTTTCAATCGTGCGACTTCGTACACGAAACTGAACCAGGAGCTTGCGATGGATCATGCGAATCTGCGCGCCGCTGTCGTCGCCGCGCTGGTTGACGTCGAATCCCTCAATGTCAAGCTCACGGGACTGCTCGCGGAGCTCGATGGCACCGACACTGCTATCGATCTTGGACGCCAGGGGCTGTGGACGAAGGCGCAGGTTGCCCTTCTGTGGGGCAAGGTGAACCACCTTCCCGGAGTTCGCGCGCTGTTCGAGGCAACCGCCGAGCGTCCTGACGAAAAGGTCACCTTCACGGAGGTTCTCGAGCGTTCTGGACTTCCCGGACGCCAGCAGAGCAACGAGCATGCAGCTCTGAGCCGGATCTCAGCGCAACTGTTCAAGGAGAAGCGCTGGCCCATCGAGAACACTCAAGGCGGCTCTAACAGTGTGACTGGCAAGGCCGAGATGCTCTATTGGATGGACGGCCGTGTTGCCGAATGGTGGCGGGAAGCCACACGGTGAGGGCCCTGGTTGCTAGTGGTACCTGACGGCGGCCGAGCCTCGGTGCAGCGGTCGCGGAGTGGTTCGTCCGCAGTATCTAGGTGGGTGAGTTCACCTGGGCTGTGGGAAATGATCACATTCATCGCGGGAATCGATCTTCGTCAACGCCGAGAGGTGCCTGACCAGAGCGTTTCGTCGGTGCCCCACCAGTCCCAAGTGGGCGGCATCGCTTAGATGCCGCCCACTTCGGCGTTTCCGGGGTCCGGGGTGGGCTTGGGCCTTGGGGTGGCGCTCTGTGAGGAAGGTCTCAGGGGTGTGCGGACCGCGCCGAGGGGTGGATGCGGCCGGCGAAGACGCCGTGGATGTCCGCAAGTGGTGAGTTGTCCACAGGGTCTGACGCGTTTCGGTCACCGCATGTACCTTCGGCACGAGTTGATGTTCGAGACGCTCGTGCGGGGGCGTTCGGGGTGCGGGGGAGGCGGTCAGGGTGACCGGAGTCGCGGTGGAGCCGGCCGGGGTGCGGGCGGTGGGCAGGGTGCCGAGGCTGCGCGGGTTCGCGCAGTGGCCGCCGGCCGGGTCCGCCAAGCGTCAGGGCAAGGCGCTGCGGGCCGACGTGCCCCGCGCCGCCCACCAGGACCTCGTGGTGGACGAGGCGCGTCCGGACGCGGTGGCCGCGGTCGAGGAGTCCAACGCGGGACGCCTGCCCGAGCTGACCCCGATACGGGTGGGCCGCATGGCCGCCTCTCCCTTCGCCTTCCTGCGCGGCTCGGCCGGCCTCATGGGGTACGACCTGGCCCGCACCCCGGTGACCGGCATCGGCACCCAGCTCTGCGGCGACGCCCACGCGGCCAACTTCGGCCTGTACGGGGACGCGCGCGGCGGTCTCGTCATCGACCTCAACGACTTCGACGAGACCGTGCACGGGCCCTGGGAGTGGGACCTGAAACGGCTCGCCGCCTCCCTGGTGCTGGCCGGGCGCGAGGCCGGGGCCGGCGAGGACACCTGTCACGCGGCCGCGCGGGACGCCGTCGGGGCGTACCGGCGCACCATGCGGCTGCTGGCCAAGCTGCCCGCGCTGGACGCCTGGAACGCCATCGCGGACGAGGAACTCGTCTCCCACGCCGACGCGCACGACCTGCTCGGCACCCTGGAGCGGGTCTCGGCGAAGGCGCGGGCCAACACCAGTGGCCGCTTCGCCGCCAGGTCGACCGAGGAGTGCGCGGACGGCGGGCGCCGCTTCGTGGACGCGCCCCCGGTGCTGCGCCGTGTCCCGGACGCCGAGGCCGCCGCCGTCGCCGCCTCGCTGGAGCCGTATCTGTCGACGCTCGGCGCGGACCGGCACCCGCTGCTCGCGCGGTACGCGGTGCAGGACGTCGCCTTCCGCGTCGTCGGCACCGGCAGCGTGGGCACCCGGTCCTACGTGGTGCTGCTCCTCGACCATCGCGGTGAGCCGCTCGTCCTCCAGGTGAAGGAGGCCCGGCCCTCGGCGCTCGCCCCGCACCTGGCCACCGCGGGCTTCCCGGTGCCGCCCGCCGAGCACGAGGGGCGGCGCGTGGTCCTCGGGCAGAAGCGGATGCAGGTGGTCAGCGACATATTGCTGGGCTGGACCACGGTCGACGAACGCGGCTTCCAGGTACGGCAGTTCCGCAACCGCAAGGGCAGCGTCGACCCGGCCGCCCTCGCGCCCGACCAGGTCGACGACTACGGCCGGATGACCGGCGCCCTGCTGGCCCGCGCCCACTCGCACAGCGCCGACCCCCGCCTCATCGCCGGGTACTGCGGCAAGAACGAGGAACTGGACGACGCCGTGGCCGACTTCGCCACCGCCTACGCCGACCTCACCGAGTCCGACCACGCGCGCCTGATGGAGGCGGTGCGCTCCGGGCGGATCGCGGCCGAGACCGGGGTGTGAGCGGGGATGCGGAGACGAGTGCCGTCGCCGGGCCGGCCGCTGTGCGCGGGAAGAGGGCGTCCGGGGTGCTGAGATGAAGTACGTCGAACTGCGCGGCGGCGGCGGTGAGGAGCCCGTGCTCGCCGATCCGCGTCCCTACCTCGCCCGGCTGCCCGGCATCGCAGCCGGACTGCCGCCCGGTGCCCGTGCCTTCGCCACCGACCCGGCGCACTACGACCCCGAGGCCAAGCGCTGCGTCCGCGACCTGCTGCCGACGCGGGTCCACCGCACGGCCGACGGTGACATCGAGATCCGCTTCCGGCACAACTGCTTCCGGCACGAGGAGGATCTGCTGGTCCGCTACTCCGGGGTCTCCGACTTCCAGTCGGACGTGCTGGACGTGTGCGATCCGGCCTCGCTGGGCGATGTGATCCTGGACGAGATCCTCCCGCTGCCGGGCGGCTGCACGCATGAGGTGGCCTGCCGTCCCGGGCGGCTGGTGGTGGCGTGCCGGGATCTGGTGGCCGAGTGGGTTCCGGCGGCCTGTCCGGAGGTGGGTTCCTAGGCGGGGAAGGCGAGTTGGCGCGGTCGTTCCGCTCCGTCGGGGGAGGCCCTTGTGGGTGTGGCCTAGGCTGGTCGGGTGACGACCCCGGAAGCTGAGCAGACCGAGCAGTCCCAGTCGCCGCGGCCCGAGGAACGGCTGGAAAAGGCCGTCCGGGTCGCCGAGCAGGCGCTGATCGACTTCGAGATCGCCGTGGAGACCTTCCGCGTCGAGGTCGAGAACTTCGCCCGGCTGCACGAACAGCGGCTCGGCCCGCTGTACGCCCGTATCGAGGAGCTGGACGCCTCGATCGCCGAGGCGCGGGCCGCCCGTACCCAGGACCCCGAGGACATCCGGCGCGCGGCCGAGGCCCGCGCCAACCTGTCGCCCATTCCGGGCGTCGAGGAGCTGCTGCACGGCTGGATGGACGGTCAGGGGCTGTTCCCCGAGGCCACCGCGATGCTCACCGACCAGCCGGTGCGGCCGCCGGAGCGGGTGCGGCCCAGCGAGGAGGTCCGCAAGCTCTACCGCGACCTCGCCCGCAAGGCCCACCCCGACCTCGCCCAGGAGGAAGCCGAGCGCGCCCGTCGCGAGGAGTTCATCACCCGGGTCAACGCGGCCTACGCCCGTGGCGACGAGGCCCAGCTGCTGGAACTCGCCGCGGAGTGGGCCGCCGGTCCGGTGCCGCCGGAGCGGAAGCCCAGCCCCAGCGACGAGCTGTACGCCCGCCTGGAGTGGCTCGCCCAGCGCAAGGAACTCCTCACCCTGGTCGCCCGGGAACTGGAGAACGGTGCCATCGCCGGCATGCTCCGCCTCGCCCCGGACGACCCCGACAGCCTCCTCACCGAGATCGCCGACCGGCTGCACGGCGACATCGCCCGCCGGGAGTCCGACCTCGCGGCGCTGCTGACGCAGGAGTGACGCCCGGCGTCGCGTGCGGCGCTTCGGGTAGCGTCGGGGGCATGAGTTTCGGAGCTGGTGTGCCCACGGTCGAGGTCACGGACCTCAAGGACGGCGATTTCCTGCTGGACGTCCGCGAGGACGACGAGTGGCAGGCCGGTCATGCCGAAGGGGCGCTGCACATCCCGATCAGCGAGTTCGTCGCCCGCTACGGCGAGCTGACCGAGGCCGCCCCCCAGGACGGCCGCGTCAACGTCATCTGCCGCTCCGGCGGCCGCTCCGCCCAGGTCACCATGTACCTCGTCCAGCAGGGCATCGACGCGGTCAACATCGACGGCGGCATGAAGCACTGGGAGGCCGCGGGCCGCCCGGTCGTGACGGACGCGGGGCAGGCCGGGGTCGTGATCTAGGGACCCCGCGTCCAGGGACCCCGCTCAGCGGTCGAAGTCCACCTCCACCTTCTCTGTCATGGGGTGGGACTGGCAGGCGAGGACGTAGCCGGCTTCGGTTTCCTCGGGTTCGAGGGCGAAGTTGCGGTCCATGCGGACTTCGCCGGTGACCAGGAAGGCGCGGCAGGTGCCGCAGACGCCGCCCTTGCAGGCATAGGGGGCGTCGGGGCGGTTGCGCAGGACGGTGTCCAGGAGGGACTCGCCCTGCTGGGCCGGCCAGCTGCCGCCGCGGCCGTCGAGGCGGGCGGTGACCGTGCTGTGGGCGGCTGCCGGAGCGGTGATGGCCGGGGCGGTGCCGCCGTCCACGTGGAAGATCTCCTGGTGGATTCCGGAGCGGTCCACGCCGAGGCCGCGCAGGGCCCGTTCCGCGTCCTCCACCAGGCCGTACGGGCCGCACAGGAACCAGCCCCTGACCTGGTCCACGGGGAGCAGCGCGGGCAGCAGGCCGGTGAGCCGGTCCCGGTCGAGGCGGCCGGAGGGCAGGCCCGCCTGCTGCTCCTCGCGGGAGAGCACCGTCACCAGCTGGAACCGCTCCGGGTAACGGTCCTTCAGGTCCGCCACGTCCTCCAGGAACATGGTCGAGGCGGCCGTACGGTCGGCCCGGATCAGACAGAACCGCGCGCCCGGCTCGCGGGCCAGCAGCGTGGCGGCGATCGACAGCACCGGGGTGATGCCGCTGCCGCCGACGACGGCCGCGAAGAGACCCGGCGCCGGGTCCAGGGTGAAGCGCCCGGCCGGGGTCATCACCTCCAGCTCGTCCCCGGCGGCGATCTCCTTGAACGCGTACGTCGAGAACACGCCCCCGTCGACCAGCCGCACGCCCACCCGCAGCGTGCCCGGTCCTGGCCCGGCCGGGTCGGGGGCCGGGGAGCAGATGGAGTAGGTGCGGCGGATGTCCCCGCCGTCCACGCGGCGGCGCAGGGTGAGGTGCTGGCCCGGCTTGTGCCGGTACTCCTCGCGCAGCTCGGGCGGTACGGCGAGGGTGACGGCGACCGAGTCGTCGGTCAGCCGCTCGATCTCGGCCACCCGGAGCCGGTGGAAGCGTGCCATCACAACTCCTTGAAGTGGTCGAAGGGTTCACGGCAGGTGAGACACCGGCGCAGCGCCTTGCAGGCCGTGGAGGAGAAGCGGCTCAGCAGCTCGGTGTCGGCGGAGTCGCAGTGGGGGCAGCGGATGGCCTCCGGTGCCGCACCCCTCTCCGCGTCGCCGGCGTCGCCGGTGCGGGTCGGGCCGAGGGTCAGGGTGACCGGTCCCGAGGGGTGCTGGGTGCGCGGCGGGGCTATGCCGGACTCCTGGAGCTTGCGGCGGCCCTCGGGGGTGATGTCGTCCGTGGACCAGGCGGGGGTGAGGACCGTGCGGACGGTCACCTCCCGCATGCCGTGGGCGCGCAGGATCTGTTCTATGTCCGCGCTCATCACCTCCACCGCCGGGCAGCCGGTGTAGGTCGGGGTGAGGTCGACCTCGACCGCGCCGGTGCCGGTGAGGTGCACGGCGCGCACGACGCCCAGCTCGTGCAGGGTGAGCACGGGGAGTTCGGGGTCGGGCACCGAGCCGGCCAGCTCCAGCAGCTCGGTCTCCAGCGCGGTGGCGGTCACCATGTCGCCCCCGGGTGACTGCGGTGCAGGTGCTGCATCTCGGCGAGCATCCGTCCGAACGGCTCGGTGTGCAGACCCTGCCGGCCCGCGCCCGCCGCCCACGCGCCCGTGCGGGGACCCTCGGGCACGCTCAAGGTGGCGCGCCCGAGCACCTCGGTGACGGAGGCGAGCCAACTGGCCTCCAGGGCGGCCCAGTCGACGTCCACGCCGGGGACCGGCTGGAACATCTCGCCGGTGAAGCGCCACAGCGCCTCGCAGGCCCGGCTCATCCGGTCGTGGCTGAGTTCGGTGCCGTCGCCGAGGCGCACGGTCCACTGCTCGGCGTGGTCGCGGTGGTAGGCGACCTCCTTGACCGCCTTGCCGGCCAGCGGCTGGAACGGGCCTTCCCGCAAGGCCAGTTCGGCGTACAGCAGGTGCTGGTAGGTGGAGAAGTAGAGCTGCCGGGCGATGGTGTGGGCGAAGTCGCCGTTCGGCTGCTCGACCAACTGGAGGTTGCGGAAGGCGCGTTCCTCGCGGAGGTAGGCCAGCTCGTCCTCGTCGCCGGTCATGGAGAGCAGCACGCGGGCCTGGCCGAGCAGGTCGAGCGCGATGTTGGCGAGGGCGACCTCCTCCTCCAGGACGGGGGCGTGGCCGGCCCACTCCCCGAGGCGGTGGGAGAGCACCAGGGCGTCGTCGCCGAGGGCCAGCGCGGCGGTGGCGGGGACGGTGGCGGTCACAGGTGCTTCACCCCTTCCGGGATCTCGTAGAAGGTCGGGTGCCGGTAGGGCTTGTCGGCGGAGGGCTCGAAGAAGGGGTCCTTCTCGTCGGGCGAGGAGGCGGTGACGGCGGTGGCCGGGACGACCCAGATGGAGACGCCCTCGCCGCGCCGGGTGTAGAGGTCACGGGCGTTGCGCAGGGCCAGCTCCGCGTCGGGCGCGTGCAGGCTGCCGGCGTGGGTGTGGGAGAGGCCGCGGCGGGAGCGGACGAAGACCTCCCACAGGGGCCAGTCGGTGTGGGTCATGCGCGCGTCGCTCCTGTCCGGCCGGTGTCCCCGGCGTGTCTGGCCGCGTGGGCGGCGGCCGCTTCCCTGACCCAGGCGCCCTCGTCGTGTGCGCGGCGGCGCTGGGTGATGCGCTGTTCGTTGCAGGGGCCGTTGCCCTTGAGGACTTCCTTGAACTCGGTCCAGTCGATGGCGCCGAAGTCGTGGTGCCCGCGCTCCTCGTTCCACCTGAGGTCCGGGTCGGGGAGGGTGAGGCCGAGGGATTCGGCCTGGGGGACGGCGATGTCGACGAAGCGCTGGCGCAGTTCGTCGTTGGAGTGGCGCTTGATCTTCCACTCCATGGACTGGGCCGAGTGCTGGGAGGTGTCGTCGGGCGGCCCGAACATCATCAGCGAGGGCCACCACCAGCGGTCGACCGCGTCCTGCGCCATGGCGTGCTGCTCGGGGGTGCCCTGGCTCAGGGCGAGCAGCAGCTCGTACCCCTGGCGCTGGTGGAAGGACTCCTCCTTGCAGATGCGGACCATCGCGCGGGCGTACGGGCCGTAGGAGCAGCGGCACAGCGGGACCTGGTTGGTGATGGCGGCGCCGTCCACCAGCCAGCCGATGGCGCCCACGTCGGCCCAGGTCAGGGTGGGGTAGTTGAAGATCGAGGAGTACTTCTGGCGGCCGCTGTGCAGCTTGTCGAGCAGCTCCTCGCGGCTGGTGCCGAGGGTTTCGGCGGCGCTGTAGAGATAGAGGCCGTGGCCCGCCTCGTCCTGGACCTTGGCCATCAGGATCGCCTTGCGGCGCAGGCTGGGGGCGCGGGTGATCCAGTTCGCCTCGGGCTGCATGCCGATGATCTCGGAGTGCGCGTGCTGGGCGATCTGGCGGACGAGGGTGGCGCGGTAGGCGTCCGGCATCCAGTCGCGTGGCTCGATGCGCTCCTCGGCGGCCACCGCCGTGTCGAAGGCGTGCTGGTGCGCCGCGGTGTCCGCGGTGGCGCCGGGTGCGCCGTCCGCGGGTGTGCGGTCCGTGCGAGGCGCGGCTGCTGTGGCCATGCGGTCCCCCTGACCTAGGACTCTGCCGGAAACACGCCCCGACCGATCGTTCGGTTCGTGCGTGTCAATGGTGTGCCGGGGCGTCGTCGGGTGTCAACCGCTGTGGACAGCGCGGCCGCGCACCTGTGGAAAACCTCCGTGGCCGGTCCGCGTTCCCACCGGGCCCGGGGCTGCGCGGGGCGGGTGGGGCTGAGTACCGTTCCGTGCGGGTGCCAAGCGGAAGCAAAGGCGTCCGAGGACCAGGGGGCGCCCCGTGACGGGCGCGTCGATGCCGGAGCGGAAGCGGGACGGGGCGGGGATGGACGCGTACGACGAGGAGCCGGAGGCCCTGAGCGGGCCGGAGGGCCCGGCCGGGGCGCGTCGCGCGGGCAACCCCGGCACACCGGACGAGGACAGCGGGTCCGAGCACACCGAATCCGAGGAGACCGGACGCGATCGCGCGGCGGAACCGGCCCCGCGCGCCGGACTCGCCGCCCTCTCCCCCCGCTACCGCCTCGTCGCGGGCGGCGCGCTCGCCGTCGTCGCGGCCGTCGCCGCCGTGCACCTCGGCATGGTGTTCCTGAGCCTCGCCCCCGCCAACCCCGTGAGCAAGCAGCACGCCAAGGCGGTGGAGGGATGGGTGTACCCGGAGTTCGAGCAGAACTGGAAGCTGTTCGCGCCCAACCCGCTGCAACAGAACGTCGCCGTACAGGTACGCGCCCAGGTCCGGGGCGGGGACGGGGAGCCGCGCACCACCGGCTGGACCGACCTGTCCGCCGAGGACGGCGCCGCCATCGACGGCAACCTGCTGCCCAGCCACACCCAGCAGAACGAACTGCGCCGCGCCTGGGACTTCTACGGCACCACCCACGGCACCGACAACCGCCCCGTGGGCGTGCGCGGGGCGCTCGCCGAGCAGTACGTGCGCCGGATAGTGGTGCTGCGCCTGCTGCGGGACGAGGGCCTCGACCGCGCCGGAACCATCGAGCGCGTGCAAGTGCGCTCCCGCACCGTCAATGTCCCTCCGCCCGGTTGGAGCCGGGAGAAGGTCTCCACCAGCCCCGCCTACCGTGTGCTGCCCTGGTGGACGGTGACCGGTGACGAGACCGAGGCGGGTGCACGATGAACCGGCTCTCCCAGAACGTCGCCCGGACCTTCGCCGGTGGCGTCGAGCGCGTCACGAGCGCTGCCCTCGGCCCGTACCAGACCGCCGTGATCCGGATCGGGTTCGCCGCGACCTGGCTGCTGTTCCTGCTGCGCGAGTTTCCGCACCGGCAGGAGCTGTACGGGCCGGCCGGGCCCTGGAGCTGGAACCTGGCCCGTCAGCTCATCGACGGCAACCACGCCTTCACGGCGCTGATGTGGTCCGACAGCCGGCTCTGGTTCGAGCTCTGCTACCTCTTCGCGGTCCTGGCGAGTGCCGCGCTGCTGGTCGGCTGGCGCACCCGGACCGCCTCGGTGCTGTTCATGGTGGGCGTGCTGTCGCTCCAGAACCGCAGCGTGTTCATGGGGGACGGCGGCGACAACGTGCTGCACCTGATGTCCTTCTATCTGGTGTTCACCCGCTGCGGCCAGGTCTGGTCGCTGGACGCGCGCCGGGCCGCGCGGTCGGAGGCGGCACGCGCGCGTGGGGAGCGTGTTCCCGCCGACCGGGTGGGCCCGGTGCTGTGGGCGCTGTCCGGCGCTGTACTGGTCACGGCTACGGTGGCGGGCCGGTTCGGCGGGAGCTGGCTGGTGCCCGCGCTGCTGTGGGCGGCGTGGGCCGGGCTCGGCCTGTGGTGGGTGGCGGGCCGCTGGACGCGGTCGAGGGAGCCCCGGATGCTGCTCGACGTGCTGGCGAACGTGCTGCACAACGCCGGTCTCGTCGTGATCATGGCGGAGGCGTGCCTGATCTACGCCACGGCCGGCTGGTACAAGATCCAGGGCTCGCGCTGGCAGGACGGCACCGCCGTCTACTACCCGCTGCACCTGGACTACTTCTCGCCCTGGCCCGCCCTCGCCGACCTGATGTCCGCCAGCGGCGTCCTGATGACGATCGTGACCTACGGGACGGTCATGGTGCAGGTCGCCTTCCCCTTCACCCTGTTCAACCGGCGGGTCAAGAACGTCCTGCTGGTGCTGATGATGACCGAGCACGCGGTGATCGCCGTCGTCCTCGGACTGCCCTTCTTCTCGCTGGCGATGATCACGGCGGACGCCGTCTTCCTGCCCACCGCCTTCCTGCTGCTGCTCGGCGGCTGGGCCGCACGCGCGCGTGGACGGCTGGCACGGCGCGGCGGAACGGGCCGGGTGCCCCCGCCCCGCGCCCCGGAGGAGTCCACCGCCGGGCACGTAGGGTTCAGGGCATGACCGACCCCCTGAACCGCTGGCGCGAGCGCGCCGCGGACGCCGTGCTGCTGGACGGCTTCCACGCCCTCAAGCACGCGCTGCGCTTCGGGGCCGAGGTGCCCGTGGCGGTCACCACCGACCGGGAGGCCACGCTCGCCCTCGCCGGTGAACTCGCCGGGGACGTCAGGGACCCGCTGGACGCCCTGCTCACCGAGGTGCCCCAGGCGGTGTACGCCTCCCTGGTGCCCCGCCCGCACCCGACCGGCGTGGCCGCGCTCGCCGTACGGCCGTCCCGTGAGGCCAACCTCAAGGCGCTGGCCCACCTGCCGCGCACCGCGCCCGTGGTGGTGCTGGACGAGCCGCGCAACCTCGGCAACGCGGGCGCGGTGATCCGGCTGGCCGCCGGGTTCGGCGCGACCGGGGTCGTCACCACCGGCACGCTGGACCCCTGGCACCCCACCGTGGTGCGCGGCGGGGCGGGGCTGCACTTCGCCACCGCCGTGGAGCGCCTCGGTGTAGACGAACTGCCGGCCGGCCCGCTGTTCGCCCTCGACCCCGAGGGCGACGACATCCGGCGGACCGAGCTGCCCGACGACGCGGTGCTCGCGTTCGGCTCGGAGCGCAGCGGGCTCTCGGCGCCGCTGCGGGCCCGTGCCGACCGGCTGCTGGCGCTGCCCATGCGGCCGCAGGTCTCCAGCTACAACCTGGCCACCAGCGTGGCCATGACGCTGTACCACTGGAGCCTGCGCGCCGCCTGAGCCCCGGCTCACACCTCCTTGCGGACCTCCACCACGCGGAAGCGACTGGCCACGTACGCGCCGTCGGTGAGGGCCGCGTTCGCCGCCGGGTTGCCGCCGGAGCCGTGGAAGTCGGAGAAGGCGGCGGTCTGGTTGACGTAGACCCCGCCGGTCAGGTTCAGGGAGAGCTGGGCGGGCTCCTCCAGGCAGACCTCCTCGACGGCCCGCGCGACCTCCGGGTCGATGGTGTGGGCGCCGACGGTCATCGCGCCCTGTTCGCGGACGGTGCGCCGCAGCAGGTCCACCGCGTCGGCGACCGAGTCGACGGCCACCGCGAAGGACACCGGGCCGAAGCACTCGCCGAGGCAGGCGGCCTCGTCGTCCGGCTTGGCGGCGTCCAGCTTCACGATCACCGGGGTGCGCACCACCGCGTCCGGGAAGTCCGGGTTGGTGACCTCGCGGGAGGCGAGGGCGACCTCACCGAGGTCGGCGGCGGCCTCCAGACGGGCCTTCACATCCGGGTTGACGATGGCGCCCAGCAGGGCGTTGGCGCGGGCGTCGTCCCCGAGGAGGGCGTCGACGGCGCGGGCGAGGTCGGCGGTCACCTCGTCGAAGGACTTGTGGCCCGCGTCGGTGCTGATGCCCTCGCGCGGGATCAGCAGGTTCTGCGGGGTGGTGCACATCTGGCCGCTGTACAGGGAGAGCGAGAAGGCGAGGTTGGCCAGCATGCCCTGGTAGTCGTCGGTGGACTCCACGATCACCGTGTTGACGCCGGCCTTCTCGGTGTAGACCTGCGCCTGGCGGGCGTTGGCCTCCAGCCAGTCGCCGAAGGCGGTGGAGCCGGTGTAGTCGATGATGCGGATCTCGGGGCGGGTGGCGAGGGCCTTGGCGATGCCCTCACCCGGCCGCTCGGCGGCCAGCGCCACCAGATTGGGGTCGAACCCGGCCTCGGCCAGCACCTCGCGGGCCACCTGGACGGTGAGCGCCAGCGGCAGCACCGCGCGCGGGTGCGGCTTGACCAGGACCGCGTTGCCGGTCGCCAGGGAGGCGAACAGGCCCGGATAGCCGTTCCACGTCGGGAAGGTGTTGCAGCCGATCATCAGGGCGACGCCGCGCGGGACCGGCGTGAAGGTCTTGGTCAGCGTCAGCGGGTCGCGCTTGCCCTGCGGCTTGCTCCACTCCGCCGTCTCCGGCGTGCGCGTCTGCTCCGCGTACGCGTACGCCACCGCCTCCAGGCCGCGGTCCTGGGCGTGCGGGCCGCCAGCCTGGAACGCCATCATGAACGCCTGGCCGCTCGTGTGCATGACCGCGTGCGCGAACTCGTGCGTCCGGTCGCTGATCCGCTTGAGGATCTCCAGACAGACCGCCGCGCGTGTCTCCGGGCCCGCGTCGCGCCAGGCGGCCTGCCCGGCGCGCATCGCGGGGAGCAGTACGTCCAGGTCGGCGTGCGGGTAGCTCACGCCCAGCTCGATGCCGTACGGCGAGACCTCGCCGCCCACCCAGTCGTCCGTGCCGGGCTGGTCCAGCTCCAGACGGGTGCCGAGGAGGGCGTCGAAGGCGGCCTTGCCCGCGGCCGCGTCCAGGCTGCCGTGCTCGCCGTACGCCTTGGGGTGCTCGGGGTGCGGGGACCAGTACGCGCGGGTGCGGATCGCCTCAAGGGCCTGGTCGAGGGTGGGGCGGTGCGTGGCGATCAGCTCGTGTGCGGTCGGTCGGGCGGTCATCCGGGACCAACTCCTCGTCTGCGTGAACTCGTCGTCGAGCTCGTGACCTGGGGGTTTGAAGAGACGGCAGGGTTGCGGCGGGCGCGGCCCGCGGAGCCTTCCGCCGGACGGTGGTGGGCCGCGGGCGGTCAGGGCTAGAGTAACCGAACGATCGGTCGGGACAAGGGGGTCCGCCGCATCTGTGGACAACGTCGTGCGGGAGGATCGCGCACATGACAGCTATCGACCTCAGCAGCCCCGTGGCCGTGGTCGGCACCGGCACCATGGGCCAGGGCATCGCCCAGGTCGCGCTGAGTGCCGGCCACCCGGTTCTGCTGCATGACGCGGTGCCCGGCCGGGCGCGGGAGGCCGCCGAGGCCATCGGTGCCCGTCTCGACCGGCTCGTGGCCAAGGGCCGGCTCGGCGCGGACGAGCGGGACGCGGCGCGCGCCAGGCTCACGCCCGTCGAGCACCTGACCGGGCTGGCCGACTGCGCGCTCGTCGTGGAGGCCGTGCTGGAGCGGCTGGACGTCAAGCAGGAGCTGTTCCGGGAGCTGGAGGGCATCGTCTCCGAGGACTGCCTCCTCGCCACCAACACCTCCTCCCTGTCGGTGACCGCCGTCGGCGGCGCGCTCGCTTCCCCGGACCGCTTCCTGGGCCTGCACTTCTTCAACCCGGCCCCGCTGCTGCCCCTGGTGGAGGTCGTCTCCGGGTACGCCACCGACGTCACGTCCGTCACGCGCGCGTACGAGACCGCCCGCGCCTGGGGGAAGACCCCGGTGGCCTGCGCGGACACCCCCGGTTTCATCGTCAACCGGATCGCCCGGCCCTTCTACGCCGAGGCGTTCGCCGTGCTGGAGGCCCAGGGCGCCGACCCGGCCACCATCGACGCGGTGCTGCGCGAGAGCGGCGGCTTCCGCATGGGCGCCTTCGAGCTGACCGACCTCATCGGGCAGGACGTCAACGAATCCGTCACCCACTCGGTGTGGAGCTCCTTCTTCCAGGACGTCCGCTTCACGCCCTCGCTCGCCCAGCGCCGGCTGGTGGAGTCGGGCCGGCTCGGCCGCAAGAGCGGTCAGGGCTGGTTCGACTACGCCGAGGACGCCGAGCGTCCCGAGCCGCACACCGCCGAGAAGGAGAAGCCCCCGGCGCACGTCACCGTCGAGGGCGATCTCGGCCCGGCCGCCGGGCTGCTCCCGCTGATCCGCGAGGCGGGCATCGCCGTCCACGAGGAGGGCGAGGACCAGGGCAGCCGGCTGGCCCTGCCGAGCGGCGGCCAACTGGTCCTCGCCGACGGCCAGACCGCCGTGGAGTTCCGGGACGTCGTCTACTTCGACCTCGCCCTCGACTACCGCGCCGCCACCCGGATCGCGCTCTCCGCCTCCCAGGACACCTCGCCGCGCACCCTCGCCGAGGCCATCGGCCTCTTCCAGGCGCTCGGCAAGGACGTCAGCGTCATCGGGGACGTGCCCGGCATGATCGTCGCCCGCGCGGTCGCCCGCATCGTCGACCTCGCGCACGACGCCGTCGCCAAGGGCGTGGCCACCGAGGAGGACATCGACACCGCGATGCGCCTGGGCGTCAACTACCCCCTCGGGCCCTTCGAGTGGAGCCGCAGGCTCGGCCGGAGCTGGGCGTACGAGCTGCTGGACGACCTGCACCTGCGCGACCCCTCCGGCCGGTACGCGCCGTCCCTCGCGCTCTACCGCCACGCGTACGCCACCGACAAGCGGGAGGGCACCTCATGACCACCGCCAGGCGCGACACGTACACCCCCGAGACCCTGCTCTCGGTCGCCGTGGGGGTGTTCAACGAGCGCGGCTACGACGGCACCTCCATGGAGCACCTCTCCCGGGCCGCGGGCATCTCCAAGTCCTCGATCTACCACCACGTCAGCGGCAAGGAGGAACTGCTGCGCCGGGCCGTCAGCCGGGCGCTGGACGGGCTGTTCGCCATCCTCGACGAGGAGCACGCGCGCGTGGGGCGGCCGGTGGACCGGCTGGAGCACGTCGTACGGCGCATGGTCGAGGTGCTCATAGCCGAGCTGCCCTACGTGACGCTGCTGCTGCGCGTCCGGGGCAACACCGAGGCGGAGCGGTGGGCGCTGGAGCGGCGCCGGGACTTCGACCACCGGGTGGCCGCCCTGCTGCGGGCGGCCGCCGAGGACGGGGACGTGCGGGGGGACGTGGAGGTCCGGCTGGCGACCCGGCTGGTCTTCGGAATGATCAACTCCATCGTGGAGTGGTACCGGCCCGAGACGGGCGGGGCCGGCGGGCGCGAGGTGGCCGACGCGGTGGTGCGGCTGGTCTTCGCCGGGCTCCGTGAGGAGTAGAGGTCACGCGTCCGGCTCCAGGTCCTCCTCCTCGAACACCAGCAGCGTGCGGGTGCCGAGCACCTCGGGGATCGACTGGAGCCGGGTGAGCACCAGCTCGCGCAGCGCCCTGTTGTCCGGCGTGTGCACCAGCAGCAGCACGTCGAAGTCGCCGCCGACCAGCGCCATGTGGGATGCGCCGGGCAGGCGGCGAAGCTGTTCCCGGACCGTGCGCCAGGTGTTCTGGACGATGTTGAGCGTGATGTACGCCGAGGTGCCGTGCCCGGCCCGCTCGTGGTCGACCCGGGCGCCGAAGCCCCGGATCACCCCGTCCTCCACCAGTCGGTTGATCCGCGCGTAGGCGTTGGCGCGGGAGACGTGGACCCGCTCGGCGACCGACCGTATCGAGGCGCGGCCGTCCGCCTGGAGGATCTTGAGGATGTCCTGATCTATGGCATCCAGCGGGCGGGGCGGGGGTGCGCCATGCGCCTCCGCCGCCTGGGCCATTTGTTCAGGCGTCATGTCCCCCCGCTTCATCGCCGTGGACGTCCTGCATTCATTCCAGGCTGTGCAAAACCGTTTGTCCACAGCCTGAGGGGGCCAGTAGCCAAAATGCGCCGACGACCGAACAATCGGTAGGTGAGACGGGTCACAGCCGACCCGCCTCTCGTAGCCGCTCCCACGAGGAGGTGCCGTCATGACGGTCATGGAGCAGCAGGGCGCGTACCGGCCATCGCCGCCGCCCGCCTGGCAGCCCCGCACGGACCCCGCGCCGCTGCTGCCCGACGCCGAGCCCCATCGCGTCCTCGGCACCGGCGCGGCCGCCGATGCCGACCCGGACCTGCTGCGCCGGCTCTACGCCCAGGTGGTCCGCGGCCGTCGCTACAACACGCAGGCGACCGCGCTCACCAAACAGGGCCGGCTCGCCGTGTACCCCTCCAGCACGGGACAGGAGGCGAGCGAGGTCGCCGCCGCCCTGGCCCTGGAGGAGCGCGACTGGCTCTTCCCCAGCTACCGCGACACCCTCGCGGTGGTCGCCCGGGGCGTCGACCCGGTGGAGACGCTCACCCTGCTGCGCGGCGACTGGCACACCGGCTACGACCCGCACACCCACCGCGTGGCCCCGCTCAGCACCCCGCTCGCCACCCAGTTGCCGCACGCGGTGGGCCTCGCGCACGCCGCGCGGCTCAAGGGGGACGACGTGGTCGCGCTCGCCATGGTCGGCGACGGCGGCACCAGCGAGGGCGACTTCCACGAGGCGCTGAACTTCGCCGCCGTCTGGCAGGCCCCGGTCGTCTTCCTGGTGCAGAACAACGGCTTCGCGATCTCCGTCCCGCTCGCCAAGCAGACCGCCGCGCCCTCCCTCGCCCACAAGGCGGTCGGGTACGGCATGCCGGGCCGCCTGGTCGACGGCAACGACGCGGTCGCGGTGCACGAGGTGCTCAGCGAGGCGGTACGACGCGCCCGCGCGGGCGGCGGCCCGACCCTGGTCGAGGCGGTGACCTACCGCGTGGAGGCCCACACCAACGCCGACGACGCGACCCGCTACCGCGAGGACGACGAGGTCGAGGCGTGGCGGCGGCACGACCCGGTCCAGCTGCTGGAACGCGAGCTGACCGCACGCGGGCTGCTGGACGAGGAGGCGATCGACGCGGTCCGGCAGGACGCCGAGGCGATGGCCGCCGACCTGCGCGAACGCATGAACCAGGACCCCCGGCTCGACCCGATGGACCTCTTCGACCACGTGTACGCCGAGCCCACCGCGCAGCTCCGCGAGCAGCGCGCGCTGCTCGGGACCGAGCTGGCCGCCGAACAGGACGACCAGGAAGGCGACCCGCGATGACCACCGTCGCCGTCAAGCCCGCCACCATGGCGCAGGCCCTCACCCGCGCGATGCGCGACGCGATGGCCGCCGACCCCGCCGTCCATGTCATGGGCGAGGACGTCGGCACCCTCGGCGGTGTCTTCCGGGTCACCGACGGGCTCGCCGCCGAGTTCGGCGAGGACCGCTGCACGGACACCCCGCTGGCCGAGGCGGGCATCCTCGGCGCCGCCGTCGGCATGGCCATGTACGGCCTCAGGCCCGTGGTGGAGATGCAGTTCGACGCGTTCGCCTACCCGGCGTTCGAGCAGCTGGTCAGCCATGTCTCCCGGATGCGCAACCGCACCCGGGGCCGTATGCCCCTGCCGATCACGGTCCGTGTCCCCTACGGCGGCGGCATCGGCGGCGTCGAGCACCACAGCGACTCCTCCGAGGCGTACTACATGGCCACCCCCGGCCTGCACGTCGTCACCCCGGCCACGGTCGCCGACGCCTACGGGCTGCTGCGGCAGGCCATCGCCTCCGACGACCCCGTGGTGTTCCTGGAGCCCAAGCGGCTCTACTGGTCCAAGGACACCTGGAACGCCGACCACCCCACCGAGGTGGAGCCCATCGGGCGCGCGGTCGTCCGGCGCCCCGGCACCAGCGCCACCCTGATCACCTACGGCCCGTCCCTCCCGGTGTGCATGGAGGCCGCCGAGGCCGCCCGCGCCGAGGGCTGGGACCTGGAGGTCGTCGACCTGCGCTCGCTGGTGCCCTTCGACGACGAGACGGTCTGCGCCTCCGTCCGGCGCACCGGCCGCGCGGTCGTCGTGCACGAGTCGACCGGGTTCGGCGGTCCCGGCGGCGAGATCGCGGCCCGGATCACCGAGCGCTGCTTCCACCATCTGGAGGCACCGGTGCTGCGCGTGGCCGGGTTCGACCTGCCCTACCCGCCGCCGATGCTGGAGCGGCACCACCTGCCCGGTGTCGACCGTGTGCTGGACGCGGTGGCCCGCCTCCAGTGGGAGGCGGAGAACTGATGGCACAGGTACTGGAGTTCAAGCTGCCCGACCTCGGCGAGGGGCTCACCGAGGCGGAGATCGTGCGCTGGCTGGTGGCCGTCGGTGACGTGGTCGCCATCGACCAGCCGGTCGTCGAGGTCGAGACGGCCAAGGCGATGGTGGAGGTCCCCTGCCCCTACGGCGGTGTGGTCACCGCCCGCTACGGCGAGGAGGGCACCGAACTGCCCGTCGGCGCACCCCTGATCACCGTCGCGGTCGGCTCCCCCGATGCCGCCGCCGTAGGACCGGCGGGAGAGCCCGCCGCCGAGGCCGAGGGCTCGGGCAACGTCCTGGTCGGCTACGGCACCCAGGCCCCCGCCCGCCGCCGGCGCCGGGTACGCACCCAGCTCACGGTGGCCAACGGCACCGCACCGGCCGCCCCGGCACCCGCGCCCGCACCCACCCTCACCCCGGAGCCGGCCGCTCCGGAATCCCTCGCCCCCCAAGGGCCAGTCCCCGTCATCTCCCCCCTCGTCCGCAAGCTCGCCCGGGACAACGGCGTCGACCTGCACGCCCTGCGCGGCACCGGCCCCGACGGCCTCATCCTGCGCGCGGACGTCGAAGCGGCCCTCCGCGTCGAAGCCACCGCACCCCCGACCACCGCACCCCCCACCGCAGCCTCCGAAGGCACCCGCATCCCCCTCAAGGGCGTGCGCGGGGCCGTCGCCGAGAAGCTGAGCCGGAGCCGCCGGGAGATCCCGGACGCCACCTGCTGGGTCGACGCCGACGCGACCGAACTCCTGCGCGCGCGGGCCGCGATGAACGCGACCGGGGCACCGAAGATCTCCCTGGTCGCCCTGCTCGCCCGTATCTGTGCTGCCGCCCTCGCCCGGTTCCCGGAGCTGAACTCCTACGTCGACACCGAGGCCCGCGAGGTCGTCCAACTGCCCGGTGTGCACCTGGGGTTCGCCGCGCAGACCGAGCGCGGACTGGTCGTGCCGGTCGTCCGGGACGCGCATACGCGGGACGCCGAGTCGCTCACCGCCGAGTTCGCCCGCCTCACCGAGGCCGCCCGCGCCGGACGGCTGACGCCGGGTGAACTCACCGGGGGCACCTTCACGCTGAACAACTACGGCGTCTTCGGGGTCGACGGCTCCACCCCCATCATCAACCACCCCGAGGCCGCGATGCTCGGCGTCGGCCGCATCGTCCCCAAGCCGTGGGTGCACGAGGGCGAACTGGCCGTGCGCCAGGTCGTGCAGCTCTCGCTCACCTTCGACCACCGGGTCTGCGACGGCGGCACGGCGGGCGGCTTCCTGAGGTACGTGGCGGACTGCGTGGAGCAGCCCGCCGTACTGCTGCGCACCGTGTGACAGCGGCCGGCCGGTTCCGCCGGGCGGGGTCCGCCCCCGAGTGCCGACCGGCCATACTCGAAGGGTGACCGACAACGCCCCGGCCGGCCCCCCGTCGCCCGCATCCCCCGAGACCAGCGGGTCCGGCCCGGGGGCCGGTGCCCCGTACGACGCCGTCGTGCTGGCCGGAGGCGGGGCGCGGCGGCTCGGCGGGGCCGACAAGCCCGGCGTCCGGGTCGGCGGCCGGGCGCTGCTGGACCGGGTGCTGGCGGCCTGCGCCGACGCGGCCACCACCGTCGTCGTGGCCGACCCCCGGGCCACCGCCCGGCCGGTGCGCTGGGCACGGGAGGAGCCGGCCGGCGGCGGACCCGTCGCCGCGCTCGACGCGGGGCTGCGGCTCACCACGGCGGAGTACGCGGTGGTGCTCTCCGCCGACCTGCCGTTCCTCGGCGCGGACACCGTGCACCGGCTGCTGGCCGCCCTGCGGGACAGCGACGCCGACGGGGCGATGCTCACCGACGACGACGGCCGCGACCAGCCGCTGGTGGCCGCGTACCGCACCGCCTCCCTGCGCGGCGCCCTCGCCGCCCTCGCCACCGGCCAGGCCGAGCACACCGGCCAGGCTGAGCACACCGGCCGGGCCAAGCACACCGGCCAGGCCGAGCACACCGACAAGGCCAAGCGCGCCGACAAGGCCGAGCACGCAGCGCACACCGGCCGAGGCACCCTCACCGGCCTGCCCCTGCGCCGCCTGACCGGCGCCCTGCGCCTGACGCGCCTCATCGACCCGCTCGCCTCCTTCGACTGCGACACCTGGGAAGACATCGCCCACGCCAGGGCACGGATCAGGGAGCATGGGCACGTGCTGAACGAATGGATCACCGCAGTCAAGAACGAGCTGGGCATCGAGCTCGACGTCGACACCCGCGTCCTGCTGGACGCCGCCCGTGACGTCGCCCACGGTGTGGCCCGCCCCGCCGCCCCGCTCACCACCTTCCTCATCGGCTACGCCGCCGCTCAGGGCAAGGGCGACGCCGAGTCCATCGCCGAGGCGTCCGCGAAGGTCGCCGACCTCGCCATCCGCTGGGAAGCCGAGCACAGCGGGGGCGGGTCCGCCCCGGACGCCGGATGACCGCCTCCGGCACCCATACCGGACCGCCCGCCGGGCCCGGTGACGCCTCCGCCCTCGACGACCTCGACGTGGAGGAAGCCCTGGCCCTCGTCCGCGCACCCGGAAACGACCGGACAGGCCGGACGGACCGGGCAGACCGGCTGGAGAAGGCGGCCCGACCCGACCGGACCGACCGGACCGGCCGGACGGCCCCCGCCCACCTCCACGACCACGCCACCTCCTGGCCCGAGGCCCGCGAGATCGCCGCCCTGGCCGCCCGCCGGGCCACGAAGCGCCCCGCCGCCTCCGTCGCCCTGGCCGACGCCCTCGGCCTGGTCCTCGCCGCCCCCCTGGAAGCGCTCAGCGACCTGCCCTCCTTCGACACCTCCGCCATGGACGGCTGGGCGGTGGCCGGCCCAGGTCCCTGGCGGGTCCGCGACGGCGGCGTGCTCGCCGGCCACGCGCTCCCCGAGCCGCTCACCGACGGCGAGGCGGTCCGGATCGCCACCGGCGCCCGCGTCCCCACCGGCGTCACCGCCGTCCTGCGCAGCGAGCACGGCCGCACCGGCCCCCAGGACCGGCTGCACGCCACGGGCGAGACGAGCCACGGCCAGGACATCCGCCCGCGCGGCCAGGAGTGCCGGCGCGGTGACCAGCTGCTGCCCACCGGCACCCTGGTCACCCCGGCCGTGCTGGGCCTCGCCGCGGCGGCCGGGTACGACACCCTCGCCGTGGTCCCGCGCCCGCGTGCCGAGATCCTCGTCCTCGGCGACGAACTCCTCACGGAGGGGCTGCCGCACGACGGGCTGATCCGGGACGCGCTCGGCCCGATGCTGGCGCCCTGGCTGCGCGTGCTCGGCGCCGAGGTCGTCGCCGTCCGCAGGCTCGGCGACGACGCCAAGGCGCTGCGCAGGGCGATCACCACCTCCCGCGCCGACCTGATCGTCACCACCGGAGGCACCGCCGGCGGACCCGTGGACCACGTCCACCCCACGCTGGAGCGGATCGGCGCCGAACTCCTCGTCGACGGCGTCGCGGTGCGCCCCGGCCACCCCATGCTGCTGGCCCGTACCAAGGCGGACCAGCACCTCGTCGGGCTGCCCGGCAACCCACTCGCGGCCGTCTCCGGGCTGCTCACCCTGGCCGAGCCGCTGCTGCGGGCGCTGGCCGCCCACCCGGCGCCCGAGCCGTACCGGATGCCACTGAGGGAAGCGGTGCAGGGACACGCGCACGACACCCGGCTCGTCCCCGTGGCGCTGCGCGGGGAGTGGGCCGTGCCGCTGCACTACAGCGGGCCCGCCATGCTGCGCGGGATCGCCACCGCCGACGCGCTCGCCGTCGTCCCGCCGGGCGGGGCGGCGCAGGGCGCCGGACTGGAATTGCTGGACCTGCCGTGGGACACGGCCGGAATCGGAGTGTGTTTCACGTGAAACTTCCGGGCCACGACGCCATAGCCCGCCAGGCCGGCGAACATCTGGTGCCCTCCCGGGTGAAGCTCCCGAGGAAGGCCGTGGAACGCCCCATCCGCCAGGTCGCCAAGCGCCTGGTGATGGCGCTGCTGGTGCTGGTCGCCACCGCGTTCGTCGTCTACGCGGACCGCAGCGGCTACCACGACAACTCCGACGGTCCCGTCGACCTGCTCGACGCGTTCTACTACGCGACGGTCACCCTCTCCACCACCGGGTACGGCGACATCACCCCGGTCAGCGACGGTGCCCGGCTCATCAACATTCTCGTCATCACCCCGTTGCGCGTGCTCTTCCTGATCATCCTGGTCGGCACCACGCTGGAGGTCCTCACCGAACGCACCCGTGAGGAATGGCGGCTCAATCGCTGGAGGTCCACCTTGCGCGACCACACCGTGGTCATCGGCTTCGGCACGAAGGGGCGTTCGGCGATCCAGACCGTCTGCGCGACCGGACTGAAGAAGGAACAGGTCGTCGTGGTCGACCCCAGTTCCAAGGCGATCGAGGCGGCCACCGCCGAGGGATACGCGGGCGTGACCGGCGACGCGACCCGCAGTGAGGTGCTGCGCCGCGCGGAGCTGCACAAGGCCCGGCAGATCATCATCGCCCCGCAGCGCGACGACACCGCCGTGCTGGTCGCCCTGACGGCTCGCCAGCTCAACCGGGGCGCGAAGATCGTGGCCTGTGTCCGCGAGGAGGAGAACGCCCCGCTGCTCAAGCAGTCCGGCGCGGACGCGGTCATCACCAGCTCCGGCGCGGCGGGCCGGCTGCTCGGTCTCTCCGTGCTCAGCCCCGCCGCCGGCATGGTGATGGAGGACCTGATCCAGCAGGGCAGTGGCCTGGACATCGTCGACCGCCCGGTGGTCCGCGCCGAGGTGGGCCGCCGTCCGCGCGACACGGAGGACCTCGTGGTCAGCGTCGTACGCGGGCACCGGGTGCTGGGCTATGACGACCCGTCCGTCGGGGAGTTGCAGCTCACCGACCGGCTGATCACCATCGTCCGGGCCAGCCCCACCGCGCATGTCGCCCCGCACGCGCGTCCACTGCCGGGCGACTGAGCGGGCCGCCGGGCCTGTGGCGCGGTCGGGGAGTAGCGTCGCGGGCATGCATGCGATCACGATTTCCGAACCCGGCGGGCCCGAGAACCTGACCTGGACCGAGGTGCCCGACCCGGTGCCCGGCGAGGGCGAGGTGCTGGTCGAGGTGGTGGCCAGCGCCGTCAACCGGGCCGACATCATGCAGCGCCAGGGCTACTACGACCCGCCGCCCGGCGCCTCCGCCTACCCCGGTCTGGAGTGCTCCGGCCGGATCGCCGCGCTCGGCCCCGGTGTCTCCGGCTGGTCCGTGGGCGACGAGGTGTGCGCGCTGCTCTCGGGCGGCGGTTACGCGCAGAAGGTCGTCGTCCCGGCCGGGCAGCTGCTGCCGGTGCCCGAGGGCGTCGACCTCAAGCAGGCGGCCGCGCTGCCCGAGGTGGCCTGCACGGTCTGGTCCAACGTCTTCATGCTGGCCCACCTCCGGCCCGGCGAACTGCTGCTGGTGCACGGCGGTTCCAGCGGTATCGGAACCATGGCGATCCAGCTGGCCAAGGCCATCGGGGCGCGGGTCGCGGTGACCGCCGGGACCAAGGAGAAGCTGGACTTCTGCGCCGAGCTGGGCGCGGACATCCTGATCAACTACCGCGACCAGGACTTCGTGGCCGAGGTCGCGCGGGCCACGGACGGCAAGGGCGCCGACGTCATCCTCGACAACATGGGCGCCAAGTACCTGGACCGGAACGTGGAGACGCTGGCCGTCAACGGGCGCCTGATGATCATCGGGATGCAGGGCGGCACCAAGGGCGAGCTGAACATCGGCCTGCTGCTGGGCAAGCGCGGCGCGGTCAGCGCGACCTCGCTGCGGGCCCGCCCGCTGAGCGAGAAGGCGGCCATCGTGGCGGCGGTGCGCGAGCACGTGTGGCCGCTGATCGCATCGGGCGTCGTACGTCCCGTCGTCGACCGTGAGGTGCCGATGACGGACGCGGCCGAGGGGCACCGGGTGGTGGAGGGCAGCGGCCACATCGGCAAGGTGCTGCTGGTCACGCCGAGCGCCTGACCCCGGAGCGCCCGTCAGGTGCTGCGCAGCCGCAGGCCCAGCCGCGCCATGGCGAGACCGAGGCCCAGCAGCACCAGCCCGCTGCCCAGGGGGAGGACGCGCGGCGCCCGCGCCGCGGTGCTCTCCCCCTGGCGTACGGCGGCGGGCCGGGAGGCCGGGGCGGACGTGGCGGTCGGCGTGGGCGCGGCGGGGCTGTCGGCGGTCTCCGGCTCCTCCAGGTAGGCGGCCTCGGGTGTGGCGGGCGTGGCGCTGCCCGACGGGTCCTGGGCCGGGTCGGGCGGATCGGGCCGGCCCGGCCGCATCCGTCCTTCCCCGCCCCGGCTCCCGGCCCGCGCCGGCTTGGAGACGGTCGGGGACGGCGAGGCGGTGTCGGCGGCGTTCCGGGCCCGTACGGCGGGGGCGGAGAAGCGACCGGAGGGGGTGGGGGAACCCGGCGGACCGCTCTCCGCGCCGTACGCGGCCGTGGTGCAGACGGGCGCGGCCGTCGCCGCCAGGACGAGCAGCACCCGCACCAGGCGGAGCGTGAGTCGCAGCCATGGAGTCACGTCGGTGACCTCCGGGGAAATGCCGGGGCAGAAGGAATCCAGCCTCACATTCCACGGCTCACCTGGCATTCCGGGCTGGGCCGTCGGGGGCGGGACGCCGGATCACCGGCATGCGGGGGTGCGGCGGTGAGGGGGTGGGCGGGTGCGAGAGAATGACGGCATGGAGATGCCGAGGAACGAACGGTCGCCCGAGAACCCCCAGATCCTCGTCGTGGGCCAGGACGGGATGGCGCTCGGTGGCGGCACGGACGAGGGTTCCCGCGAGATCCCGGTGACGGACCAGGTGGAGCAGCCGGCGAAGGTCATGCGGATCGGCAGCATGATCAAGCAGCTGCTGGAGGAGGTGCGCGCCGCTCCTCTGGACGAGGCGAGCCGGGTCCGGCTGAAGGAGATCCACGCCAGCTCGGTCAAGGAGCTGGAGGACGGCCTCGCGCCCGAGCTGGTGGCGGAGCTGGAGCGGCTCTCGCTGCCCTTCACCGACGAGGCGACGCCGAGTGACGCGGAGTTGCGGATCGCCCAGGCCCAGCTGGTCGGCTGGCTGGAGGGCCTCTTCCACGGCATCCAGACCACGCTGTTCGCCCAGCAGATGGCCGCCCGCGCCCAGTTGGAGCAGATGCGCCGCGCGCTCCCGCCCGGCAGTGTCCCGGAGGACGCCGAGGAGCAGCACACCGGCGGCCGCTCGGGCGGACCGTACCTGTAGAGACCCGGAACAGCAGAAGGGCCCGGCGGATTCGGTCCGCCGGGCCCTTCTCGTAAGCCGACTACTGCGGCGGCTCGCCCGTGGAGACGCTCAGCGAGACCTCGCCCATGGTCTTCGGGTCGACATCCGTGCCCGGCGCGGGGAACTGGTCGAGGACCGTGCCGTCGCCCCAGGTGTTGTTGTCTTCCTTCTTCACCGAGTACCGCCAGCTCGCGGCCTGGAAGCACGCCTTCACGGAGTCGATGTTCTTGTACCGGAAGTCGGGCAGCCGGATCTTCTTCTCGTCGTTGTACGACTCCTGCGGCTCGGTGCACTCGGTGTCGTCGATCGTGCGCGAGGTGTCCGGCCCCCGGTAGCCGGCGGCGTGCGAGGACGTGGAGGCACTGGGGGAGCCGCCCCCGCCCGTCGTGGTGTCGTCCTTCTTGTTCATGTTGAGCGCGATCAGCAGGCCCGCGATCAGCACCGCGGCCACCGCGACCGCGCCGATCAGCACCGGCTTGTTGTTCCGGCCGCCGCCGCTCCCGGAGGAGGGTACCGCCGTCGCCGGCTGGCCCCCGTAGGCGGGCGCCGGCTGCCCGCCGTACGCGGGCGGGGTCGGGTAGCCGCCCTGCTGCGGGTAGCCGTAGGACGGGGGCGGGGTGCCGTACGGGTTGGGCGTCGGCTGGTACGGCTGGTGCACCTGGCCGGGGTGGGGCTGCGGGGCCGTGTGGTCGATCGGCGGGAACACCGCCGAGCCCACGCCCGAGCCGCTCTGCGCCGGAGCCGCGCCCGGCACGATGCTGGGCGCCGCCTGCTGGAGGGAGGCGGCCACCCGCAGGCACTCCTCCCGCATGGCCTCGGCGGTGGGGAAGCGTTCGTTGGGGTTCTTCTTCAGCGCGCGGGCCACCAGGGCGTCCACCGCCGGGGGCAGCGCGCGGTTGATCGAGGAGGGCGCGACCGGCTCCTCCTGGACGTGCGCGTACGCGATGGCCAGCGGGGAGTCCGCGTCGAACGGCAGCCGGCCGGTGACCAGCTGGAACAGCATGATGCCGACCGAGTACAGGTCGGAGCGGGCGTCCACGCCGCGGCCGAGGGCCTGCTCGGGGGAGAGGTACTGCGGGGTGCCGACCACCATGCCGGTCTGGGTCATCGAGGTGACGCCGGACTGCATGGCCCGCGCGATGCCGAAGTCCATCACCTTGACCACACCGCGCTTGGTGGTCATCACGTTGCCCGGCTTGATGTCCCGGTGGACCAGCCCCTTCTCGTGGCTGATCTCCAGCGCGGCCAGCACGTCCGCGGTGATCTTCAGGGCCTTGTCGGCGGGCATCGCGCCGAACTGCCGTACGTCGTCGGCGAGCACGGAGCCGAGCGGGCGGCCCTCCACGTACTCCATGACGATGTAGGGCATGCCGTCCGCTTCGTCCTCGCCGGTGTCGAAGACGGAGACGATGTTGGTGTGCGTGAGCTTGGCCACGGCCTGGGCCTCGCGGCGGAACCGCTCGCGGAACGCCTGCTCCCGGCCCAGCTCGGTGTGCAGGGTCTTGATGGCCACCTGGCGGTCCAGCACCGCGTCGTGGGCCAGGTGCACGGCGGCCATGCCGCCCTCGCCGAGCAGGTCCTGGAGCCGGTAACGGCCGCCGGCCAGTGCCCGCCCCGTGTACCGGCCGCCCTGTGCGCCGTCCTGGCTCATCGTTCCGTGTCCCCCACTGGCCCGTCGGAGCCGTCATCGACCGGACACGCGCCGCTCGGCACCCGCCTTGATCGAATGTGTCATTCCCGGCCAAGTCTGCCCGAGGGCACGGACACGTCAAGCCCGGTGCCCGTTCCGTGACCGTACGCGAAAGAAGCGTCGCGCAAGCGTTACAGCGGGCGTACGACCGGTGCACGGAATTTGCACGTGGGCCTGTGCTGCGGGTTTCATGGCCGGTCCGTCCTGGGCCCGTCCCGGTGCCGGATCGGGACCGGCGGCCACCGGCGAGGCTGTAGCGTGGCCGACGGAGTCCGTATCAACACCGCGCGCATCGCGGGCAGAAACGACGGCGAGGACCGATGGCACAGACGCACGGCGCCCAAGGCCCGTCCGACCCCGAGGCGTCGGCCGGCGGCGGCATGGCGGAGGCGCCGGAGAACTGGGGCAACGGCGGGCTCGTCGGCGACGGCCGCTACCGGCTCACCCATCGCCTCGGCCGGGGCGGCATGGCCGAGGTGTTCGCGGCCGAGGACGTCCGGCTCGGCCGTACGGTCGCGGTCAAGCTGCTGCGCGCCGACCTCGCCGAGGACCCCACCTCCAAGGCCCGCTTCACGCGTGAGGCCCAGTCGGTGGCCGGGCTCAACCACCACTCGATCGTCGCCGTGTACGACTCCGGCGAGGACCAGGTGAACGGCCAGGCCGTGCCGTACATCGTGATGGAGCTGGTCGAGGGCCGCACCATCCGCGAGCTGCTGGTCGACGCGGACGCGCCGGGCCCCGAGCAGGCCCTGATCATCGTCTCCGGGGTGCTGGACGCGCTCGCCTACTCGCACCAGCACGGCATCGTGCACCGCGACATCAAGCCCGCCAACGTCATCATCACCGACAACGGCGCGGTCAAGGTGATGGACTTCGGCATCGCCCGCGCCCTGCACGGCGCCTCCACGACGATGACCCAGACCGGCATGGTCATGGGCACCCCGCAGTACCTCTCCCCGGAGCAGGCGCTCGGCAAGGCCGTCGACCACCGCTCCGACCTGTACGCCACCGGCTGCCTGCTCTACGAACTCCTCGCGCTGCGGCCCCCCTTCACCGGTGAGACCCCGCTGTCGGTGGTCTACCAGCACGTCCAGGACATGCCGGTGCCGCCCTCGCAGGTCACCGCCGGCTGCCCGCCCGAGCTGGACGGCCTGGTCATGCGCTCCCTCGCCAAGGAGCCGGACGACCGCTTCCAGACGGCCGAGGAGATGCGCGGCCTGATCCAGTACGGCCTGCAGATGCTGTACGACCAGGGCGCCCACTCCGGCACCTGGAACACCGGCCCGGTGGACGCCGTCGCGGGCGCGCCGACCCCGCCCGGCGGCTACGCGGGCACCACCGTGATGCCCCAGTCCGGTGGCTACGGCGGCGGCACCACGCAGATCCCGCAGCCGATCCTGCCCGGCGGGTACGGGAGCGGCGACGACGGCGGTTTCGAGGGCCACGGGAACAAGGGCAGCGGCAGGGGCAAGCTCCTGGTGCTGGCCGCGCTCGCCCTGGTCGCGGTCGTGGCCGGTGTCGCGCTCGCGATGAACAACACCGGCGGCGACGAGGGCAAGGGCCCCAAGCCGACCCCGACGCACTCCCGGACGCACAAGGACGACAAGGCGTCCGAGACGCCGACCGGCGGCACCTCCAAGGAGCCGACGGACGACCCGGCCACCCAGGGCGGCTCGGGCTGGAACAACGGCTCGGACTACACCCCGTCCTACCGGCCGACCGACCCCGGTACGGCCAAGCCGTCGGACGAGCCGACCGACCCGCAGACCTCCGAGCAGCCGAGCACCCCGCAGACCTCGCCGCCCGCCACGGGCGACGCGTCCGGCGGCGGCACGGACGCGGGCACCACGGACGGCACCGGCAACGCGGGCGGCACCGACCAGGGCACCACGGCCGGTGCGGGCGGTGCGGACGCCGGTGCGGCGGCCGGAGCGGACGCGGCCGGCGCGAACGGCACTTGAATGCCGACGTCGCCGGCCCCCGGAACGGGCCCGGACGGGCCCGTCGGCTGACGGGGCCGAAGCGGCTCAGCCGGTGAAGGCGTCGCACACCGCGTCGTACTCCCGTGTCCACCACACCGCGAGCGCGGAGGCGGCCGGGAACTGGCAGTCGGCGCGGGTGTCCCCGCGCTCGTAGTGCCAGCGCAGCATCCAGAAGTCGTTCAGGCGCTCCCACCAGACCCGGTGTACGGCCGCCGCCAGCTCCGAGGGGGTGGCGCGCGCCGCGCGCCGGTACGCCCGCGCGTACGCCCGCGCCTTGGGCAGGTCCAGCATCCCCGCGGGCCGTACGAAGAAGATCGCGGCGGCCCGTACCGCCTCCTCGGCGCGGGGCTGCACCCCGAGGCGGTCCCAGTCGACGATGGCGGCGGGGGTACCGCCCCGGTAGAGCAGGTTGAACGGGTGGAAGTCGCCGTGCACCCAGCCCACCGGGCCGCCGCGCGGCGGGCGGCGGTGGGTGTGCTGCTCCAGCAGCGACCGGCGTTCCAGCAGGCGGTGGCGGGCCAGGTCGTCGAAGGCGTCGGCCGGCTTGTGACGGTGGACGTGGCCGAGCAGGTCGTCGATGAGAGCGAAGGTGTCGGCCGGGTCGGCGCTCTCCACCGGGTGCGGGCTCGTGGCCGGCCGGGTGCGCCCCTTGGGCGGCATCACGCGCTCCAGGCAGGCGTGCACGGCGCCCAGCAGCGCGCCCAGGCGCGCGCTCTCGGAGCGGGTGAGCTGGCCGCCGTGCAGATGCCCGCCCTCGATCCAGGGGTGCAGCGCGTAGGCGTGCCCGCCGACGACCGCGACCGTACGGCCCTCGCGGTGGGTGAGCGGCGGGACGGCCGGGACGCCGACCTCGGCGAGGCGCTTCGTGGCCAGATGGCGGCGCTCGATGGCGTCGGGGTCGGCGGTGTCGGGGTCGAAATGGTGCTTGAGGAAGTACCGGCCCCGGGTGGTGCGCACCCGGAAGCCCCGGTTGAGCAGCCCCTGGTCGACCGGTTCACAGGCGAGGGCCGTACCGGCTCCGTACAGGGGTAACAAGGTGCCCAGCGGGGGCGCGTGGGGCACGACGGGTGGTACACGAAGGCGCTGCACGCGCCGATGCTAGGGCACGGAAAGCCCCCTTGAACTGGGGGTTGTCACAGGCAGTCGTCGGTGGTCGCATTCGGTCACCCGGCGTGCCCCGGTGAACGGCCCGGCGTTCTTCGGAGCGCAATTCGCGCGCGGCGCGAAAGAAATCCGCAGCCGTCCCCGGTGACGCGCCGGGACTCTTCCTTTGAGCTGGGTGCGCGGGATAACGTGCCGTTGCTCCGGCCTCCTGCAAGGCTGTGACCAGGCAACTTCCGGGCCTTGCCGATTTACTTGGAAATCCAAGCAAAATCGCAGGTCAGGTGGGGTTTCACAGAAATGTGGAGCACTGGGTAACGTTAAAAGCCGCAGGCGCTCGCCGGGGCACCTGTCACGCCTGTTCCCGGCCGAGCGGCACCCACCCCGTGCCCGGTGGTCGAGAAGAGGTGGCCGCTCCCCCCGGCTCCGACCGAGCAAGGGGGAACCCAGGCTCACCGGCAACCCCGTGGGCCGGAACGACGGAGGAGCACACGTGACCGTGGAGAGCAGTGCCGCGCGCAAGCCGCGACGCAGCGCCGCAGGCAAGGCCGGTACCGCCGGTACCGGGCGCAGCACCCGCAGCACCGCGAAGCAGGGCACCGAGCCCGAGCTGGTGCAGCTTCTGACGCCGGAGGGCAAGCGGGTCAAGAACGCCGAGTTCGACGCCTACGTCGCCGGCATCACCCCCGACGAGCTGCGCGGTCTGTACCGCGACATGGTGCTCACCCGCCGCTTCGACGCGGAGGCGACCGCCCTCCAGCGCCAGGGCGAGCTGGGCCTGTGGGCCTCGCTGCTCGGCCAGGAGGCCGCCCAGATCGGCTCCGGCCGCGCCACCCGCGAGGACGACTACGTCTTCCCGACCTACCGCGAGCACGGCGTCGCCTGGTGCCGCGGGGTCGACCCGACCAACCTGCTCGGCATGTTCCGGGGTGTGAACAACGGCGGCTGGGACCCCAACGGCAACAACTTCCACCTGTACACGATCGTCATCGGCTCGCAGACGCTGCACGCCACCGGCTACGCGATGGGCGTGGCCAAGGACGGCGCCGACTCGGCCGTGATCGCCTACTTCGGCGACGGCGCGTCCAGCCAGGGCGACGTGGCGGAATCGTTCACCTTCTCCGCGGTCTACAACGCGCCGGTCGTGTTCTTCTGCCAGAACAACCAGTGGGCGATCTCCGAGCCCACCGAGAAGCAGACCCGCGTCCCGCTCTACCAGCGCGCCCAGGGCTACGGCTTCCCCGGCGTCCGGGTCGACGGCAACGACGTGCTGGCCTGCCTCGCCGTGACCCGCTGGGCGCTGGAGCGCGCCCGCAACGGCGAGGGCCCGACCCTGGTCGAGGCGTTCACCTACCGGATGGGCGCCCACACCACCTCCGACGACCCCACGCGCTACCGGCACGACGACGAGCGCGTCGCCTGGGAGGCGAAGGACCCGATCCTGCGCCTGCGCGCCTACCTGGAAGCCTCGAACCACGCGGACGAGGGATTCTTCGCGGAACTGGAGAGCGAGTCCGAGGCGTTGGGCAAGCGGGTGCGGGAAGCGGTCCGCGCCATGCCGGACCCGGACCGCTTCGCCATCTTCGAGAACGTGTACGCGGACGGGCACGCGCTCGTCGACGAGGAGCGCGCCCAGTTCGCCGCCTACCAGGCGTCGTTCGCGGACGCGGAAGGGGGCAACTGACATGGCCGAGAAGATGGCTCTGGCCAAGGCGATCAACGAATCGCTGCGGCGCGCGCTGGAGACCGACCCCAAGGTCCTGGTCATGGGCGAGGACGTCGGCAAGCTCGGCGGTGTCTTCCGGGTCACCGACGGCCTCCAGAAGGACTTCGGCGAGGAGCGGGTCATCGACACCCCGCTCGCCGAGTCCGGCATCGTCGGCACCGCGATCGGCCTCGCCCTCCGCGGCTACCGCCCGGTGGTCGAGATCCAGTTCGACGGCTTCGTCTTCCCGGCGTACGACCAGATCGTCACCCAGCTCGCGAAGATGCACGCCCGTTCGCTGGGCAAGGTCAAGATGCCGGTCGTCATCCGCATCCCCTACGGCGGCGGCATCGGCGCGGTCGAGCACCACTCCGAGTCCCCCGAGGCGCTGTTCGCGCACGTGGCCGGCCTGAAGGTGGTCAGCCCGTCCAACGCCTCGGACGCCTACTGGATGATGCAGCAGGCCATCCAGAGCGACGACCCGGTGATCTACTTCGAGCCCAAGCGGCGCTACTGGGACAAGGGCGAGGTCGACCCCGAGCTGATCCCCGGCCCGCTGCACAGGGCGAGCGTGGTCCGCGAGGGCACCGATCTGACGCTGGCCGCGTACGGCCCGATGGTCAAGCTCTGCCAGCAGGTGGCGGACGCGGCCGCCGAGGAGGGCAAGTCGCTGGAGGTGCTCGACCTCCGGTCGGTCTCCCCGCTGGACTTCGACACCATCCAGACCTCGGTCGAGAAGACCCGCCGTCTGGTGGTCGTTCACGAGGCGCCGGTGTTCCTCGGCTCCGGCGCGGAGATCGCCGCGCGGATCACCGAGCGGTGCTTCTACCACCTGGAGGCGCCGGTGCTCCGGGTCGGCGGCTATCACGCCCCGTACCCGCCGGCGCGCCTGGAGGACGAGTATCTGCCGGGCCTGGACCGGGTGCTCGACGCCGTCGACCGCGCCCTTGCGTACTGAGGAAGGTTTCGTGACGACGATGACGGAAGCTTCCGTGCGCGAGTTCAAGATGCCGGACGTGGGCGAGGGGCTCACCGAGGCCGAGATCCTCAAGTGGTACGTGCAGGTCGGGGACACGGTCACCGACGGCCAGGTGGTGTGCGAGGTCGAGACCGCCAAGGCGGCCGTCGAACTCCCCATCCCCTACGACGGGGTGGTGCGCGAGCTGCGCTTCGCCGAGGGCACGACGGTCGACGTGGGTACGGCGATCATCGCGGTGGACGTGTCGGGCGGAGCCGCACCCGAGCCGGCTCCGGCCGCGCCCGCCGAGCCCGCTCCCGCGCCTGCCGAGGAGGCCGAGCCGAAGGGCCGTACTCCGGTGCTGGTGGGGTACGGCGTGGCCGTGTCCTCCACCAAGCGGCGTCCCCGCAAGGGGCCCGAGGTGGCGGTGGCCGCCGCCGCGCAGGCGGTGCAGGCCGAGCTGAACGGGCACGGGGCTGCGGTTCCGGCTGCCGCTCCGGCTCCGGCTCCGGTGAAGGAGCGCCCGCTGGCCAAGCCGCCGGTGCGCAAGCTGGCCAAGGACCTGGGCGTCGACCTGACGCTGGTCACCCCGTCCGGGCCGGACGGCGTCATCACCCGCGAGGACGTGCACGCGGCGGTGGCCCCGGCGGAGCCGGTGGCCGAGGCCCCGGCCCCCGCAGCTGTGTCCGCTCCCGCGCCCGCCGTGGCGGTGTACGACTCCGCGCGGGAGACGCGTATCCCGGTCAAGGGGGTCCGCAAGGCGACCGCGCAGGCGATGATCGGCTCGGCGTTCACGGCGCCGCACGTCACGGAGTTCGTGACGGTGGACGTGACGCGGACGATGAAGCTGGTCGAGGAGCTGAAGCAGGACAAGGAGTTCCAGGGGCTGCGGGTGAACCCGCTGCTGCTGATCGCCAAGGCCCTGCTGGTCGCGATCAAGCGCAACCCCGAGGTCAACGCGTCCTGGGACGAGGCCGCCCAGGAGATCGTGCTCAAGCACTACGTCAACCTGGGTATCGCGGCGGCGACTCCGCGCGGGCTGATCGTGCCCAACATCAAGGACGCGCAGGACAAGACGCTCCCGCAGCTGTCCTCGGCGCTGGGCGAGCTGGTGACCACGGCCCGCGAGGGCAAGACGTCCCCGGCGGCGATGCAGGGCGGCACGGTGACCATCACCAACGTCGGCGTCTTCGGCGTCGACACCGGTACGCCGATCCTCAACCCCGGCGAGTCCGCGATCCTCGCCGTCGGCGCGATCAAGCTCCAGCCGTGGGTCCACAAGGGCAAGGTCAAGCCCCGCCAGGTCACCACCCTCGCCCTCAGCTTCGACCACCGCCTGGTCGACGGCGAACTCGGCTCCAAGGTCCTGGCGGACATCGCGGCAATTCTCGAACAGCCGAAGCGATTGATCTCCTGGGCGTAGCACGCCCTTTCCAGCGGCATTTCTCGTTCAAAAAGGCCCGCCCCCACGGAGTGATCCGTGGGGGCGGGCCTTTTGCGTGCTGTGAATTACTTCGTGAAGCCGTAGTTCAGGAGCTTCGTGGCGTCCGTGCCGCGCTGGGGGACGGAGGACGACGCGAGGACCGTGCCGATGACCGTCTTGCCGTTGCGGGTGGCGGCGAAGACGAGGCAGTACTTGGCCTCGGGGCCGGAGCCGGTCTTGACGCCGATGGTGCCGCTGTAGCTGCTCAGCAGCGTGTTGGTGTTGGTCCACGCCTTCATCGTGCGCGTGCTGCCGGTCTTGGTGACCGTCTTCGCCGTGTACGACTTGGTCTTGACGATCGCGCGGAAGTTGGCGCTCTTCATCGCGCTGCTGGCGATCTTCGTCAGGTCGCGCGGGGTCGAGTAGTTCGAGCCCTTGCCGATGCCGTCGAAGGAGTCGAAGTGCGTGTTCTTCAGGTTGAGGGCCTTCGCGGCGGAGTTCATCTTGCCGAGGAAGGAGTTCACGCGCGCGGTGTGCGTGCTGCCCGAGCCGTACTTGTCCGCGAGGACGTACGCGGCGTCGCAGCCGGACGGCAGCATCAGCCCGTACAGGAGCTGGCGGACGGTGACCTTGTCGCCGACGATCAGGCCGGCCGAGGACGCGTTGTTGGCGACGATGTAGTCGCTGGCGCCCTTGGGGATGGTGACCTTGGCGTCCAGGTTCAGGTTCGGCTGCGCCAGCACGACCTTCGCGGTCATGATCTTGGTGGTCGAGCCCGTGGAGCGTCGGGTGTCCGCGGCCTTGGTGTACAGCGAGGCGCCGGTGGAGTTGTTCATCACGTAGCCGCCCGCGGCCACGATCGAAGGCGCGGAGGCGGCCTGCGCGGGCGCTGCGGTGAGGGCACTGGTGGTGAGCAGCGCGCCGGACGCGACGGCGACGGCGGCGGCCCTGCGGAGGGAGGAGCCCTTGATGCCGGTAATCAAAGCGGAATACCTCGATTGTCTGAAATGCCCTGGGAATGCGGCCTGGTTGAGGTGCCCTGAAAGGAGAGCCGCACCTGTGTGACATGTGAACGGCCCCCATGGTTGCACTCCCGCGCGAGGAAATTTCCGGCGCTCCCCTGACGCCCCCTCACCCGGGTCCGCATGCTGGACCGCGTTGTCCCGCCCCCGGCTGTTGTATCTATCCTGTGGGCATGCAAACGGCCACCAGGCAGCCACCCGCCGCCGACCGCGTCTACACCCACGTCAAGCAGGGCGTCCTCGACCGCCGGTACGAGGGTGGCACCCTCCTCACCGAGGGCGAGCTGGCCGAGGCGGTCGGGGTGTCCCGTACCCCCGTCCGCGAGGCGCTGCTGCGGCTGGAGGCCGAGGGGCTGATCCGGCTGTACCCGAAGAAGGGCGCGCTGGTGCTGCCGGTCTCCGCGCAGGAGATCGCCGACGTGGTGGAGACCCGGCTGCTGGTCGAGGAGCACGCCGCCCGCAAGGCGGTCCCCGCGCCGCCCGCCCTGCTGGACCGGCTCGCCGAGCTGCTCCAGCGGCAGCGGGAGCAGGCCGCGGCGGGCGACTTCGCCGCCGCCGCCGTCACCGACCGCTGCTTCCACGCCGAGATCGTGCGCAGCGGCGGCAACGAGATCCTCTCCCGCCTCTACGACCAGCTCCGCGACCGCCAGCTGCGGATGGGCGTCGCCGTGATGCACTCGCACCCCGACCGGATCGCCAAGACCCTCACCGAGCACGCCGAGATCCTCGACGCGCTGCGCGCCGGGGACGCGGAGGCGGCGGTCGGGCTGGTGCACCGGCATGTCGACTGGTTCTCCGGGCTGGCGCGCGGGGAGGTCCGATGAGCCGGGCCACGACCACCCTGCCGGGTGACCCTCCGGGCGGCCGCCGGGCCGTCGCCGTGTGGTCCATAGGCGTCGCGGTCTACTTCGTCGCCGTCATCTTCCGCACCTCGCTCGGTGTGGCCGGCCTGGACGCGGCGGACCGCTTCCATGTGAACGCCTCCGCGCTGTCCACGTTCTCGATCCTCCAACTGCTCGTGTACGCGGGCATGCAGATACCCGTCGGCCTGCTGGTCGACCGGCTCGGCACGAAGAAGGTGCTGTGCCTGGGCGCGGTGCTGTTCACGGCCGGACAGCTCGGCTTCGCCTTCTCCCCTTCGTACGGCACCGCCCTCGCCTCCCGCGCGCTGCTGGGCTGCGGGGACGCGATGACCTTCATCAGTGTGCTGCGGCTCGGCACCCGGTGGTTCCCGGCCCGGCGCGGGCCGTTCGTCGCGCAGCTCGCCGGGCTGGTCGGCATGGCGGGCAACCTCGTCTCCACCCTGGTGCTGGCCCGGCTGCTGCACGGGCTCGGCTGGACCCCGGCGTTCGCGGGCAGCGCGGTCGCGGGCGTGGTGGTGCTGGTGCTGACCCTGCTGTTCCTCAGGGACCACCCCGAGGGGTTCGAGCCGGAGCCCTTCCCGCACCAGGGCGCCGCGTATGTGCGCCGGCAGATCGCGGAGGCGTGGCGGGAGCCCGGTACCCGGCTGGGGATGTGGGTGCACTTCACCACCCAGTTCCCGGCGATGGTCTTCCTGCTGCTGTGGGGGCTGCCGTTCCTGGTGCAGGCGCAGGGGCTCAGCCGGGCCACCGCTGGTGAGCTGCTCACCCTGGTGGTGCTCTCCAACATGGTGGTCGGGCTGGTCTACGGCCAGGTCGTCGCCCGGCACCACGCGGCCCGGCTCCCGCTGGCGCTCGGTACGGTCGCCGCGACGGCCGTCATGTGGGCGCTGACCCTCGCCTGGCCGGGCGCGCACGCGCCGATGCCGCTGCTGCTGGCGCTCTGCGTGGTGCTCGGCGCCTGCGGCCCCGCCTCCATGCTCGGCTTCGACTTCGCCCGCCCCGCGAACCCGCCCGAGCGTCAGGGCACCGCCTCCGGCATCACCAACATGGGCGGTTTCATCGCCTCCATGACCACCCTCTTCGCCATCGGCGTCCTCCTCGACGCCACCGGCGACGACTACTCCGTCGCCTTCTGCGCCGTCTTCGTCCTCCAGGCCCTCGGTCTCACCCAGATCCTCCGCCTCCGCACCCGAGCGGCCCGCCGCGAACGGGAACGACTGGTGGCGAGCCGGGTGGAAACGGTGCACGTACCGGCGGCGTAGCCGACTCTCAACGCTGGACCGGGACCAGCGTCAGGTACGCCATCCCCAGGATGCCCCGGTAGCTCATCCACTGGGCGCGGTGGCGGTCGAGGCGGTCGCGGACCTCGGTCGCGTCCGGGTGGGCGGCGAGCCAGACCTCCTGGTCGGCCTGGTAGGCCGATTCGAAGTGGTCCCACTCCGGGAGAGTTGCCGTCTCCGTCCATTCCGGGCGGAAGCCCGACGCGACGGCGAGGTCGAGGAGGGCGGGGAGGGTGAGGTGGTCGGAGGTCGCGGCGCCGGGCCACATGCCCGCCAGCTCGGCGGAGGTGGGCGTCCGTTCCCAGATGCCCTCGCCCAGCAGCACCCGGCCCCCGTCGGCCACCAGCCCCCGCAGCGAGCGCAGGGCTTCCGCCGTGGGGCAGTCGGCGTCGGACAGGGACTGGCTGGCGCCCACGCACAGGACGAGGTCGGCGGGGCCGTGGGCGGTGTCGCGGGCGGACTCGGCCAGGAAGCCGGCCCGTCCCGCCAGGCCCCGCTCCTCCGCCGCCCGGCGCCCCCGGGCGAGGTCGGACTCGTCCAGATCGATGCCCGTGCCCCGCGCCTCCGGGACCGCCTCCAGTACCCGGAGCAGCAGCTCGCCCCAGCCGCAGCCGATGTCGAGGACGGTGCGGGGGCGGTTCGCGGAGAGGCGGCCGACGATCGCGTCGGCGCGGGCGGAGGAGAGCGGGCCGTGGAAGGTGAGGCGGGTGTGGGTGGTCATGGCGGGGACGGTAACGGCGTCCCGGACACCCTGGCACCCCGTTAACCCGGACCCCCGGGCACCCGATCAACCCGGGCCCCGGCACCCGATCAACCGGACCCGGCACCCGATCAGAGGGTCACGGCGTGACCGCGAAGTTCCGCAGGATCGCCGCCGTCAGTTCCGGATCGCCCTCGGCCTTGATGCTGTCGCCCGCCTTCTCCGCGCTGATCCGCCCGCAGGCCAGCCGGAAGTACGTCTCCCAGTCGAGGCTGAAGCTCGCGGCGGGCCCGAGCGCGGGCGCCGTCTCCAGCGTGCCCCTGCCCTGGATGTCGACGCGGATCGTGCGCAGGAACTCCACCGGGCCGTGCACGTCGAAGACGATCGCCGAACTGCGCGGCGCCTCGGCCTCCTTGGCGACCACCTTGGGCAGCCCGGCCAGCAGCAGGTCGCGGGTGACCAGCGCGCCGGGCGAGTCGAGGTTGCCCGGACGCCCGAGGGCGGTACGCAGATCCTGCTCGTGCACCCAGACGTCGAACGCCCGCATCCGCATGGCGAGTTCGAGGGTGATCTCCTTGCCCATCGGCCCCCGGACCACCGTGTCGGGCTGCCGGGACTCGTTGCGGATCTGCCGGTTGCGCCGGATGACCGTGTACTCCAGCTCCGACGTCATCTCCGGCGCCGTGTGGTGGCGGCGCACGTCGACCTGCATCTCCATGTACCGCTGCGCCTCGTTGGTGACGTGGAAGAGGTCGCGGGGCAGCGTGTGGATCGGCCGGGGGTCGCCGAGCATCTCGCAGTCCAGCCCGATGACATGGGAGACCACGTCCCGCACCGACCACCCGGGGCACGGCGTACGCCGGTTCCACTCGGCCTCGGCCAGCGGGTTCACCAGCTCGGATATCGCGTCGATCGAGTGGTTCCAGGCGTCGGCGTAGGGCTGGAGGGTGGGATGCAGACTCACGGAACAGGACCCCTCGGCGGTCGGTACACGGGCAGAATCGGCGGCTGCACTGGGCGGGTGTCGTATGACCCCCACGCTCTCGGCATGCGCGAGCAGGGGGGACCCCCAAGTTACGCTGCTCCGATACCCCCCGGCAGTGCTTTCGTGTGACGATCGTAGGCCCGTGGGAACGACTCGAATGCCAGGACGGTGGTAGTGTGCGCGCCTCGCTGATCCAGATCCGTGTGGACGAGAGCGAATCCGTGGCCGGACGGCGCCTGCGCGCGGCGGACCTCGTACGCGGCGAGGCGGACGCCGGCCTTGTGGTGCTGCCCGAGCTGTGGACCACCGGGGCGTTCGCCTACGACACGTTCGCCACCGAGGCCGAGCCGCTGGACGGCCCCACCCACGAGGTGATGGCCCGGGCGGCCAAGGACGCGGGCGTCTGGCTGCACGCCGGGTCGATCCCGGAGCGGGACCCCGACGGCACCCTCTACAACACCGCGCTCGTCTTCGCCCCCTCCGGTGAACTCGCCGCCTCCTACCGGAAGATCCACCGGTTCGGCTTCGACCAGGGCGAGGCCGTGCTGATGGGCGCCGGGAGCGAACCCGTCACCCTCGCCCTGCCGGAGACCACCGTCGGCCTCGCCACCTGCTACGACCTGCGCTTCCCGGAACTCTTCCGCACCCTCACCGACGCCGGCGCCGAGACCCTCGTCGTCTCCGCGGGCTGGCCCGAGCGCCGCCGCGCCCACTGGACGCTGCTGGCGCAGGCGCGGGCGGTGGAGAACCAGGCATACGTCCTCGCCTGTGGAACGGCCGGTACGCACGCCGGAGTTCCCCAGGCGGGTCACTCGATCGTGGTGGACCCGTGGGGCGAGGTGCTGGCCGAGGCGGGACCGGACGAGGAGGTGCTCCGGGTGGAGTTCGACCCGGCGAAGGTCCCGGCGACCCGTGAGCAGTTCCCCGCGCTGAAGGACCGCGTCCTCGGCCTGGAAGCGCCCCGCCGCTGAGCCTCAGCCGCTGAGCCCCCGCCGCAGCCCTCAGTCGTCCTCCCGCTCCTTCTCCGCCAGGTGGATCACGCACACCGCCACCGCGATGAGCAGCGCCGGGTCGGCGTCCTCCCGTACGACGTCGACCGTGTAGGTGTCGCGGACGGTGAGCCAGCGGCGGGAGATCACCGCGAGGAGTTCGCCCTGGTACTCGATGGCGAACTCGCGGTCCAGGATCTTGCCGCTGATGTCGAGTTCGGTGCCGTCGACCAGATCGACGCGGTAGTGGTTGCGCAGCAGGGAGAGCCGCTTGCGGCGGATGGTGGCGAGGTCCTCGCCGTCCCGCTGGATCACCATGGTGTCGCGCAGGGCGAACATCTTCTGGTGGATGTCGATGAGGACGTTGCCCGCGGTGTCCTTCAGCTCGAAGGTGTCCCGCAGCCGCATGGCCTTGCCGTCGACGAGGAAGACCTTGCGGCCGTTCTCGTCCTCGATCCAGTAGTCGTCGCCGATGCCCAGCAGCCGGTCGCGCACGAGGAGTCTCATGTCTGAAGCGCTTCCCCGGCGCGAGGCGTTCCTCACCGCGCGGCGGGCCCGAACCGCTTCCGGTAGGCGGACGGGCTCAGTCCGGTCTCCCGGCGCAGCCGTGCCCGCAGGTTGGCCGCGGTGCCCAGTCCCGAGCGGGCGGCGACCACGTCGAGCCGGGTCTCCCCACGCTCGATCAGCCGGCAGGCCAGCGCCACCCGTTCACCGGTGAGCCAGGCCAGCGGGGTGGTGCCGAGGCGGTCGCGGAACCGGCGGTGCAGGGTGGCGGGGGAGACGGCCGCGCGGGCGGCGAGGTCGGCCACGGTGAGCGGTTCGCCGAGCCGTTCCTGCGCCCAGGCGAGCAGCGGGCCGAGCGAGACGTCGGGCACCTCGGGCAGCGGGCGCTCCACGAACTGCCGCTGTCCGCCGTCCCGGTGTGCGGCGAAGACCAGGCGCCGGGAGACCGCGCCCGCGATCTCGGCGCCGTGATCGCGCCGCCAGAGGTACAGCCCGAGGTCGAGCGCGGCCGCGCTGCCGGAGGCGGAGAGCACGTCCCCGTCGTCGACGAAGAGCACGTCCGGCTCCAGCAGCACCTCGGGGTGCAGCCGCCGGAAGGTCTCGGCCCACCGCCAGTGGGTGGCGGCCCGGCGCCCGTCGAGCAGCCCGGCCTCGGCGAGCGCGAAGGTGCCGGTGCAGAAGCTGACGATCCGGGTGCCCCGCGCGTGCGCGCGCCGGATCGCGTCCCGTACGGCGGCCTCGCGCGGGACCACGTTGTCCGGCCGGCCGGGCACGATCAGGGTGTCCGCGCCGTCCACCGCGTCCAGCCCGGCCAGGTCGGTCAGGGTCAGGAAGCCGTGGTTCATCCGCACCTCGTGGGTCGGCGCGCACACCGTGACCTCGTACAGCGGGACGGGAAGGCCCAGTTCGGGGCGGGGCAGGCCGAACAGCTCGGTGGCGACACCCACCTCGAACGGGTTGGTGCCGGCGTCCACCAGCACGGCGACCCGATGGGTGCGCGGCACCTGCGAGGATTCTTGCGCCATATGCGATTCCTAGCACTCGTGTGGTCCGCGCACACACCCCACGATGAGCACATGGCAACCGAACAGCCCCGCTCCCTCCCCGACGTCCTCGCCTCCTTCAGCGACCGCTGGAGCCCCCGCGTCGTCGCGTCGGTCAACGACTACGACGTGCGCGTGGCCAAGGTCGAGGGCGAGCACCTCTGGCACGCGCACGACGACACCGACGAGTTCTTCCTCGTCCTGACCGGCGAACTCCACATCGCCCTGCGCGAGCCGGCCGGTGAGCGCACGGTCGTCCTGCGCCAGGGCTCGGTCTTCACCGTCCCGCGCGGCACCGAGCACAAGCCGTACGCCCCGGTGCCCACCGAGATCCTGATGCTGGAACCCACCGGCACCCTGAGTATGGGCGACCGACACGAAGAGATCCCGGACCATGTGGACGCCACCACCGGACACACCCTGGACTGAGCCCCGCCCGTCCTGGTGGCACCCTTGAAGCATGAACGACTCCGCTTCTCGACGTGTCCGTGTCCGAGCCCCCGAGCTGGTCGGCAAGGGCGGCTGGCTGAACACAGGCGATCAGCAGTACACCCTGGCCGACCTGCGAGGACGCATCGTCATCCTCGACTTCTGGACGTTCTGCTGCATCAACTGCCTGCACGTCCTGGACGAGCTGCGGGAGCTGGAGGAGCGGCACCGGGACACCGTGGTCGTCGTCGGCGTGCACTCCCCGAAGTTCGTGCACGAGGCCGAGCACCAGTCGGTCGTGGACGCGGTCGAGCGGTACGGCGTGGAGCACCCCGTGCTGGACGACCCGGAGCTGGCCACCTGGAAGCAGTACGCGGTACGCGCCTGGCCGACGCTGGTGGTGATCGACCCGGAGGGGTACGTGGTCGCCCAGCACGCCGGTGAGGGGCATGTGCACGCCATCGAGCGGCTGGTCGAGGAGCTGGAGGCCGAGCACGAGGCCAAGGGCACCCTGCGCCGGGGCGACGGCCCCTATGTGGCGCCGGAGCCGGAGCCGACCGTGCTGCGCTTCCCCGGCAAGGCGCTGCTGCTGCCCTCGGGGAACTTCCTGGTCAGCGACACCACCCGGCACCAGCTGGTCGAGCTGGCCGAGGACGGCGAGTCCGTGGTGCGCCGGATCGGCTCCGGTGAGCGAGGCTTCACGGACGGCTCCGCCGACGCGGCGTCCTTCAACGAGCCGCAGGGTCTCGCGCTGCTGGACGACGGCTCCGTGGTCGTCGCCGACACCGTGAACCACGCCCTGCGCCGCCTGGACCTCGCCTCCGGCGCGGTCACCACCCTGGCCGGCACCGGCAGGCAGTGGATGCAGGGCGCCCCCACCTCCGGCCCGGCCCGTGAGGTCGCGCTGTCCTCACCGTGGGACGTGGCCCTCTTCGGCGGCAAGGTGTGGATCGCCATGGCGGGCGTGCACCAGCTCTGGACGTACGACCCGGAGGCGGGGACCGTCGAGGTCGCGGCCGGCACCACCAACGAGGGTCTGGTGGACGGGCCCGGCGCCGAGGCGTGGTTCGCGCAGCCCTCCGGGCTCGCGGCGACGGAGGAGCGGCTGTGGCTCGCGGACTCCGAGACCTCCGCGCTGCGCTGGGTGGACCGGGACGGCGCCGTGCACACCGCCGTCGGCACCGGTCTGTTCGACTTCGGCCACCGGGACGGCGAGGCCGGGCAGGCCCTGCTCCAGCACCCGCTGGGCGTCACCGCGCTGCCGGACGGCTCGGTCGCCGTGGCCGACACCTACAACCACGCGCTGCGCCGCTACGACCCCGCCACCGGCGAGGTCACCACGCTCGCCACCGATCTGCGCGAGCCGAGCGACGCGGTGCTCGTCGGCGACGACATCGTGGTCGTGGAGTCCGCCGGGCACCGGCTGACCCGGCTGCGGCTGCCCGAGGAGGCGGTCCGCGTGGAGGCGGTCGCCCACCGCACCCAGCGCGCGGCCACCGAGGTGGCCCCCGGCAGGCTGCGGCTGGACGTGATCTTCCAGGCCCCGGCGGGCCAGAAGCTGGACACCCGCTACGGCCCCTCGACCCGGCTGCTGGTCTCCGCGACCCCGCCCGAGCTGCTGCTCAAGGGCGAGGGCGCGGACAGCGACCTGAGCCGGGAGCTGGAGCTGGACCCGTCCGTCACCGAGGGCGTGCTGCACGTCTCCGCGATGGCCGCCTCCTGCGACGACCCCGCTGGGGGCACCTCCCGGTCGAAGACTGGGGGAGAGTACCCGGCCTGCCACGTCCACCAGCAGGACTGGGGCGTCCCGGTGCGCCTCGTTGAGGGCGCGGCGGACCGCCTGCCGCTGGTGCTGGCGGGCCTGGACGAGGGTGCGGGCGACGCGCGCTGAATCAGGCGCCGTAGCCGTCCGAGTAGCCGTCGCGCGGCGTGTGCCGCTCCTCCTCCACCACCCGGGTGGGCGGGACCACCACGCGGCGGCGCCGGGCGATGCCGCTGAAGGTCACCAGGCCGATCAGACCGGCGGCCATGAAGATGATGCCGACCAGGTCGAGGTTGACGCCGTTCATGTGCCAGTCGGTGGCAAATGTGAGGATCGCTCCCACGGCTATCAGGATGATGCATCCGCCGATGCCCATGAGGCCCTGCCTCCCTACTAGGTTCCGGAATCTCCGGTCCCGTTCGGCGGGTACCCCCCATCCGCCCGGTTAGCCGCCCGACCGGGTTGTCGACTAGCCCTCCAGAAAGGCCGTCAGGGCCTCGGCGAGGAGGAACGGGTCCTCGGCGCCGCAGAGTTCGCGGGCGCTGTGCATGGAGAGGATGGCGACACCGATGTCCACCGTGCTGATGCCGTGGCGGGCGGCGGTGATGGGGCCGATGGTGGTGCCGCAGGGCATCGAGTTGTTCGAGACGAACGTCTGGAACGGCACCCCGGCCCGCTCGCACGCGGCGGCGAACACCGCCCGGCCCGAACCGTCCGTGGCATAGCGGTTGTTGACGTTCACCTTGAGGATCGGGCCGCCGTTGATCCGCGGGTGGTGCGTGGGGTCGTGCCGCTCCGCGTAGTTGGGGTGCACGGCGTGCCCGGTGTCGGAGGAGAGGCAGACGGTGCCCGCGAAGGCACGGGCGCGGTCCTCGTAGGAGCCGCCGCGCGCGAACACCGAGCGCTCCAGCACGCTGCCGAGCAGCGGGCCGTCGGCGCCGGTGTCGGACTGCGAGCCGTTCTCCTCGTGGTCGAAGGCGGCCAGTACCGGGATGTGCGTCAGGGTCTCCCCGGACGTGGCGGCGGCGATCAGCGCGGCCGTGGCGGCGTGCACCGAGAGCAGGTTGTCCATCCGGGGCCCGGCGACCAGCTCGCGGTCCCGGCCCAGGTAGGCGGGCGCCTCGACGGGGTACGTCATGAGGTCCCAGCCCGCGACCGAACCGGCCTCAAGACCGGCCTCCTCCTCCAGGAACGCGATCAGGTCGCCCTCGTGGACATCGTTGCCGAGGCCCCACACGGGCTGGAGGTGGCGCTGCTTGTCGAGCTTGAGGCCGTCCATCGAGACCGAGCGGTCCAGGTGGATGGCGAGCTGGGGCACCCGCAGCAGCGGGCGGTCGATGTCGACCAGGACCGAGCTGCCGTCGCGCAGGGTGAGCCGGCCGGCCAGTCCGAGGTCGCGGTCGAGCCAGGAGTTCATCAGCGGGCCGCCGTAGATCTCCACCGCGACCTGGCGCCAGCCGTGCGCGCCGCTGTCCGGCTCGGGCTTGACCCGCAGGTTCGGGGAGTCCGTGTGCGCGCCGGCGATCCGGAACGGGGTGTGCGGGGTGGCGCCCTCGGGGACGTACCAGGCGATGACCGCGCCGCCGCGCAGCACGTACCGTCCCCCGCTGCCGGTACCCGCGGGGGTGTCCCACGCCTCGGTCTCGGTGACCTGCGTGAAGCCTGCCTCCGCCAGCCGTGCGGCGACGTTCGCCACGGCGTGGTACGGCGTCGGGCTCGCCGCCAGGAAGGCCATCAGGTCGTCGGTGTGGCCGCGGTCGAAACGGGACGGTGCGCTCATGGCGTTTACCTTAACGACGAGCGCGGGCCCGCTCTCCGGAAGGAGGAAGCGGGCCCGCGCCGGCGGTCTTTACGTGGGGATGAGGACTAGAACGCGGCCTCGTCCAGCTCCATCAGGTCCAGGTCGACGTCGGCCGAGATCTTGCGGGCCAGGGTGACGCCGGGCAGGACGTTGGCCGCGAAGAACTTCGCCGCCGCGATCTTGCCGGTGTAGAACGCCTTGTCCTTCGCCGACGCGGTCTCCAGCTTCTCGGCGGCGACCGCGGCACCGCGCAGCAGCAGGTAGCCGACGATGACGTCACCGGAGGCCAGCAGCAGGCGGGTGGTGTTGAGGCCCACCTTGTAGATGTTCTTGACGTCCTGCTCGGTGGCGGCGAGGTCGGTCAGCATCAGGCCGACGATCGCCTCCAGCTCCACGGCCGCCTTGGCCAGGTGCTCGCGGGCGCCCGCCAGCTCCTCGCCGCCGGTGGCCAGCGCCAGGAACTTCTTGATGTCCTCGGCCAGACCGTTCAGCGCGGCGCCCTGGTTGCGGACGATCTTCCGGAAGAAGAAGTCCTGGCCCTGGATCGCGGTGGTGCCCTCGTAGAGGGTGTCGATCTTGGCGTCGCGGATGTACTGCTCGATCGGGTACTCCTGGAGGAACCCGGAGCCGCCGAAGGTCTGGAGCGACTGCGCGAGCTGCTCGTAGCCCTTCTCGGAGCCGTAGCCCTTCACGATCGGCAGCAGCAGGTCGTTCAGCGCGTGCTCGGCGGAGGTGTCCTCGCCGTTCGCCTCCTTGACCGCGATGGTGTCCTGGACGGACGCCGTGTGCAGCACCAGGGCGCGCATGCCCTCCGCGTACGCCTTCTGCGTCATCAGCGAGCGGCGCACGTCGGGGTGGTGGGTGATGGTGACCTTCGGCGCCTTCTTGTCCATGAAGTTCGCGAGGTCGGGGCCCTGGACGCGCTCCTTGGCGTACTCAAGGGCGTTGAGGTAGCCGGTCGACAGGGTCGAGATGGCCTTCGTGCCGACCATCATGCGGGCGAACTCGATGATGCGGAACATCTGGCGGATGCCGTCGTGCTTGTCGCCGATCAGCCAGCCCACGGCGGGGTGGCGGTCGCCGAACGTCATCTCGCAGGTGTTGGACGCCTTGAGGCCCATCTTGTGCTCGACGTTGGTGGCGTAGACGCCGTTGCGCGCCCCCAGCTCGCCGGTCTCGCCGTCGAAGTGGTACTTCGGCACGAGGAAGAGGGAGAGGCCCTTGGTGCCGGGTCCCGCACCCTCGGGGCGGGCGAGGACGTAGTGGAGGATGTTCTCCTCCATGTCGTGCTCACCGGAGGTGATGAAGCGCTTCACGCCCTCGATGTGCCAGGAGCCGTCCGCCTGCTGCACGGCCTTGGTGCGGCCGGCGCCCACGTCGGAACCGGCGTCCGGCTCGGTGAGGACCATGGTGGAGCCCCAGGTCTTCTCGACCGCGATCTTCGCCCAGTTCTTCTGCTCCTCGGTGCCCTCCTCGAAGAGGATGCGCGCGAACGCCGGGCCGGAGGAGTACATCCAGATGGCCGGGTTGGCGCCGAGCACCAGCTCCGCGTACGCCCAGATCAGGGACGGCGGGGTGTTGGTGCCGCCGATCTCCTCGGGCAGGCCGAGCCGCCAGTACTCCGAGTCCATGAAGGACTTGTAGCTCTTCTTGAAGGAGGCGGGCACCGGCGCGGTGTTGGTCTCGGGGTCGAAGACCGGGGGGTTGCGGTCGGCGTCCACGAAGGACTCCGCCAGCTCGTTCTCCGAGAGACGGGTCAGCTCCGCGAGGACGGACTTCGCGGTGTCGGTGTCCATCTCCTCGAACGGGCCGGTGCCGTAGAGCTTCTCGCGGCCCAGCACCTCGAAGAGGTTGAACTCGATGTCGCGGAGGTTGGACTTGTAGTGCCCCATGGTGACTCCATCACGGACTCGGCGAGGCACTGACTCCTCGCGGCTGATCACGTACCAACAAGTGACTACGATGATGCTACCCGTCGGTAATAAGACGCAACCCCGGCGGGTGTGAGAAGGCTCTACCGCTCTCCTGACCCCGCCGCGCGGGCTCGGTACTCTTGCGCCCATGTACGGCTACGACCAGAACGCGGGCGCTCAGCAGAGTTACGTGCCGCCGCAGCAGCAGCCGGGTGGTGTCGGCGGGTACGGCCAGCAGCCGCCGCTCTACCCGGAGCCGTCCGCGCCCTCGCTGGCGGACGCGGTACGCGCCTTCACCACCGGGCAGATGCCCGCCGAGGACTTCCAGCAGGTCTTCGCCACGTCCAAGGTGTACTGCCCGCGCGGCGACACCCCCGGCTTCCTCGCCCTGCACAACACCCAGCAGCCGGTGATCCCGATGTTCACCTCGCTCAAGGAGCTGCGCCGGTACGCGGGCAAGGAGTCCAAGTACTTCGTGATCACCGGCGCCGAGGTGATCGACCTGCTCCCCACCGGCTACGGCTTCGTGGTCGACATGGAGGGCGAGCACCGGATGGTGTTCGACGCCAAGGCGGTGGAGCAGATGGTCGACTTCGCGATGCGCCGGATGTACGGCTAGCCCCGCTGATTCGTCGAGGCCCGGAGGGAATTACCTCCGGGCCTCCTGTGTTGTGGCTGGCAGAAAGTTCAATGCTCAACTAAACTGGGTCCACAAGGAGGTACCGACCATGCCTGCAGTGACCGTCGAGAACCCGTTGACGCTGCCCCGAGTGACCGCGTCCGCCGACGCCGTGTCGCGTCCGGTGCTCACCGTGACGACCGCGCCGAGCGGCTTCGAGGGCGAGGGGTTCCCGGTGCGCCGCGCCTTCGCCGGGATCAACTACCGCCACCTCGACCCGTTCATCATGATGGACCAGATGGGTGAGGTGGAGTACGCGCCGGGCGAGCCCAAGGGCACCCCCTGGCACCCGCACCGCGGCTTCGAGACCGTCACCTACATCATCGACGGGATCTTCGACCACCAGGACTCCAACGGCGGTGGCGGCACCATCACCAACGGCGACACCCAGTGGATGACCGCCGGCTCGGGCCTGCTGCACATCGAGGCCCCGCCGGAGCACCTCGTCATGTCGGGCGGTCTCTTCCACGGGCTCCAGCTCTGGGTGAACCTCCCCGCCAAGGACAAGATGATGGCGCCCCGCTACCAGGACATCCGGGGCGGCAGCGTCCAGCTGCTCACCACCCCCGACGGCGGCGCGCTGCTGCGCGTCATCGCCGGTGAGCTGGACGGGCACGCGGGTCCCGGCATCACCCACACGCCGATCACCATGATCCACGCGACGGTGGCGCCGGGCGCCGAGATCACCCTGCCGTGGCGCGAGGACTTCAACGGCCTCGCCTACGTGCTCGCCGGGCGCGGGTCCGTCGGCGCGGAGCGCCGTCCGGTGCGCACCGGGCAGACCGTGGTCTTCGGCTCCGGGTCCGCGCTGACCGTCCGCGCGGACGAGAAGCAGGACTCCCACACCCCGGACCTCGAGGTCGTCCTCCTCGGCGGACAGCCCATCCGTGAGCCCATGGCCCACTACGGCCCGTTCGTCATGAACACCAAGGACCAGCTCATGCAGGCCTTCGAGGACTTCCAGAAGGGCCGCCTGGGCACGGTACCGGCGGTACACGGCATGACGGAGAAGGGCCCGCAGGGCTGACACCGGTCCCGCTGAACCGCGCCGCCCGGCAGACAACGGAGTCCCCCGGGCGGCGGGGCGTCCGGGCGGCCCAGGCTGCCCGGTCAGATCGGGTCGGAAGGCCGCGTTCCCGGCGCGAAGCCCAGGGGCACGAACGACAGCTCGGGTATCCCCAGTTCCCGTCGCATGGCGTCCGACGTCGCCTGGACGGCCCGGTAGTACTCCACCTGGGTTTCCCGATAGTCGTCGTCGTGGATGTGCGCCCCAGCCGCCAACTGGTCACGAGTGGCGCGGCACTTCCGGAAGGCGTGCACGGCGAGCTCGACCACCCGGTCGGGGGCGAGCATGGTCAGCCGGAAGCGCACCTCGTAGAGGTCGGCGTCGGCGAACGCTTTCAGAACGGCGAGCCGCCGGTCCTCCGGTGAGGCGTGGGAGCTCTCGGACGCGAGCCTCATGCCCTCGTGGGCGCGGCCCATGTGCGTGAGGTACGCGACGAACACCTCACGCTGGACCTGAACCGCCTCACGATGCCGGTCTCGCTTCCAGCGCGAGCGCTCCATGGCGAGAGTGGTGCCACTGCCGATGACCACACCGACGATCGCGAACAGCGGAGACACCCACTCCATCGGACACTCCCGGTTTTCGCTCCTGCCCCAGGAGCTCTCGACGGTCGTCGGCATCAGACCAGTCGCACCGGGCTCAGCACAAGATCGCGGTCGGGGGCGATGCGGGCGGACGCCGGCCTCTCACCCACCCGGCCCGCCACACCAGGGCACCCGAACCCACGGCGTGCTCCGCTGGAAGCGTGCAGCTTCTCCCCGTACCCGTGCGCCGGTTCGCCGCCTGGTGTGCCGTGCTGCTTGTGGCGGCAGCCCTCGGCTGGGTCGGCATCCGGCTGTGCGGAGAGCTGCGTACCGCCGTCACCCCCGTACTGCTGGCCCTCCTCGGCACCGCCCTGCTGGGCCCGCTGTACCGCTGGCTGCTCAAGATGAAGCTGAACGCCAGCCTGGCCGCCGCCCTGACCTGCGTGGCCGTCGTGGCGGTCGTCGGCGGCGCGGTCTACATCGTGGTCGCCGCCCTCGTGGACACCGGCGACGAGATCGTGGCGTCCCTGCGCGAGGCGGCCAAGGCCGTCGCCCGGCACTTCGGCGCCGCCGGCACCGGTCTGGACGACCTGGCCGGCAACGCCCGCGAGCTGCTGGGCAAGTTCGGCGGCACGGCCGTCTCCAACGTCATCAGCGGCGTCAGCGTGGTCGGCGAGACCATCGCCGTCGCCGTACTCGCCCTGCTGCTGGTCTTCTTCTTCCTGCGCGACTCCCACCGCGCCCTGCGCTCCCTGCGCGGCTTCGCCCCCGCCGGCACCGCCGACGTGGTGGAGGCCATGGCCCGCCGGGCCTTCGAGGCGGTCGAGGGGTTCATGCGCGGCACGACGATCATCGCGCTCATCGACGCCGTCTGCATCACCGTCGGCCTGCTGATCCTGCGCGTACCCGGCGCGGTGGGCCTCGGCGCGCTCGTCTTCGTCGCCGCGTACATCCCCTACCTCGGCGCCTTCCTCTCCGGCGCGGTCGCCGTCCTGGTCGCCCTCGCGGACCGGGGTTTCGTGATCGCGCTCTGGGCGCTCGGCGTGGTGCTCGCGGTCCAGGTGCTGGAGGGGCACGTACTCCAGCCGGCCATCCAGAGCCGCACCGTGCAGATGCACCCGGCGGTGGTGATGCTGACGATCACCGCGGGCGCCTCCGTCGCGGGCATCCTCGGCATGCTCCTCGCCGTCCCCCTGACCGCGGCCGTCTTCGGCGTCGTCCAGGAACTCCGCGAGCGCTACGGCACCCCGCACGAGCAGTCCTAGACGACGCCGTCCTCCTCGTCCCCCTCGGGGCGTTCGTGCAGTTCGAACCAGATGCTCTTGCCCTCGCCGCGCGGCTCGACCCCCCAGGCGTCCGCGAGCATCTCGATGAGCATCAGGCCGCGCCCGGAGGAGGCCAGTTCGCCAGGGCGGCGCTTGTGCGGGAGGTCGTCGCCGCCGTCGGTGACCTGGACCCGCAGCCGGCGCCGGCCGTGCTCGCCGAAGATCTCCGCGAGCAGCAGCGCGTCGTTGTCGGTGTGCACCAGCACGTTGGTGATCATCTCGGAGACCAGCAGCACCGCCGAGTCCACCTGCTCGGCCGGGGTCCAGTCGTGCAGCAGCTCGCGCAGATGCTGACGGGCCTCCGCGATGCGCTCCGGCTCGTCCTGCGCCACCGACAGCAGCGTGCTGCGCACGCGGGTCCGGGCGGTGGCCGCCGGTCCGCTGCTGAGCCCCCAGCTCTCCCCGGAGCGGAACAGCAGCAGCACCGCGATGTCGTCCTCGCGGCGGTCGGTCAGCGGGCCGGTGGTGTGGTGCGAGGAGGGCCCGTGCACGCCCTGCACCAGCGCGTCCGCCAGCCCCTCCAGTCCGGTCTCGCGCTCCGCCTCCTTGGCGCCGAACTCCTCCAGGATGGTCCGGATGCGCCGCCAGCCGCTCTCCATGTCGTGGCCGCCGGTCTCGATCAGGCCGTCGGTGCACAGCATCATCGTCTCGCCCGGCTCCAGCGTGAACCGGGTCGTCGGATAGTCCCCGTCCGGGTCCACGCCCAGCGGCAGCCCGCCCGCCGTGGGCCGGAGCACCACCGTGCCGTCGGGCAGCCGGATCACCGGCTCCGGGTGCCCGGCGCGGGCCACCTCCAGGCGGCCGGTCGCCGGGTCGGCCTCCGCGTACAGGCAGGTCGCGAAGCGCAGGTCGGTCATGTGCTCGTCGTGGGTGATGCCGTGCAGGAAGCGGGAGGCGCGGGAGAGCACCGCGTCCGGGCGGTGCCCCTCGGCCGCGTACGCCCGCAGCGCGATCCGGAGCTGGCCCATCAGGCCCGCCGCCCGTACGTCGTGCCCCTGCACGTCCCCGATGACCAGCGCGAACCTGCCGCCCTGCGCGGTGGTCGAGGAGTCCCCGCCGGGCAGCGGGATCATGTCGTACCAGTCGCCGCCCACCTGGAGGCCGCCGCCGGTCGGGATGTAGCGCGCGGCCACGCCCATGCCGGGGATCTCCGGCAGCAGCGAGGGCATCATCGACCGCTGGAGCCCCTCGGACAGCTCCCGCTGGGTCTCCGCGTCGCCCGCCCGCGTCAGCGCCTGGGCCAGCATCCGGGCGACCGTGGTCAGCACCGCCCGCTCGTCCGGGGTGAAGGCCACCCGGTCGCTGAACGCCGCCATCCACGCGCCCCGGGTCCGCCCGCCGAGCGTCAGCGGCAGGAACGCCCACGAGCAGCGCCCGAACCGCTCGGCCAGCGGCCAGGTGGTCGGATAGCGGTCCCGGTACTCGGCGGGCGTGGACAGATAGACGGCCTGGCCGGTACGGACCACCTCGGCGGCCGGATAGTCCGTGGTCAGCGGCATCTGGGTGAAGGGGCCGTCGTCGCCGGGGAGGTAGCCGTGGTGGCCGATGATCGTCAGCCGGTCGCCCTCCACGCCGAACACCGCGAGGCCGTCCGGGGAGAAGCCCGGCATGGACAGCGTGGCCGCGACCCGCAGCACCTCCGCCGTCGACCGCGCCTCGGCTAGCGCGCGGCCCGCGTCCAGCAGGAACGCCTCGCGGGAGCGCCGCCAGTCGCCGGTGATCGCGCTGCGCGCCGAGGACGTGCCCGGTGCCGGCTCGATGACCTCCTGAAGGGTGCCGACCAGCTCGTACGCCCGCCGTTCCCGGTCGTAGGCCGGCTTGGAGCGGCTGCGCACCACCCGGACGGTACGGCCCTCCGCGTCCACCACCCGGATGCGGACCTCGGCGAGTGTGCCCCGGGCGACGGCGAGCGGGATGACCCCGGTGATCTCGTGCCAGTCCGAGGGGTGCATCCGGGCGCGGGCCTGGTTCTCGGTGAGGGTGGTGGGGCGGGCGGGCAGTCCCAGCAGCCGCGCCGCCTCCGCGTCCACGGTGACCAGCTCCGTGGCCGTGTCCCACTGCCAGAGCCCCGTGGCGAGGGAGACGAGGACATCCCCCAGGGACGGCAGTGGCTCACCTGTGCGCATTGCCCCACTTTAAGAAGGTCGTCCCCACTACTGCCACCCTGGTGCGGCCGGTGGCAATGGTGGGGAGGCGATCATGGGGTGCCCGGTACCCTTGACGGGTCCGGGCCCCGTGCCCGTTCTGGCCGGGGAGAGCACACTCCCGGCGAAGAACCCCCAACGAAGGACGATGAACGACGATGCATCGGTACAGGTCCCACACCTGCGGCCAGCTCCGCGCCTCCGACGTCGGTACCGACGTCCGGCTGAGTGGCTGGCTGCACAATCGGCGCGACCTGGGTGGCATCCTCTTCATCGATCTGCGTGACCACCACGGCATCACGCAGCTCGTGGCCCGCCCCGGTACCCCCGCGTACGAGGCGCTGGACTCCATCTCCAAGGAGTCCACGGTCCGCATCGACGGCAGCGTTGTTTCACGTGGAACCGAGAACGTGAACCCAGAGCTGCCGACCGGTGAGATCGAGGTCGAGGTCGCGGAGGTCGAGCTGCTGGGCGCCGCCGCCCCGCTGCCCTTCACGATCAACGCCGAGGACGGGGTCAACGAGGAGCGGCGCCTGGAGTACCGCTTCCTGGACCTGCGCCGCGAGCGCATGCACCGCAACATCATGCTGCGCACGGCGGTCATCTCCGCCATGCGTCAGAAGATGTCCGCGATGGGCTTCAACGAGATGGCCACGCCGATCCTGTCCGCCACCTCCCCCGAGGGTGCCCGCGACTACGTCGTGCCCTCGCGCGTCCACGCGGGCCGGTTCTACGCCCTGCCCCAGGCACCGCAGCAGTTCAAGCAGCTGCTGATGATCTCCGGCTTCGACCGGTACTTCCAGATCGCGCCCTGCTTCCGTGACGAGGACGCGCGTGCGGACCGCTCGCCGGGTGAGTTCTACCAGCTCGACGTCGAGATGAGCTTCGTCGAGCAGGAGGACATCTTCCAGCCGATCGAGAAGCTCATGACCGAGCTGTTCGAGGAGTTCGGCGGCGGCCGCCACGTCACCTCGCCGTTCCCGCGCATCCCGTTCCGCGAGGCGATGCTCAAGTACGGCTCCGACAAGCCGGACCTGCGCGCCAAGCTGGAGCTCGTGGACATCACCGATGTCTTCGAGGGCTCGGCGTTCAAGGCGTTCGCGGGCAAGCACGTGCGGGCCCTGCCGGTACCGGACGTCGCGGGCCAGAGCCGCAAGTTCTTCGACGGTCTCGGCGAGTTCGCCGTCTCGCAGGGCGCGCAGGGCCTGGCCTGGGTGCGCGTCGGCGAGGACGGTGCGCTGACCGGCCCGATCGCCAAGTTCCTCACCGAGGACAATGTCGCCGAGCTGACCAAGCGCCTGTCGCTGGCCCCCGGTCACGCGGTGTTCTTCGGCGCGGGCGAGTTCGACGAGGTCTCCAAGATCATGGGCGCCGTCCGGGTCGAGGCGGCCAAGCGCGCGGGCCAGTTCGAGGACGGCGTCTTCCGTTTCTGCTGGATCGTCGACTTCCCGATGTACGAGCGGGACGAGGAGACGGGGAAGCTCGACTTCTCCCACAACCCGTTCTCGATGCCGCAGGGCGGCCTGGAGGCCCTGGAGACCCAGGACCCGCTGGACATCCTGGGCTGGCAGTACGACATCGTCTGCAACGGTGTGGAGCTCTCCTCCGGCGCCATCCGGAACCATGAGCCGGACATCATGCTCAAGGCGTTCGAGATCGCGGGCTACGACCGGGACACCGTCGAGGACAAGTTCGCCGGCATGCTCCGCGCATTCCGCTTCGGCGCCCCGCCGCACGGCGGCATCGCCCCGGGTGTGGACCGCATCGTCATGCTCCTCGCCGACGAGCCCAACATCCGCGAGACCATCGCCTTCCCGCTCAACGGCAACGCCCAGGACCTCATGATGGGCGCCCCGACCGAGCTGGACGAGACCCGCCTGCGCGAGCTGCACCTGAACATCAGGAAGCCGCAGCCGAAGTAGTAAGCGGTACGTGGGGAACGGTCCGGCTCCTTCAGGGAGCCGGGCCGTACCTATGTCTCGTCTTCCTCGTCCTGGTCCGGAGAGGCGCCGTCCTCCAGCAGGCGTTCCGCGATGTCGTCGGACCAGTGCTGGGCCCAGGCGCGGAGCGGGGCGACCCCTTCGCGTGGCAGGTCGTACCGCAGGAACTCGAAGTCGGAGTAGAAGTCGGTGCCGGTGAGGCGGGACTGAAGGGTGGGGAGGTCGAAGGCGTCGTACGCGTGCCTGCGGCCCAGCTCCTCCAGCTCCGGCAGCGAGTAGTGCCCGGTGGCGGCGCGGGCGTCGATGAGATCGACCGCCGCTCCCCGGTCGTACAGCGCCCGGACCTTCGTCCCGACGGCATCCGCGCGCGACAGGGCGGGCCCGTACGGGGTCAGCTCGGGCGGCTGCCAGAAGGCTTCCTTGTGCAGCGCGAGGCCGACGTCCTCCCCGCTCCGCGGATCACCGACGACGAGCTGACCGGACAGCACCCCGACCGCTCCGACCCGCACGACCCGCCCCCGCGCCTCCAGCGCGGCCGCGAGCCCCCGCACCACGCCGTCCATCCCCTCGCCGCTCTCGGTGGCGAAGTCAAGATTCCCGTGCCCCCGCTCCACCACCCCATGCGCCTCCAGCGCATACCCCCCAGCCAGCACCAGCCCATACGGACCCCCCGCACTGACAACGTCGGCCAAGAGGCGCTGATGGGCTTCACTGATACTCACGGCACCCGTACTCTGCCAGGCCCGAAGCCCGTATGCCGGGTGCCGCCCCGGCGGGAATCAGGCGGGCTGGCCGCCGAAGCGCTCCTTGTAGGTCTCCAGGTCCTCGTCGGTGAGCTTGGCGAAGAGGACCGGGGGGACGGTGAAGGGGATGCCGGGCTGGAGGGTGGTGAGGGAGCGGGCCTCTTCGGGGGTGGTCCAGGTGGCGGTGTCGTCCGGGAGGGCGAAGGCCGCGCGCATCGCGGCCGCCGAGGACGGGATGAAGGGCTCGGAGACGACCGCGTAGAGGTGGATCAGGTTCATCGCGGTGCGGAGGGTGAGGGCCGCCGCGTCCTTGTCGGTCTTGATCTCCAGCCAGGGGGCCTTCTCCTCCAGGTAGGAGTTGCCGGCCGACCACAGGGCGCGCAGGGCGGCGGCCGCCTTGCGGAACTGGAGCGCCTCCATCTGGGTCTCGTACTCCGCGAGCAGCCCCGCGATCTCCTCACCGAGCCGGGTCTCCGCCTCGCCGGGCTCGCCGCCCGCCGGGACCTCGTCGCCGAAGCGCTTCTTGGAGAAGGACAGGACGCGGTTGACGAAGTTGCCCAGCGTGTCCGCCAGGTCCTTGTTCACCGTGGCCGTGAAGTGCTCCCAGGTGAAGGACGAGTCGTCCGACTCGGGGGCGTTGGCGATCAGGAAGTAGCGCCAGTAGTCCGCGGGCAGGATGTCCAGCGCCTGGTCGGTGAACACGCCGCGCTTCTGCGAGGTGGAGAACTTGCCGCCGTAGTACGTCAGCCAGTTGAACGCCTTGACGTAGTCGACCTTCTTCCACGGCTCGCGCACGCCCAGCTCGGTCGCCGGGAACATCACCGTGTGGAACGGGACGTTGTCCTTCGCCATGAACTGGGTGTAGCGGACGGTGTCGTCCGCCTCGTACCACCAGGACTTCCAGTCCCGGTCCGCCGGGTTCTGGTCGGCCCACTCCTTGGTCGCGCCGATGTACTCGACCGGGGCGTCGAACCAGACGTAGAAGACCTTGCCCTCGGCGGCCAGCTCCGGCCAGGTGTCGGCCGGGACGGGCACGCCCCAGTCCAGGTCACGGGTGATCGCGCGGTCGTGCAGGCCCTCGGTCAGCCACTTGCGGGCGATGGAGGAGGCCAGCTGCGGCCAGTCCTGCTCGTGCCGGGCCACCCACTCCTCGACCTCGTGCTGGAGCTTGGACTGCAGCAGGAAGAGGTGCTTGGTCTCGCGGACCTCCAGGTCCGTGGAGCCGGAGATCGCGCTGCGCGGCTCGATCAGGTCCGTCGGGTCCAGCACGCGGGTGCAGTTCTCGCACTGGTCGCCGCGCGCCTTGTCGTAGCCGCAGTGCGGGCAGGTGCCCTCCACATAGCGGTCGGGCAGGAAGCGGCCGTCCGCCGGGGAGTAGACCTGGCGGATCGCCCGCTCCTCGATGAAGCCGTTCTCGTTCAGCTTCCGGGCGAAGTGCTGGGTGATGTCGCGGTTCTCGGCGGAGGAGCTGCGGCCGAAGTAGTCGAAGGCCAGCGCGAAGCCGTCGTACACCGCCTTCTGCGCGTCGTGCGCCTGGGCGCAGAACTCGGCCACCGGCAGGCCCCGCTCCTTCGCGGCCAGCTCGGCGGGGGTGCCGTGCTCGTCGGTCGCGCAGATGTACAGGACGTCGTGGCCGCGCTGGCGGAGGTACCGGGAGTACACGTCCGCCGGGAGCATGGACCCCACCATGTTGCCCAGGTGCTTGATCCCGTTGATGTACGGAAGGGCGCTGGTGATGAGGTGTCGAGCCATCGGGGGCTGCTCCCAGGTCGCTACGGGTACGAACCTTGAAATCGTAGCCGACGTGTGTATGCCGCCCGCCTCCCGTTTTACGGGTGGGACGCGGGCGGCATACGGGGAGCTGCGGGGGTTACGGGCGCCAGTCCGCCAGTACGCCCTCGTACAGCTCGGTGTCCGTCAGCTCGCGGGGGGTGGGGCCCGCGTGGAAGAAGGACGTGTTGCCGGTCTTCAGCTTGCGGAGGTAGTCGAACGCCTTGTTGTCGTGCTCACCGAAGGCGACGAACGAGAAGAAGACCTTCGGGTGGGTCTTCGCCGCGTTCGTGAGGGCCTGGGTGGCGGGGGTCTTGGCGTCGGGGGCGCCGTCCGTCTGGAAGACGACCAGGACGTCGTCCTCCGGGGTGCCGTGCTTGTCGTGGTGGGCGAGTACGGCTTCCACGGCGGCGTGGTAGCTGGTGCGGCCCATGCGGCCGAGGTCCGCGTGCGTCTCGTCGATCTTGGTGGCGTGGTCCTCGGTGAGGGTGAGGTCCGTGGTGCCGTCGACCTCGGTGGAGAAGAAGACCACGTGGACGGTGGGGTCCTTGTCCAGGTGGGCCGCGAGGGCGAGGGTCTGGTCGGCGAGGGCCTGGGCGGAGCCGTCCTTGTAGTACGGGCGCATGCTCGCGGAGCGGTCCAGTACGAGGTAGAGCTTCGCTGCTTGGCCGGTGAGGTCGGTCTTGGCGAGGGCTGCTGCTGCGGCGGTGTGGGCTGTGGTGAGGGAGGGGGTGCTGCGGAGGGGTTCGGCCTCGGCTGCGTCCTCGGCCTCCCCCGTGCTCCCACCCGCACCACCCGTGCGGGATGCGTTGTCGCCCGCGGGTGCCGCCTGCTTGGGCGCGGGAGCGTCGGCGGCCTCGGGGGCGGGGGTGGCCTTGGACTGGGGGTCGGGGGCGGAAGTGGGCTCAGGCTCGGCCTTGGGCTCAGGCTTCGACGCGGACTCGGTGGAAGCCTTCGCCTTCGGCTCGGCGCCGGCCTCCGGCTTCGTCTCGGAAGCGTCCGGCTTGGGCTCCGCCTTCGCCTCGGGCTTCGTCTTCGGCTTCGACGCGGGGGTGGCCTTGGTCTCGGCCTCGGCTTCCGGGGCGGCCTTGGCCTTGGGCTCGGCGGGGGCCTTCGCCTTCGGCTGGTCGTCGGTGTCCGGCTTGGCCTTCGCCTCGGGTGTGGCGGGGGCCTCCGGCTTGGGCTCCGCCTTGGCCTTGGGCTCGGCGGGGGCCTTCGCCTTCGGCTTGGCGTTCGCCTCCGGCTTGGCGTCGGCGTCCAGCTCGGGCTTTGCCTCCGGCTTGGGGGTGGTCTCCGGCTCGGGCTTTGCCTCCGCCTCGGGCTCGGCGGGAGTCTTCGCCTTCGGCTCGGCGTTCGCCTCCGGCTTGGCGTCGGCGTCCAGCTCGGGCTTTGCCTCCGCCTCGGGCTCGGCGGGAGTCTTCGCCTTCGGCTCGGCGTTCGCCTCCGGCTTGGCGTCGGCGTCCGGCTCGGGCTTTGCCTTCGCCTCGGGCTCGGCGGGAGTCTTCGCCTTCGGCTCGGCGTTCGCCTCCGGCTTGGCGTCGGCGTCCGGCTTGGGCTTTGCCTTCGGCTTGGGGGTGGTCTCCGGCTCGGGCTTTGCCTTCGCTTCAGGTTCCTCGGTCGCCTTCGTTTCGGCCTCTGCCTTCGGCTCGGAGGTGGCCTCCGGCTTGGCGTCGGCGTCCGGGGCGGCCTTCTTCGCCTCGGGCTCGGCGGCAGCCTTCGCCGTCGGTTTGGCGTCCGCCTGGGGCTCGGACTTCGCCTTCGCGGCCGGGGTGGCCTTCGGTTCGGCTTCGGGCTCCGTCTTCTGGGCCGGGGTGGTGTCCTGCTTGTCGGTCGTCGCCGTGATGGTGTCGGGTGCCGGTTCCGTGGACTGCTCCGGGATGGCCGGCTGGGTGTCGTGCTCCGCCTCGGCCTCCGGGAGGGGCTCGGTGCGCTGCTGGGGGACCACGAGTTCCGGGTCCGCGTCCAGGATGGCCGGCTCCATCAGCAGCGGCTCGATCTCCGGAGCCTCGGGCTCCGGGGTGACCGGGGCGTCCGCCGCAGCAGTGTCGGCCGACTCAGCCTCCGGCGACTCCGGCTCCGGCGACTCCACCGGAGCCCCTGCATCCGCTTCCGGCTCCGGGTTCTTCGGTGATTCCGTGGCGCCCTGTGCGGGGACCCGGGGAGTGTCGAACGCCTCTGTCACCAGGTCGTGTTCCTGGCGGGGGGTCGGGAGGTGGTCCGCACTCTCCGCCTCGGCGGGACGCCCTTTGCGTCCTCGGCCGAACGCGTTCCGCAGGAGAGTGAGAATGCCCATGTGCGCACCCCTTCGCGTGAGTTGTCGCCGTAGATCCCTGGCCAGGACGGCCACGTTAGGTTAGCGGCCCGTCAGTGCGGTGTGGCGATGGCTCTCGCGGCCGCCACTTCTTGTCGTACCGGTTCCAGCACGCTGCCCGCCGGACCGGTCAGGTGGGTGGGGAAGGCGGTGAGGGTGTCGGCCGCCCGGACCCCCTCCGCCAATTCACCGAGTTGGCGCACCACTTGGTGGACCTCGGCGGAGGACGGGGGCGGTGCGCCGTGGTGGACGCGGACGCGTGCCGCGGTCGTCGCGTCGACGATCCGCTCCACGGCGACCACCAGCGGCCACCATGCCGCGGCGCGTCGCCCGGTGGGCGGCGGTTCGGTGAGCGCGCGCTGGAATTCCGTCCGGATGGTGGAGAGGTCACGGTAGAGGCGGCGCCGCATCCGGGTGCGGCGGGCGGGGTCGGTGCCGTCGCCGAACGCCGTGGAGACGTACGCCGCCGTGTCCTCGACCGCGTCCGCGAGCCGGTCGCCGACGCGGGTGCGCCAGCTCTCCGGCCAGAGGAGGTACCCCGCGACCAGGGCGATCCCGCAGCCCATCAGGGAGTCCAGCAGCCGGGGCAGCAGCAGGCCGGTGCCCTGGTGGTTGAGGATGTCGGAGAGCAGCAGGATCACCGGTGTGATGGCCGCCGTCTGGAAGCCGTAGCCGCGCGGGGTGAGCGCCGGGACGAGCGGCGCGAGCACCACCATCACCGGTACGTCCCACCAGCCGATCGGCACCTCCGCCAGCACCGCCGCCGCGATCGCCAGCCCCACCACCGTGCCCAGCGCGCGCAGCAGGGCGCGGGAGAAGACCGAGCCGAAGTCGGGCTTGAGGACGAAGGTGATGGTCAGCGCGACCCAGTACGAGCGCGGCACCGGGACGAGGGAGACGAGGGCCTGCGCGATGCCGATGCAGACGGCGAGGCGGAGCCCGTAGCGCCAGGAGCCGGCGGAGAGCACCGCGTCCCGGGTGGCGCGGGCGGTGCGTACGTGCAGGGCGACGGTGCGCTCGTCGACGCCGCGCGGGTCCACCGAGGGGGAGGTGACCACCTCGGCGGTGTGCTTGAGGGCGTGGTCGACGGCGCGTTCGGTCTCGGTGAGGGCGAGGGGGAGCTTCGGCAGGCGCAGGCCGGCGGTGTCGCCGCTCTCCACGGCGTCGGCGAGCGCCCGTACCGTCCGGGGGACCTCGGGGGGCAGCGGGCGGCCGGTGAGGTGGACGGCGGGGGCGGCCTCGACGACCGGGGTGATGGCGTTCAACCGGGCCAGGAGCCGGGTGAGTTCCTCGCTGCGGCCGTGGTGGCGGGCGCGGTGGCCGAGGATCAGGTCGTATGCCTGGTTCAGCGCGCGGGTGACGTCGAAGCGGGCGCCGATGTAGCGGTCGTCGTCGCAGGCGTCGTCCAGCAGGTCGGCGACCCGGCGGTACGCGTTGGCCACCGACGCCCGCTCCGGCACCCCGGCCCGCAGCGGCCACGCCAGCAGGGCGAGGGCCAGCACCAGCAGCCCGCCCCCGGTCATCAGCAGCGGCGCCAGCCACCAGGGGTGGGGCAGCGGGAGCCCGGCGCCGACCACGCAGTTGAGCAGGAGCAGCAGCCCCGACACGGAGGCCACCGCGCCGATGGTCGAGATCATCCCGGAGACCAGCGCGACCCCGGTGACCACGAGGACCGCGTACCACCCCCGCCCGAACGCGAGCTGCCCGAGGATGACGCCGACGGCGCCGGTGAGCTGCGGTACGGCGATGGTGATGACCCGCATCCGGTACGCGTCGGCGGTGTCGCCGATGACCCCGTTCAGCGCGCCCATGGAGGCGAGCGCCCCGAGCGCCGGCTGCCCGGCCGCGAACCCGATCGCCAGCGGCAGCGCCATCGCCACGGCGGCCCGCGCCATGGCGGCCCAGTTGACCGGCGCCGGCTGCGGCCGAAGGTTCCGAACCAGCCAGTCGGGCGGGGTGAGGCCGATGGGCAACTCTCGGAACATGCGCCCATTATGTCCACTGTGCCCGCCGGGAGCCTCAACCGGCCCGCGCGGCAGAAAGGTTGACCGTGCTCAGACCCGCGCCCGCGTCCGTGCCGGTGACCCCGGTGTCTCCGCGTCCCGCCGCCGCGCCGAGCGGCGCCGGGTCAGCCACGCGGTCAGCGCCACCGCCAGGCCCAGGACCAGCAGCAGCCAGGAGACCGTGCGCAGGCCCGAGGTGAGGGCGTCGTAGACGGCGGCGGCCACCGGGTGGGGGACGTCGGCGGGGAGGTCGGAGAGGGTGAGGGCGCGGCCCGCCGTGAGGGCGAGGCCGAGCAGGGCGCCGCCCAGGGCGGTGCCGAGGGCGGTGGCGACGACCGCGCGGCGGCGGCGTACGGCCAGGGCGATCCCCGCCGCGGCGAACAGGACGGCTGCCACCGGCAGCCACAGACCGGCGACTTCGAGCATGTGGAATCCCTTGCGGTACCGGGTCAGCTCCCCCGCCGGGAGCACCGGGACCTCGGTGTGGCGCACCGGGATGCGGGCGGCGAGCGGTATGTGGTCCTCGGCGAGCTGCGCCTTGACCTCGGCGGTCACCGGGGCCAGGTCGACGGTGACGGCGCGTGGCGCGCCGCCGGCCGGGGCGTCCTCGCGCAGCGCGCGCAGCACCGCGTCGTGGGTGACCCGGTTGCCGGCGTCCCAGGCGAGGCGGAAGGCGCGGGTGTGGGTGAAGGAGCGCACGGCGTCCCGGACGAAGGGGCCGACCGAGCCGCGTACCGGTGTCATGTCCGCGTGCTGGCCGACCTCGCGGAGGATGCCGTCCCCGACCGTGTCCGCGACGGCGTCCCGCACGGCCGGGTCGGCGGCGAGCGGGGCCATCGTGGTGACGTACCGGCCCGTGTCGGTGAGCGTGTACGAGGCCCAGGCCGCCGGTGCGCCGAGCGGCACGAGCAGGCAGGCCAGGGCGATCAGCGCGGCCGACAGGGCACTCCTCAGTCGGGGGTGCACGCCTCCCAGGCAAGTCCCGCCGCGCCCTCGGCGCGAGCGGTGGGGGTGCGTTCGGGGGACGGACGCCCCCCGGCCCTCTCAGCTCACCCGGTGCCCCACCGCGTCCTCCCGGGTGTAGAAGCGGTAGAAGAACACGATGAACGTCACCGCCGCCACGATCAGCGGAATCCCCACCGACCGCACCAGCGAGGCGCCCGCCTGGTTGTAGAGGAAGCCGAAGGACGCGCCGACGAACACCGCCCACAACAGCGCGTGCAGCTCGCGCCGCAGCCGGGGCGCGATGGTCAGCACGGCGAAGAGCAGCACCCCGAAGACCAGCGCGGTGAGGAACCCGAAGAGCAGGTTCCAGCCGGTGATCGGGCCGCCGGAGCGGCGGTTGGCGGCCGCCCAGTAGCCGTAGACCAGCGCCAGCAGCACCGGTACCGCCACTCGGGCCATCCGGTGGACGCGGTTGTCGAAGATGTCGGGGGGCGGGCTGATCGCCTTCGGGGCGTCCTTGCGGCCGCCCAGGTTCCGCGCGCCGGGCGCGGGTGCCGCGTGAGCCATGAGAGCGCTCCTTCTCTCGCCGCTTCGGGCCGCGACGTGACGGCCCGCCTTCCAGGGCACACCTGCGGCGACGGCCCGGCAACTCGGCCGGGCGGGTGAAGCCGCCCGGATGCGGCCGGAACCGGCCCGTGATCCCCTGAGGTCTCTCAAGGACGGCGGCCCGCCGCGACCCTTCGCGCGGCTCGGGACGGAGATGGCTCGTGACCGAGATGGAGTACCGGGGCCGGCGCGAGCAGCGGCGGATCGTGGGCCGGGGCGTCGCATGGCTGGTGCCGCTGGTGCTGCTGGCGGCCATCGTGACGGTGGACTTCCAGACGGCCGAGAAGTTCCGTGTCGTCTCCTGGATCATCCTGGTGCCGAGCATCGCCGCCGCGATCTGCGGGGTCGGCGCGACCATCACGTTCGCCCTGCTGTCCCTGGTCACCTACCTCGCCGTGGACACCGCCTTTCCCGAGCGCTACCGGGCGGGCACCGCCGACTTCGTACTGCTCGCGCTCGGCGGGGCGCTCGCCGTGATCGCCTCCGTGGTGCGGGTGCGCCGGGACCGGCAGGGCCTGCACATGCGGGACATCGCCGAGACCACCCGCCGTACGGTGCTGCGTCCCCTGCCGCCGGACTGGGGCGGTCTGGAGCACGCGGGCGTGTACCTGGCCGCCGACGTGGACGCGCGGGTGGGCGGCGACTTCTACGACATCCAGCCCGGCCCGAACGGCACCCGGGTACTCCTCGGGGACGTGCAGGGCAAGGGGCTCGGCGCGGTGGAGACGGCCGCCGCGCTGCTGGGCACCTTCCGCGAGGCGGCGTACCACGAGCCCGACCTGGCGACCGTCGCCGACCGGCTGGAGGTGCGGATGTCCCGCCACCGGGGGCACACCGCCGCGCTGGGCCGGTACGACGGCGACCGGTTCGCCACCGCGCTGCTGCTGGGCTTCCCCCGGGACGCGCGGGACGTCGTCGAGGTGATCAACTTCGGCCATGAGCCGCCGCTCGCCGTGGGCCCGCGCGGAGTGCGTCCGCTGCCCGGCGGGGAGCGGCTGCCGATCGGCTTCGGGGACCTCACGGGGGGCGCGGGGCCCGGCGCGGAACCGGGGCCGCCGGCCTGCCGGGAGCGGCTGGACCAGGACGAGACGCTGCTGATGGTGACGGACGGGGTGACCGAGGCCCGCGACCGCGCCGGGGATTTCTACCCGCTGCTGGACGACGTGGCGCGCGCGGTCGCCGCTGACCCCGGCCGGCCCGCGCCCCGGCGGCTGGTGCGCCTGGTCCGCGAGGGCGTGCTGCGGCACACCCGGGACCGGCTCGGCGACGACACCACCGTCTTCGCGCTGCGCAGGCTGCCCGAGCCGCAGCCGGAGGCCCGGCCCCGGTCCACGACCGGGCGACCTTCGCCGTCCTGAGGCCCGCCCGCCCGCGTCCAGCGGTTACGGTGCTGGCTGACCGGCGTACCCGGCCACGGCCGGTGAACAGGGGGAGGCGCCATGCCCGGAACCGTGCTGCTGCTCGCGGCCGCGCCGCTGGGCCGCGGCCGCCTGGTGGACGCGGCGGCCGTGCTGCCCGTACTGGGCGCGGTCGCGCCGTCCGTGCTGGCGGGCACCGACACCGCGCACGTGGTCGAGCTCGCCGACCCGCTCGACCCGCAGGGCGTGCTGACCCGGCTGCGCGCGGCCGCCGCCGCCTCCGGGCCGCTGACGGTGTACGTCACCGGGCAGCTGCTGCTGGACCGGCGCCAGCGCCTGCCCCACCTGGCGCTGGCCCGCACCACCCCGGCCACCGCCCGCTACACCGCGCTGCCCTGGCACTGGCTCAAGGACGAGCTGCGGCTCCGCCCGGCCGGGACCACCCAGCTGCTGCTGGACCTGCACGCGGACGCCGAGACCTGGGCCGACCTGGCCGAACGTCCGCTGGACTCGGGGCGTACGGCGGTCGTGCACGGCCGGATCGCGCCCCCGCCGGGATGGCGCCGGATCGCGGAGCCGACGTACATGCGGGCGGTGGCGGCGCTGCTGCGCGGCGGGCACCGGCCGCCGGTCGCGGAGCTGCACCGGCGGGCGCTGGACCGGATCGGGGCCGAGCTGCCGGCCAATCTGGTGCTCACCGCGCCGGACGACGAGGGCGACCCGCACGCCGCGCTGAGCGCCGCCGTCCGGGCCGGCCGCCATGCCGACGCCGACCGGCTGGCCGCCCGCCACCAGGACGCGGCGGTACGGCGCAACGGGCCCGCCTCCGAGGACGCCCTGCACTGGGCGGAGGTCCGGGCCGACCTGGCGATGTTCGCGGGCGACCCGGTGCGCAGCTGCCGCGCCTGGCTCGGCGTGGCCGGCTTCCGCCTCGCCTCCGGCCACGCCCCCGACGCCCCCGCCGTGGAGTCCGCGGTGGACCGCGCCCACCACCAGTGGGGCCGCATCGAGGACGCGGACCGCGCCCGCGAACTGGGCCACAAACTGGCCGAGTTGCGCACCCGCGTACCAGGACGCCGGGAGGGCGCCCTGGACGACGTGCGGGAACGTCTGGAGCAACTACAGGACGACTGACGTCACTTGGTGAACAGGAAGTACTTCCACGAGCCGTACGTCGTGGAGTTCACGCTGTCGCCGGAGCTGCCGTTGATGTACGACGAGCGCACCCGGAGCCGGTAGCCGACCTCCTGGCCGTGGTCGCCGGTGTACCGCACCTCGGAGACCCCGTCGGTGCCGAGCCCGAAGTACTCCGAACCGGCGTCGTACCAGGTGCCCTGGTAGTAGACCTGGATCTCCAGCCGGTGCGAACGGCCCTTGTAGTAGGGCATCTTGGTGATGAAGCGCGGGTCGGTGGACTTGTGGAAGTAGGCGTAGGTCTGGCCGTACGCCTTCACCGACTTGTACTGCTTGGCGGTCGTCAGGGACACGCTGACGCGGGTCCAGACGGTGCTGGTGGCGCTCGCCGTCGCGGTGCGGGCGTCACCGGCGAACTTCGCGGTGAGCTTGGTGTCCCGGCGCAGGTCGAGGGTGACCGCGAGGTCGCCGTGGGAGTTGACCTTGCCGGACTTCACCAGCTTGTTCGGCTTGTCGGCGCCGTAGGGGTCGGCCCAGATCTCCACCGTGCGGTTCTTGTAGGTCTTCCCCAGGTGGGCCGTGAACTTCACGTCCTTGCCGTAGGAGTAGACCTTGCCGTTGTTGTTCAGCGACAGCGACGCCTTGCTCCGCGAGACGGTCGCGCTGTCGCTGCCCCAGGCCGCGGTGTGGGCGGCGTCGCCCGCGTAGGAGACCTTGTACGTGACCTTGCCGCCGGCCGGCGGGGTGTCGGTGAAGGAGTAGCTGCCGTCGGCCTTGGTGGAGACCTGGGGCAGCGCCTTGCCCTTGGGGGACTCCAGGTCGGTGCGGGTGACGGTGAGCCGGGTCCCGGCCGGGAGCGCGGCCCGGGAGGTCACCTTGCCCTTGACGGTGAGCTTCTTGGCGCGGGTCGCGGTGGCCGGCGCGTCGGCGGTGACCTTGGTGACGGCCTTGGTGGGGCCCTCCAGGACCCGCAGCCGGTAGGCGCCGTCGTAGTCGTGGCTGACCGCGAAGAGGCGGGAGCCGTCCGGCGCCCAGGCGAGCCCGGCGTCCGCGAGGAGCTGGTCGCTCGCCCCGAAGTCGTACTCCCGGACCGAGGTCCGCTGCCCCGGCTTGAACACGAACACGTCGGGCTCGTACGCGCCGTCGATGCCCGCCGCCACCGAGCCGTCCGGGGCGATGTCCACCGCGTTCGGGTAGGCGTCGGTCGGGTAGGAGCCGTCCTCCGACAGGTCGGCCGTGTCGTAGACCGCCTGGTGATAGGGGTACGCGCCGGCGACCACGAGGCGCTGTCCGTCGGGTGTGACGGCGAGGTCGCGCAGGTTGCCGCCGTCGGTGTCGCGGTGGGCGGTCAGGGCCGGGGTGCCGGACGAGACGTCGTACACGCCCAGTTCGGACGGGCTCTGCGTGGGGATGCCCGCGACCAGGGTGTTACCGGCCCCGTCGAGCATGGGCGCGGAGAACCAGGGGCTGTCCGGGTCCTGGCCCAGGGTGACGGTGTGCTCGGGCGCGGTGAGGTCGACGGAGCCCAGGTGGCCGCCGTTGCCCTCGGAGGCGGTGTCGTAGCCGAACCAGAGCCTGCCGCCCGCGAGGGCCAGGTACTTGGGGTCGGTGCCGCTCACCGGATAGCGGGCGGACTCGGTGGCGGTCGCGGTGTCGAAGGCGACGATCGCGTCCGCGCCGCCGGGGACCGCCGCGTACAGGGTGGAGGAGTCGGCGGAGAGTTCCAGGCCGAGCACGCCGGGCAGGGCGGTGAGCTGCTTGACGACCGTGCCCCGGTAGTCGGTGACGACGATCTTGCCGCCGGACGGGTCGCTGAGGAACACCCGCTGGTGGACGCCGTCGACCACGACCGTGCCGGTCGACCGGACGGGCAGCGGCTGCGTGGTGTCGGCGTGGGCGGGGACGGCCGCGAGGGCCGCCGAGCTGAAGAGCACCGCGAGAGCGGTGGCGGTGGAGCGGGTGCGCATACGCACGCTGATTCGAACCCCCCGGAACGAATGCTGATGTGGAGCCGGACGGAGGCCACGGCGCGGAGAGTCCCCGGTGCGCCGGTGATGTGTGTGACCTGTGTGACCTGTGTGCCTCGTGCGGCGAGTGAGCAAAGAGTAGGTCATGCCGGTGACAGCGTCACGCGGGAATCACCAGGTGAAGCCCTCCTGGATCTTCATGCAGGCGTCCGTCCTGTCGCCGCCCAGGACGGCCGCCGACTTGGGGACCTCGCGCTTGGCCGGTTCGGGGAAGCGGTCGCCGGAGGGCCAGTCGGCGCCGACGACGAGGGTGATGTCCCGGGCGTCGTCCACCGCGCGGACGCGGGCGGCGGGGATGTTCAGCTCCTCGGCCACCGCGAGGGCGTCGCCCCTGAGCATGGTGCCGGAGTACAGGACGGAGGTGCCGGGCTCGGCGGCGGCCGTCTTCTCCTCGATGGTGTGGGTGAAGCCGTGGTCGCGGAGGATGCCGGCGACCGCCCCGGCGCGTTCGGGAGCAAGGGACTCCAGGCCCGCGCCGGTGCCGTTCTCGACCCGGACCGTGATCTCGGCGGGCGGCGCGGCCGGGTCGGTGGCCTTCGGGCCGGGGTCCTTGGTGCCGCGGCCGTCCAGCGGGACGTCGTCGCGGACCATGGAGACGAGCTTGTCGGCGTCGTCGGCGGCGGGCACCAGGCGGTCGCGGTCCTGTGACCAGGGCGTGGTGGGCAGCGTGGTCATGGTGATCCGCTCGGTGGGCACCTTCTGCAGCTCCATCGACAGGTCGTACAGCTTCTTGACCGTGCCGAGGCCCTCGTCGACGGTGAGCGCGCTGGTCGCGGCCTCGGCGAGGCGCCGCATCTCGGCGGGGTTGCCGAGGGTGGCGTCGGCGCGGAGCTGGCGGACCATCGAGTTCATGTACATGTGCTGGGCGTGGGTGCGGCCGACGTCGCTGCCGTCCTCGAAGCCGTAGCGGGTGCGCAGCCACTGCAGGGCCTGCCTGCCCTTGACCGGGTGGGTGCCCGCCCGCAGCCTGAGGCCGGAGCCGTGGCCGTCGGCGGTGTGCGAGTAGACGTTCTGTCTCACGCAGACCGGGACGCCCCCGATGGCGTCGGCCATGGCGACCACGCCGGAGAAGTCGACCATCATGAAGTGGTCCACGGGGATGCCGGTGAGCCGCATCCAGGTGGCGACCGTGCAGCCGGGCCCGCCCCGGCCCAGCGACTCGTTGGCCATCGCCAGGCTCAGCTCCGGGTACACCTTCTTGGTGACGGGGTCGGTGCAGCGGGGGATCGGGACCATGGTGTCGCGGGGCAGGCTGATCACCGACATGTCGTTCCGGTCCGCCGAGACGTGCAGCAGCATCTGCACGTCCGCCAGCGGGGGGCGGCCCACGTCGCCCTTGGAGCCGCCGAGTTCGAGGTCGTCGGCGGTGTTCCGGCTGTCCGAGCCGATCAGCAGGATGTTCAGCGGGGTGCGGCCCGCCGCGTCCGGGGTGGCCGAGGGGTTGGGGCTGTCGCCGAGGTTGAGCGGGGCCTTGGCGAGGTTGCCGTTGAGGTGCCGGTAGTAGAGGTAGCCGGCGGCTGCGGTGCCGAGCAGGAGCAGGGCGACGGCGAGGGCGGTCCAGCGCAGGACGCGTGTGGTGCGCCTGCGGGGTGGCCGTACGGTCTCGCCGGTGGTGTCCGGTGCCCCGGTGTCCTCCGTGCGCAGGCTGCTACCCGTCATCCCCCGTGCCCTTCCGCCCTGGCCCCCCGACCCCGGCCACCGAAAAGAAACCCCGTTCAGCGGCAAGGCGGTTCGCGCTTCGTGCAGGGCCTGGCCGGATCGAGGCTCACCCTAATGGCGGAGGTTCGCTGTCAACTGTTGACGGTGAGATATTCCACTCCCGTACAACCGTGGTCTTGGCGGGGTTTGGGAGTGTTCGCCGCTGGGCTTGGGGTGGGTTTTACTCGGAGTTGGGCGAGAAACCCCCTTGCGCGGGTGGGTTGTCGGGGGTTGTCAGGGCTGGGCGTGCCGGGCGACGGGCACGGGGACGGCGCCCGCCGCGCGGGCCGGGCAGGCGTGTCCGGCGAGCACCAGGACGGCCACCGCCACGACGGCCGCGACGACCCCTCTGGCGAACGGACCGGCGTCCGCGAGGCGGAGCCGGGCGCGGGCGGGAGCATGGGGGCGTGCGACGGGGGCGGGGGTGCGACCTGGCACGGCTACCTCGCAACATCAGCGACGGGTCAAGCGGACTTGAGCCGCCGTTTAACCTAGGGCTGCGGGACCCCAACGACAAGGGGACCAAAGGGAGTTGGGGAGGCACACGGATGCCGGAGCGGGACGGGCCCGAGGTGGTCGGGCGGCGCGTGCAACGGCTGCGCGCCGAACGCGGTATGACACAGCGACAGTTGGCCGAGCCCGCCTACACCCCCGCCTACATCTCCACCCTGGAGGCGGGCCGGGTGCGCGCCTCCGACGACGCCCTGCGGCACATCGCGGACCGGCTCGGCGTCACCTACGACGAGCTGGCCTCCGGCCGCCCCGCCGGGCTCGCCACCGCCCTCCGGCTCCGGCTCACCGAGGCGGAGCGGGTGCTGGCGGACGGCCGTGCCGAGGAGGCCGGGGAGCGGTACGCGGCCCTGCTGGCCGAGGCGGCGGAGCACGGCCTCGTCCCCGAACAGGCCGCCGCGCTGCTGGGACTTGGCGAATGCGCGCTGGAGACCGGCGAACTCGGGGCAGCGCGGAGCCACTTCGAGCAGGCGGAGGAACTGCTGTCCGGCGAGACCCTCCCGGTACGGGTGCCCGCCATACGCGGCCGGGCCGTGGCGCACTATCTCGCCGGTGAACTCCGCTATGCGGTCTACCTGTTGGAGTCCGCGCTCGACGGACTCAACCGGGGCGGGCTGCACGACCCGGACGCCCTGCTGCATCTGTACACCGCCGTCATCGGCCCCTACATGGACATGGGCGCCCACGCCCGCGCTGCCCAGGCCGCCGAGTTCGCGCTCGCGCTCGCCCCGCGCGCCGAGGACCCCGCGCTGATCGCCCGGATGCACCGCTCGGTCGCCCGCACGCTGCTCGCCGAGGGCCGGCACGCCGAGGCGGACGCCTCCCTCGCCAAGGCGGCCGGGCTCTACCGGCAGCTCCGGCTGCGCACCGAGCTGGCCAACTGCCACTGGATGCGCGGCTACGTCCACGCCCAGGCGGGCGAACTGGACCGCGCCGAGCACGAGTTGCGCCAGGCGCTGGAGATGCTGGCCGAGACCCGCGCCGCGCTCTACCGCAGCCAGGCCGCGGTCGAACTGGCCGACGTCCTGCACCGCCGGGGCCGGCCCACCGAGGCCGCCTCCCTCCTCGACGGCGTCCTCGGCGACTTCTCCTCCGAACGCGGCGCCGTCCACGCCGCCGCCGCCCACCGCCTCCTCGGCATCATCGCCGAGGACGCGGACGAGACGGACTCCGCCGAGGAGCACTACGTACGCGCCCTGAGCCTCCTCGAACGAGCGGGCGCAGCAGGCGACTTGGCCGACCTCTGCCGACTCCTGGGCGACCTCCTCCGCCGCACCGGCCGCACCGAAGCAGCCCTGGACGCGTACCGGACGGGCCTGGGCCACCGCACCACACCGGGCACGACCACGCTGGGCCCGGCCCCGGCGGGACCGCCGTTCTAGCCCCGCTGTTCCAGCCCTGCTGTTCTAGACCTGCGCCCGCCCCTGGCGCCGTACGTCCGCCAGTCTCAGTGCGCCGATCTGCACCGCCGCCTGGGTCGCGTCGTTCGGGACGTCGCCCGTGCTGCCGTTGGTGAGGGCGAAGGCGTCTTCGCCGACTCGGGCGGCGGCGAGTTCGAGGGTGAGGGACTGTTCGTCGGCGTCGGGGTTCTCGGGGTCGGTGGCGGTGAGGGTGACGCGGAGGCCCTGGCGTTTGTCGCCGACCTCGGGGAGGGGGAGGTCGGAGACCTGGACGTCCTCGGTCCAGCCGGTCTGGGTGGTGGCGGTGAAGCGGGCGCACTTGGCCGGCATCTCGCCGAGCCACTTCAGGTCGGCGTCCACGTCGGAGGGGCGGCGGGCGCCGATCTGGTAGCGGAGCTGGGCGCCCGCGTCGGGGTCGTCCAGCGCGACGGCGACGCGGGCGGGGGCGCCGAGTACCTGGTCGGAGTAGAGCGCGTCCAGCAGCCGCTGGCACTCGGCCACCTCCGACCTGGCCTTCAGCATGCCGTCCCGCCAGGTCGCGATGGAGCCCGCCGCCGTCCACGGCGAACCGAGGTCGGACTCGGTGACCAGCGCGGCCTGCGCCTGCGCGTCGGTGAGCGCGGAACCCCCGGCGGCCGGTGACTTGGAGTTGGCCGGGGGCTTCTCGACCGTCGGCAGGGAGTACGTCGCGGTCGGCGGATGCTCAAGACCGAGGGTCGCGCAGCCGCTCAGCGCGAGCAGGGAGCCGAGCGGCAGGAGGACACGGGCGCCGCGGGTACGTATGCCTCCGGTCATCGGGTGTGCCTCCTGGTCGGTGCGGCCGCTGCCTGCTCCTACGGCACCACCGGCGATCACCGCCCACCAGCGCTCCGGTCCGTTCGGGTGAGGGCATCGGGACCGGGGCCGGGGCACTCCCTTAGGGTCGAGGCGTCCGTACGCAGCGACGCCCGGCAGGAGGCCGCCGTGCAGCCCGTGGTGCCCGTGATCATCGACTGCGACACCGGCGTCGACGACGCCCTGGCCCTGCTCCTCGCCGTCCGCCACCCCGGACTCGACCTGCGCGCGGTGACCTGCGTGGCCGGGAACACCGACGTGGACGGCGTGGTCCGCAACACCCTCACCGTGCTGGAGCTGGCCGGCGCCCCCGCCATCCCGGTGGCCCGGGGCGCCGAACGCCCGCTGCTGGAGCCCGCCCGCCCGGCCCGCCACGTCCACGGCAGCGACGGCATGGGCGACCTCGGCCTGCCCGCCCCCACCCGCGCCCCGGCCGCCGTGGACGCCGTCACCCTGCTGCGCCGGGAGATCCTCGCCTCCCCGCGCCCGGTGACCCTGATCCCCACCGCGCCCCTGACCAACATCGCCCTGCTGCTGCGCACCCACCCCGAGGTCACGCGCAACATCGAGCGGATCGTCTTCATGGGCGGCGCGGTCGGCGTCGGCAACGCCACCCCGGTCGCGGAGTTCAACGTCTGGCACGACCCCGAGGCGGCCGCGATCCTGCTCGGCGCGGACGTACCGATCACGATGTACGGCCTCGACGTGTTCACCCGCGTCGTGGTCCCCGGCACCGAGGTGCGCCGCCTGCGCGCCTCCGCCGAGCCCGGCGCGAAACTCGCCGGCGACCTGCTCTCCCACCGCCCCAGCGCCCCCGGCACCACACCGGACGACGAGGAGGCGGGCGGCCTCGGCGACGCGGGCGCGGTCTGCGCGGTCGCCGACCCGGCCGGCCTCACCACCCGCCCGCTCCCGGTCGAGGTCAGCCTCGCCCCCGGTCCGGCACGCGGCCAGACGATCGTGGACCTGCGCCCCCGCCCCGGCGAGTCCGAGATCCACGGCGGCACCCGCGCCCGCCCCCTGGTGGACGTGGCCCTGGACGTCGACGTGACCCGCTACGTGGACCTGTACCTGAAGACGGTGGAACGCCCCTGACCGAGGTTTCCCGCCCCGGGCGCCCCGGACAGCCTTCTGTCGAGACCCTCTAGGTGACATGGAGCCCGCATGGCGGACCTCTCGTCCAGGAACCCCGACTGGTGGCGGCAGGCCGTCATCTACCAGGTCTATCCCCGCAGCTTCGCGGACGCGGACGGCGACGGCCTGGGCGACCTCGCGGGCGTCACCGCCCGCCTGGACCACCTGGCCACGCTCGGCGTCGACGCCCTGTGGCTCAGCCCCTTCTACCCCTCCGAACTGGCCGACGGCGGCTACGACGTCGCCGACCACCGGGGCGTCGACCCCCGCCTCGGCACCCTGGCCGACTTCGACGCGCTGGCCGCGGAGGCCCACCGGCTGGGCCTGAAGGTCGTCGTCGACCTCGTCCCCAACCACACCTCCCACCGCCACCCCTGGTTCCAGGAGGCCCTGCTCTCCGCGCCCGGCTCGGCGGCCCGCGCCCGCCACGTCTTCCGGCCCGGCAGAGGCACGTACGGCGAACTCCCGCCCACCGACTGGCAGTCGGTGTTCGGCGACAGCGCCTGGACCCGCGTCCCGGACGGCGACTGGTACCTGCACCTGTTCGCCCCCGAGCAGCCCGACCTCGACTGGTCGCACCCCGAGGTCCGCGAGGACTTCCGCACCACCCTGCGCTTCTGGTCCGACCGGGGCGTGGACGGCTTCCGCGTGGACGTCGCCCACGGCCTCGCCAAGGACCTCACCGAACCCCTGCGGGACGTCGGGGGCATCGGCGCCACCGGCGAGGAGGCCCTGCCCCGGATCGCCCCCGGCAGCCACCCCTACTGGGACCGGGACGAGGTCCACGAGATCTACCGCGACTGGCGCACCCTGCTGGACACCTACGACCCGCCCCGCACCGCCGTCGCCGAAGCCTGGGTCCCCGACACCCGCCGCGCCCTGTACGCCCGCCCGGACGAACTCGGCCAGGCGTTCAACTTCGAGTATCTGGAGACCGGTTGGGACGCGGACCGACTCCGCCGCGCCATCACCGCCTCCCTCACCGAGGCGCACACCGTCGGCGCCTCGGCCACCTGGGTGCTCTCCAACCACGACGTGGTCCGGCACGCCTCCCGCCTGATCCTGCCGCCCGGCACCGACCTGGACGCCTGGCTCCGCTCGGGCGGCACCGACCCCGCCACCGACCCGGAGGCAGGGCTGCGCCGGGCCCGCGCCGCGACCCTGCTGATGCTGGCGCTGCCCGGCTCGGCCTACCTCTACCAGGGCGAGGAACTGGGCCTGCCCGAGGTCGCCGACCTGCCCGCGGCGGCCCTGCGCGACCCGGTCTGGGAGCAGTCGGGGCACACCCGCAGGGGCCGGGACGGCAGTCGCGTACCCCTGCCGTGGACGGTCAGGGGACCCTCGTACGGCTTCGGGCCCGGACCGGCGTGGCTGCCGCAGCCGGAGTCGTTCGCCCGGTACGCCGTCGAGGCGCAGACCGGCGCCGAGGGCTCCACGCTGGAGCTGTACCGCACCGCGCTCCGGCTGCGCCGCAAGCTGCTCCAGGGCGAGGAACTCAGCTGGACGCCCGGCGCCCCGCCCGGCGTCCTGGACTTCACCCGCGCCCCCGGCTGGCGCTGCCTGACCAACCTCACCACGGAGCCGGTGGCCCGCCCGGCGGGCGAACTCCTGCTGTCCAGCACGCCGTTGAGCGAGCCGGACGTGCTGCCGCCGGACACCACCGTCTGGCTCGGTTAGCCGATCGTCGGCGTGGGGCTCGGCTCGGCCGGGGCCGGGTCCTCGCGGGTGCTGTTCGAGCCCGGTTCGCCGGGGATGGCCAGCGGGGTCGAGGTGGCGTTCGGCGGCGGGGTGAGCACGACCTGCGGCTGACCCGGGTCCGGCGCGGGGGGCGTCAGGTTGTCCGAGGGCAGCTTGGGCGGGGTGGTCTGCTGGAAGATGGTCTGGTCGAAGTCGACCAGACCGGTCTTCTCCATCACCGTCATGTGGTCCAGCACGGTGTCGTTGGCCTGGTCGGCCAGCGAGCGGATCAGCGAGTTCTTGGTGGTGGACCGGATCTTCGCGATGGCGTTGAAGATCGAACCGTGCGTCATCCGGAGGATGTTGGCGAAGTCGGTGTCGAACGCCTTGCCCGTCTCACCCTTGAGCTGGGTCACGAAACCCTCCTGCTGGGGGCTCGCCACGTTGGGGATCGTGATGTTCAGCATCGGCGCGATCTTGCGGCAGGAGGCGTCCAGCGCTGCGTGCCCGTCGATCAGGTGCTTGCTGGCCTCCTTGACACCCGGGGAGGAGCCCTTCTGGAGTCCGATCTGCCCGAGCGGGTACTCCCACAGCCCGGCCGCGCGCACCTTCACCACGAAGTCCCGGTCCTGCTCGGTGAGCGGACCCCACTGGGTGTTGGCGACGATACGGGTCTGTGAACTGGAGACGGTGTTCAGCCCGAGCATGCTCGGGTAGGCCAGCGCCGCGAGGGTCAGTGCCATGGCACCGCCCACGAAGAGAGTTCCCGTCGCGTTCCGCGAAAAGCGCACCGTTCCTCCTGCCCGGTCGTGGTTCCGCCGACAGGCGGTTCAGACACACAGCAGTACGGACGCGGAGCCGATTCGTCTCGACGTCCGCCGTAAAGATTCCGCGCCGGTTTCCGGTGCTGTGCGGCGGTGTCGTCCTTGGCCCGCCAACAACCAGTGTATGAGCGGACGTTGGCCAAAGGTTGACCTCTCTCCGGGCGAAGCGCCGCAGGCCAGAAGCCTAGATTTCGCCGCATGCCCCCACAGCCACCGCCCCGCTCGCCCGCCGCCCTGCCCGTCCTGCCGTACCGCAAGCCCACCGAGGGCCGCGACTACTGGGTGCTGGACGACGCCCTGCCCGACGCCGGCGCGGTGCGCGAGCGGTGTCTCGCCAAGGAGGACTGGGCCGAGGGGTACCCGTACACCTCGGAGACCTGGCCCGGACTGCGCGCGATGCCCGGCCTCGAAACCGGTGAACTGGCCCGGGTGGAGCGGCTGGTGAAGCGGGCGACCGGTGCGAAGGAGCTGTGGGTGCAGCGGGCGCCCGGCGGCGGCACCCTCAATCACAACTGCGTGCAGGTCGTCGGCGAGGGCGAGAGCGAGCCCCGCCCGCACACGGACTCGCGCGCGCTGTGCCGGTACGCGGCCGTGCTCTACCTCAACCCGGCCGTGCCGAAGTCCTGCGGCACCAGCTTCTACCGCCAGTCCCTGCCCGGCGGCCGGCTCGGCGGCAATCTCGTCCAGGCCCCGCACAACAACCTCGTCGACGCCCTCGGCACCCGCTTCGTCGCCCCCGACACCTTCGAGGAGGACGTCCGCGTCCCGCACCGGGCCAACCGGCTGCTCCTGTACAACGCCAATCTGGTGCACAGCGCGACCGCCTACACGGGGCGCACGCTGGCGGAGAAGCGGATGACGGCGGTGTTCTTCTGGATGGCCTGAGACGCCTGAGCCTGCTCCGGGGCGTCACCCGTATGGCCTAGCCCCCGTGGTAGTCCGGCGCCGTGGCCCCGATCGTCGTATCTACGACCCCGTCCGGGGTTCACGGGGGACGAGACGTCGGAGGTAACGGCCATGACCCAGCAGACGCAGTCGGTGCGGCCCGAGCGCAACGGGCTGGCCGAGGGAGGCGCGGTCTTCGCGGGTGTGCTGATGCTGGTGAACGGCATCCTCCACATCTTCCAGGGCATCTCGGCGATCGCCGCGGACGACGTGTACGCCCGGATCAACGCCTACGTCTACAAGATCAACCTGACCGGCTGGGGCTGGATCCTGCTGGTCGCCGGGGTGATCGTGGTGGCGACCGGCGCCGGGGTGCTGATGGGAGCGGCCTGGGCGCGGGTGGTCGGCATCGTGATCACCTCGCTGGGCCTGATCCTGCAGTTCCTGTTCCTGCCGTACGCCCCGATCTGGTCGCTGATCCTGATCGCGATCGACTTCTTCATCATCTGGGCGCTGGCGACCTGGCACCCGGAGGGCCGCGCGGCCCTCTGACCGACTGCCACCCCGTACGGGCCGGTGCCGCGACGCTCTCCCGCGCGGCACCGGCCTCTTGTCCGGGTCCCATGGTCGTTCCGGGCTGGAAAGTCCCTGGTGTCCGGTGCGCCGGCCGGGCCAGGATGGCCCCGTGACCATGGACAACGCTCTCGAGACCCCGCCCGCGCCCGCCGACCCGCGAGCCTCGGACACCCTCGCGCGCCTGGCCGCGGGGGCGCTGCTGCTGACCGGGGCCGGCTGGCTGGCGCGGGCCGTGTGGGAGATACGGCTGTACGGCGCGGGCGAGCCGGCCTCCGGGGTGCCGGACCAGGGCGACGGTGTGCATCGCCCGCTGACCTCCCTGGAGAACTCGTACCACCTGGTGAGCACGGCCGGTTCCTTGCTCACCCTGCTGTGCGCGGCGGCCTTCCTGATGTGGCTGGGGCGGGTCCGGGACAACGCCCGCGCGCTGTCGGGGCGCCCGCCGAAGTACGCCGGTGTCTGGGTGTACCTGGGGTGGGTGGTGCCGGTGGTGAACCTCTGGTTCCCGCGCGGCATCGTGGCCGACGCCTACCGGGCGAGTGCGCCGGGGGCCCGGCTGCCGGTGGTGGTCAACGTGTGGTGGGGGCTGTGGCTGGCCGGGCTGTTCGGGGGCTTCCTCCAGCAGAGGGACACCGACTCGGTCATCGCCCGCGCCTACTCCGAGATCGGGCCCCTGGTGGCGGCCGACCTGGCCGTGGCGGGCGCGGCCGTGGCGGGTGCGCTGATGGTGCGTACGGTGACGGCGGCCCAGACGGCGCGTCCGGCGCGGGCCTGACGTCCCGTAGGGCGTCGCCCCGAGGGCGCCCCCGGCAAGAACCCTTAGGCCAGACGGGTTTCCCGTCCTGCGGGCCGGAGTGGAGTGGGTGAATATGAGGATGTTTGCCCGACCCCTCCTCTGCTAGGGGGCCTCAATGGCTGCTGTAGACATTCCCCCGCTCATCAAGCCGTCCCGGCTCCGGCACCGGGGCGGTCTGGCGGGCGAGCTGATGGCGGAGTTCATCGGGACCTTCGTCCTGATCGCGTTCGGCTGCGGTGTGGTCGCCATGGCCGTCGCCGCGCTGCCGGGCTCCGGCCGCGCCGCCACCACCACGACGATCTTCCTCGCCGCCGGTGACTGGCTGCTGGTCGCCTGGGGCTGGGCGCTGGCCGTGACCTTCGGTGTGTACGTGGCCGGCGGCGTCAGCGGCGCCCACCTCAACCCGGCGGTCACCCTCGCCATGGCCGTACGCCGGGGCTTCCCCTGGCTGAAGGTGCTGCCGTTCTGGTTCGCCCAGGTCGCCGGCGCGTTCGCGGGGGCGGCGCTGGTGTACCTCGTCTACCACAACGCGATCGACGCCTTCGACACGGCGGTGCCGGGGCCCAAGACCGACGGCCACACCCTGGCTTCCTTCTCCATCTTCGCCACCTTCCCGGCGCCCTACTTCCACGGCGGGATCTGGGGTCCGCTGATCGACCAGATCGTCGGCGCGGGCTTCCTGGTGATGTTCGTGGTCGCCATCCTGGACCTGCGCAACCAGGCGGTGAAGGCGAACCTGGCCCCGCTGATCGTGGGCTTCGCGGTCGCCGCGATCGGCATGTCCTACGGCGCCAACGCGGGCTACGCCATCAACCCCGCCCGTGACTTCGGCCCCCGGCTGTTCACCTGGGTGGCGGGCTGGGGCAGCCTCGCCTTCCCGGGCAGTGTGCCGGGCCAGTTCAGCGGCTACTGGTGGATTCCCATCGTCGGCCCGCTGATCGGCGGCCTGGTCGGCATCTTCCTCTACGACCTGTTCGTCGGCGACGTGCTCTACCTCCGCAGCCACCTCGGCGAACTCCCCGAGCCCGGCCGCACCCGCCCGGTCCGCACGATCGAGCCGGACGACAAGACCGGCCGGGGCGGCGACAAGCGGAAGGGGCCGGACGAGGACGACGACTACTAGGTCCTCCCGGCAGGCTGGACGCGTGGGCGGCTCGGACTCCGGGTCGCCCACCGGTATGTGCACCTGTGTACGAGGGTTCAGTGCGCCGTGTGATCCCTGGGCCGTGTCCGCACCCGAGGTCGCGGGCGGCCGTTGGACTCTGCGTTGGGGCGCCGTGGTGCAGGAACGATTCGGCGCCCTCTCTGAGCGTGCGGCCACGGGTGCCGCATCGCCGCGAGCTACGGAGCGCAGAACAGTGTGGGCATACGCCGAAGGCACCGAGTGGGCGTCCGCAGCGGGGCGTTGCGGACCGGACGGGCTGATCGGACGGGGCGCGGAGACGCAGTCCCTCCGGGAGGGGCTGGCCCGGAACCGGCTGGTGACGGTGACGGGGGCAGCGGGGGTGGGGAAGAGCGCGCTGGCCGCCGTCGGGGCGAGTGCGGGTTCGGACGGCGTGTGCCCCTGGGCCCGGGTGATCTACGTGCGGTGCCCCGGCGGTGGCGGGCCCGTGGCCGTGGGGGCGCTCGCCGCCCGGGTGGCGGAGGCGGTGCTGGGGCCGCGGAGTACGGGCACGGGTGGGCGGCGGACGGTCGGCGCGGGAGCCGTACCGGACGCGCGGGGTACCCGTGCCAAGGCCCGGCCCGCCCTCGCCGACCTGGTCGCGGCGCTGCGGGGTACGGCCGGGCGGCGGCCCGTACTGCTGCTGCTCGACGACGCCGACGCGGTGCGCACCGAGTGCGCGGGGCTGGTGCAACGGCTGCTGATGGACGTACCCGGTGTACGGGTGCTGGTGACCTGCCGCCAGGCGCTCGGACTCGGGGAGGAACAGGTGCTGCGGCTGGCCCCGCTGGCCCCGGACGCGGCGGTGGAGCTGTTCCTCGCGCGGGCCCGTGACACCGCTCCGGGTTTTTGCGCGGAGGGAGCGGCGTCGGCGGCCGTGGCCCGGATCTGCCGGGTCCTGGAGGGCGTACCCCTCGCCGTGGAGCTGGCCGCCGGTCAGCTGGACGCCGAGCCCTCCTCCTGGGCGCTGGCCGACCGGCTGGAGCAGGGCCAGTGCTGGCTGGCCGCCCCCGGCCCGGCGCTGCGGCGGCACCGCTCGCTGCGGTCGGCGGTCGGCGCGGCGTATCTGCTGTGCGAGCGGCCGGAGCGGGCGGTGTGGAGCCGGAGCAGCGTCTTCCGGGGTGCGTTCACCGAGCCGACGGCGGCCTATCTGTGCGCGGGCGCGGGCGTCGCCCCGCAACAGGTCTCCACCTGCCTCGCCCGGCTGGCCGCCGCCGGAGTGCTGGAGACCCTGGACGAACCGGGTGGCCTGCGCCCGCCCCGCTACCGCATGACCCGTGCCGCCCGCGACTTCGGCGCCGAACGCCTGCGCGCGGCCGGTGAGTTCGAGGTCGCCGTGGAACGCCATGTGCTGCACCACCGCCGCCTCGCGGAGGTCGCCGAGCACCTGTGGCACGCGGGCGACCAGTGCCAGGCGGCCCGACTGGTCCGGGACAACGCGGCCGACCTGACGGCGCTGGTGGAGTACGCGTCCCGCCCCGAGGCCCCGGCCGCACAGGTCACGGCGGCGCTGGCCACGGTGGCCGACCTGTGGTTCTGGTGGACGGTGCACGACCACGCGGAGGAGGGCCGCGCCCATCTGGCCCGGCTGCTGCCCCGCGCGAGCGCCGAAGACCACCTCACCGCCCGCGCCCGCTGGCTCGCCGCCTGGCTGCACGCCCCCGGCGACCCGGTCACCGCCCGCGCCCTGCTCGGCCAGGTCTGGCCGGTGGCGGTCCTCGCCGGTGACGACGCGCTGATCGGCTGGGTCGCCCACGTCCAGGGCGTCCTGGCATGGGAGCGCGGCGACGCGCGTACCGCGGCTGAGTGCTTCCGGCAGGCCGCCGACACCGTCCCGCTGTTCGCCCCCGGCGGCCCGGCCCCCGCCGTGAGCCTCGCGGCACTGGCTGTGGCCCAGGCCCCCACCGCACCGGGCGCGGCGGGCCGCAGCGCGCGCCGGGCGCTGGCCTCCCCCGGCGTACGCGACGACGCCTGGGCGACGGCGCTGGCCCGCTACGCCCGCGCCTACACCGACCACCACCAGGGCCACACCGCCCGCGCCTGGCACCGCGCCCACCGCACCCTGGCCACACTGGACGCCCGCGTCCCCCTGTCGGGCACCCAGGACTCCCCCGACATCCCCTCCGTACGCGCCTCCCTGCACCGCCTGTTGGCCGACATCGAGTCGCCCCGCGCCCCGCGCGCCACGGTGCCGGCCCCGCGGACGGACACGCCGGTGCCGAGCAGGACGTCCAGCCGTAAATGAGGGGGCGATCGGGTGGTTTCACGTGAAACACGAAGGCGGCCGGGTCAGCCCTTGAGAGCCGTGGGCCGCCAGCGCCAGCCCGCCGTGTGCAGCGCCTCCGCCCGCTGGACGGCGATCTGGACCCGGAGCCTTGCCTCGGCACGGTCACGGAAGGCCGCGGACGCGGTGTGCTGGGTGGGGTGCTTGCGGTAGAGCGTGCCGGGCTCTCCCTGCATCCAGCCGGGGCTGACCGCCTCGCAGCTCAGCAGCAGCGCCCCGTCCTCGAAGGCGGGCAGCGCGGGCCAGCCGCCCAGCAGCCGGACCAGCTCGGTGTGCACGGTCTGCGTGGTCCCGACCACCGGCATCGCCCCGCGCGCGGCGCCGTCCAACAGGGTCCGGGCGGGCAGCGGACCGGGCTCGGGGTCGTAGGGGCCGGGTTCGAGCCGCCCGTCGGGGTGCAGGTCGAGACAGGGCGAGACGGTCCAGCCGTAGCCCGGGTTCGCGGTCAGCACCTCGATGTCACGGGCGAGTGTGCCGGCGTCGGGCAGCAGATCATCGGCGTCCACACACCGCAGCAGCGCCCCGGTGACCCGGGCCAGCCCGAGCGTCCGAGCCCGCGCGGCCCCACCGTGCCGTCCGCCCCCGGTGGAGATCCACCCCTCCTCCGGCAACACCCCCGCTGGCCGCCCCGACTCCCCGTCCTCCTGCACCACCCACTGAAGCCCCCACCCCCCGGGCAACCGCTGTGCGCGCAACGAGTCGTACAACTCCCGCAGATACCCGTGCCCACCGTCGTGAACGGGCGTCAGGACACTGAGCGTTGGCATACCGAACGCGCTCCCCTTCGACAACCGGGGTCGTGCCCCGAAGTTTTGTCACCCTAACGGGGACCCGGCCGCGCGGGCCCGCTCCGTAAAAGGCTCCCCAAACTCCCTTTCCCCGCACCACTTCTTCCGTCCGGACCGGCGCGGTTATGCCCGGTGCGTATTAACGTTCTCGGGCACTGAGTGCGCGACGCGTCGCACGGTGTCATCGGCGCAGGTCGGTGCCGGGGGGAGGCGCGTCCGCGGGGCACTACTTGGGGGGCTGGATCATGCAGGAGTTGGCCAAGGGAGCCAATGCGGCACTGGCGGCGCTGAGCGAGAGCGTCGATTCCGTGGTGGTCGGCCTGAATTGGTCGAGCCCCACGGGGGAGGGCGACGCGGACGTCTCCGTACTGCTGCTGAATTCCGACGGCAAGGTACGCAGCGACGCCGACTTCTACTTCTACAACAACCCCGTCGCGCCGGACGGCAGCGTGCAGTTGCTGGGCAAGACGCCCACGGGGGACGGCAGCCAGGACCGCATCGGCTTCGACCTGACCGCGATCCCGGCCGAGGTCACCCGGATCGTGGTGGCGGCGAGCCGGTACGAGGGCGCGCACTTCGGGGAGCTGGAGAACCTGCGCCTCACGCTGGCGGACGGGGTCGGCACGGAGCTGGTCGGCTTCACGATCACCGACACGGGCCCGATGAGCGCGTTCATCTTCGGCGAGCTGTACCGGCGGGACGGGGCGTGGAAGTTCCGCGCGGTCGGCCAGGGCTACGGCTCCGGACTCGCGGGCCTCGCCACCGATTTCGGCGTGGACATCGACGACGCGGCCGAGGAGGAGTCGCCGGCCCCGGTCGAGCAGGCCGCGCCGGAGGAGCCCGTACGGGCGCAGGTCCCCGCACCCCGGACCGCCGTGGCCGCGAAGACGCCCGCCCGGCCCCGTACCGCGAAGAAGAAGGTCACGCTGCCGAAGGCGCCCCGGCGGTCGCTGGCGGACAACGACTCCTGGCGCCAGGCCCGGCTGTTCCCGGTGTCCGCGCTCAAGAGCGACCGGGACCGGGAGGCGCGGGCGACCTCGGTGCTGCTGTCGGTGATGGCGCAGATCCCGGAGTTCGGCCGCCGGCTCACTGCGGCCTTCGGCGCGCCGGCCGGGCGGATGGAGACCTTCACCGAGGTCGCGCTGCCGTACGGCGACACCCCGCGCCGCCCGGACGGGGTGATCCGGGTCGAGCGCGCGGGCAAGCTGTGGACGGCGCTGGTCGAGACGAAGACCAACGGCAACGCGCTCAAGGGCGAGCAGGTCCAGGCGTACATGGACATCGCCGCGCGCCGGGGCTACGAGGCGGTCATCACACTGACCAACGACGTCGAGCTGGAGGGCAGCCCGCTGGTCGACGTCAAGGTCGACGGGCGGCGCAAGCACAAGGTGGCGCTGCGGCACCTGTCCTGGGCCGAGGTCGCGCACCAGGCGCAGATGCTGATCCAGCACGAGGGTGTGAACGACGCCGCGCACGCCTGGCTGCTCCGCGAACTGCTGCACTACCTCCAGCACGAGAACTCCGGCTGCCACGGCTTCCAGAACATGGGCGCGGCCTGGGTCCCGGTGCGCAACGGCATCGACGACGAGACCCTCTGCCAGGGCGACCCGCGCGCGCTGGAGGTGGTGGAGAGCTGGGAGCGCCTGGTCCGCCAGGTCTGCCTGCGCCTGGGCGGCGAGCTCGGCCACAAGGTGCTGCCCGTCCAGCGCTCCCGCCGGGGCACCGATCCGGCGGCACGGCGCGCCCAGCTCGCCGACCGGCTCTGCGCGGACGGCCGCCTCGGCGCCGAGCTGCGCATCGAGGGCACGCCGGGCGTCCTGGCCCTCACCGCCGATCTGCGCACGGGCCGTCTGCGCACCTCGATCGAGATCCCGGCGCCCACCCAGGGCTACCCCCTGAGCTGGGCCAAACGCCTCATCCGCCGCCTGGCCGAGGCGCCCGCCGACCTGCACGTCGAGACCCTCGTCGAGGGCGGCGCCGGCCCCCGCAGCACCCTGGAACGCCTCCGCCCCGAACCCGGCAACATGCTCCCCACCACCAACACCCCGGTCCTCGGCTTCCGCCTCTCCCTCCTCAAAACCATGGGCAGCACCCGGGGCAACGCCGAGTCCAGCTTCATCCGCAGCGTGGACGAGGCGGTCCATCGGTTCCACCGGTCGGTGGTGGCGTACTTGGAGTGAGACGGCTCCGGACGTGGAGTGCGGTGGCTCCGGACGGCGTCACGCCGTCTCGAAATGCCGCACCACCGCCCCCACCACCGCCCGAGCCGCCCGACTCGGCTGCCTGCGGCGGTGCTGGGCCAGGTGGATCGGTACGTCCGGCAGCGGAGGCCCCGGCACCAGGGTGAGGCGGCCCTCCGCCAGGGCGCGGGCGGCGTTCGCGTGGGGGAGGACGGTCAGGCCGAGGCCCGCGGTGACGCAGGAGCGGGCCGCCTCGATGCTGCCGAAGCGGGTCATGCGGGGGTGGGCGCCGGGGACCGCCAGGAGCTGGCCGGCGAGCCAGTCGCTGTACGAGCAGCCCTGTTCGTGGAGGAAGAAGTCCTCCTTGGCCAGCTCCTCCCAGGTCGCCGGGTGGGTGCGGTCCGCCAGACGGTGGCCCGGGGCGCACAGCAAATCCAGCGGCTGGGCGGCGACGCGTTCCGCGCGGATGTCCGCGTGGTCGACGCGGTCCTCCAGCAGCAGGGCGACGTCCAGTTGCCCGGAGCGCAGGCCGGTCAGGGCGGCGGCGGTGCCACGGGGTTCGAGCTGGACCTCCACCTCGGGGTGGAGTTCGCGCAACGCGGCGACGATCAACGGCAGATGGGCCGAGCACAGGGTCTCGCCCGCGCCCACCACCACCGTCCCGCTGACGGGCCCCTCCTCGGCGGCGGCCGCGAACAGCCGGGACTCCGCCTCCAGCACCTCCTCGGCCGGGCCGAGCAGCCGCCGCCCGTCCTCGGTGAGCAGCGCCCCCCTGGCCAGCCGGTCGAACAGCCGCGTGCCGAGCGCCTTCTCCAACGCCTTGATCTGCACGGTCACCGTGGACTGGGCGAGCCGCAGCTCGGTCGCGGCGGCGGTGAAGCTGCCCGTTCTGGCCAGCACGGCGAAGGTCTGGAGGAGCCGGGTTTCCATGCCGGAAGGCTAACCAGCCCTCGCGCAAGCCATCGGGCATGCCGATGGCTCGTATGAAAAACTATCGTTGGTGTTGATGCCCCCAGGGGCGCCAGCATGAGGGCATGGCTCACACCACGGCACCCGAAGTCCTGCGCTACGCGGCGTTCACCCCCGACCCCCAGGGGGGAAACCCCGCAGGGGTCGTCCTCGACGCGATCGGCCTCGGCGAGCAGGAGATGCTCGCCCTCGCGGCCGAGGTCGGCTACTCCGAGACCGCCTTCGTCACCGAACGGGACGACGACCGGCGCCGGTTCACGCTCCGCTACTTCAGCCCCCTCGCCGAGGTCGCCTTCTGCGGCCACGCCACGGTCGCCACCTCGGTGGCCCTCGCCGAGCGCGTCGGCACCGGCGCACTCCTCTTCGACACCCCCGCGGGGGAGATCAAGGTCGAGACGAGCGCCGGACAGGACGGCACCGTACGGGCGACCCTCACCAGCGTCCCCACCCGCTCCCGCCCGGCCGCCCCCGCCGAACTGGCCGCCGCCCTCGCCGCCCTGCGCTGGGACGCCGCCGACCTGGACCCGGCCTTGCCCCCGCACGTGGCCTTCGCCGGCAACGACCACCTGATCCTCGCCGCCGCCTCCCGCGCCCGACTGGCCGACCTGGACTACGACTTCGACGCCCTCACCACCGTCATGCGCACCCACGGGTGGACGACCGTCCACCTCGTCTGGCGGGAGAACGACAACAGTTACCACGCCCGCGACCCCTTCCCCGTCGGCGGAGTCGTCGAGGACCCGGCGACCGGCGCGGCGGCAGCGGCGTTCGGCGGCTATATGCGCACCGTCGGCCTGGTGACCGCGCCGAGCACGGTCACCGTCCGCCAGGGCGAGGACATGGGCCGCCCGAGCGATCTCACCGTCGAGGTCGACCCGTACGAGACTCCCGTGCGGGTCACGGGCCAGGCCGTACCGATTGCCGCGCCGGCCTCCTGAGCCCCGCCCGTCTCACCCGGAAATGATCAGCAATGCCCCATCTGTGTGCGGAACCGCGGTAGTTCGCGTAGAGATTTCGAAACTTTTTGGGCAACCCTTCTTCCCTCCTGTGGGTCAGCTATGCGGAAACGTTGATCCCTGCTGCCCAGAGGTTCCTGATGAAGCTGCGTCGTTCCCTGGCCCTCGCTGCCGCGACGGCCGTCCTTTCTCCGGTCGTGCTCATGACGGCGTCGGTGGCGCAGGCGGAGGAGAACCCCTCGTCGCCCACCTCCTCCGAGTCCGCCTCGACCGAGCCCGAGGGGAACGTCACCTCCACTCCGGCCGGTGGGACCTCCACCTCGGCCGAAGCGGAGACCTCCACCCCGCCCGCCGAGAACTCCACCTCGGCCGCGCCCAGCAAGGACACCACCTCCCCCTCGGCGTCCACCTCCGTCTCCACCTCGCCGAGCGCTTCCGCCTCCGCGTCGGCGTCCGCGTCCACCGGCCCGGAGGACTGCGACGAGACCGACCCGAAGCTCGACAAGGAGCTGAGCACCAGCCTCACCGGCCTGCCGTCGAAGGTCGTCGCGGGCAGCGGGTTCCACGGCTTCAAGCTCAACGTGAAGAACTCGGGCACCCACTCCTACAAGCGGGTCGACCTCGGTGTCTTCGCCGCGGCGATCAGCGACGACGACTACGACGCCACCCAGTACCTCACCCTCCAGTACCAGGACCCGTCCACCGGCAAGTGGAACGACATCTCCGTGGACGAGGACGACGAGGCCGCCGGCTACCTCGGCTACACCGACGTGAAGGCCAAGGAGTCGTTCTCCATCGACCTGCGCCTGTCGGTGGACAAGAAGGCCCCCGCCGGGTTCGGCTTCGCCATCAACATCGGCATGTACGCGGACGACCAGGGCAACTGCGTCACCGCCTCGGGCAGCGACTTCTACGACTTCGACATCCTCGCCGCCGGCACCACGCCCGGCCCGGTGGACGACTCCACCCCCAAGCCGCAGGGCGGCAGCAAGCCCCTGCCCACCACCAAGCCCGCCGGCAACACCCAGGTCGTCCCGCAGGGCCACCTCGCCGAGACCGGCTCCAGCTCGGCCCTCCCGGCGATAGCCCTGGCCGGCGGCGCGGCCGTCGCGCTCGGCCTCGGCGCGGTCTTCGTCGTCCGCCGCCGTCGCAACGAGGGCGGGAACGTCGCGGTCTGATCCCAGGCCCCTGAACACCCGCACCCCGTCGAACAGGCCCGGACGAACCCCGTCCGGGCCTGTTCGCATAGCCGTCTCGCGTGTCCGTAAAGACATCCCGCGCCCGTTTGGTGATCGATTTGTGTCCCCAGGGGGCGCTTTTCCATGCCACCTTTGATTGGCTTCCGGGTGGTGTGGTGTTGTCGCACCCGACATACCGACTCCGCTCCGGTGTCACCACGTTGGGTACGGCTTCACCATTTCCGCGACCAAATCGACCTGAATACACAAGAACCCGGCAAAACGAATAGAGAACGAGGCGCATGCTGTCACGGGGGCTTTCGCGAATATCCGGCACGACCGCGTCCACCCCGGGGGCCCGGTCACGGAAGAGACTCTGGGCGGCGGCGGGCGTGACGGCCCTCGGATTCCTCGTCGTGCTGGAGCTGACCGCGCGCCGCTACGGCCTGCCGGGGCCGCTCACCCACCAGGTCGCGGAGCTGGTGTACCGGCCCAAGTCGGGTGCCCTGCTGTACGCGGGTCTGGCGCTGACCCTCGTGGTGCTCACCTGGCGGCAGCGGTTCATCGCGGTCGCGGCGGCGCTCGGTATCGACGCCGTCCTCGCGCTGACCCGCTGGGTGTTCGGCATCGGCGGAGTCGGCGGGATCGAGGGCCGCGCCTTCGGCAACGGCGCGCTGTGGGTGGTGCTGGGCTGCGGCGTCGTCGCGCTCACCCGCCGTACCGGCGCGGAGCGCACCCTGCTGCTGAAGGGCGTCGGCCTGGGCCTGCTGCTGGTGGCCGGCCGCAAGACGGGCGACACCTGGCTGCTGATCACCTCCAGAACCCGCCCCCAGGTGCTCGACCCGTACGTGGCGACCGCCGACCACGCGCTGGGCAACCCGTCCTGGGTGGCGGGCCGGATCGTCGAGGCCACCGGTCCGATCGGCTCCCATGTCCTGGACGCGGTCTACGGCCAGCTCGCGGTGGCCGCGGTCGTCGTGGCGCTGTACCAGCTGCGCAACGTGGCGGCCGAGCGCCGCTTCCCGGCCCACCATCTGGTGCGTACGTTCCTGGTGATCGGCCTCCTCGGACCGGCGATCTACATGATCTACCCGGTGGTCGGCCCCGTCTTCGCCTACGGCACCGGCGCCTTCGGCACGGGCAGCGCGCACTGGGCCGTCGCCGAACTCTGGCCGCACACCCCGCCCCCCATCGGCACCCCGCACCCGGTGGTCTACGACGCGATAACGCCCCGCAACTGCATGCCCAGCCTGCACACCGCCTGGGCCACCGCGATCTTCATCCACTCCCGCCGGGCCCCGCGCTTCCTGCGCGTCGCGGGCACCTTCTGGCTGCTGGCCACCCTCACCGCGACGCTGGGGTTCGGCTACCACTACGGCATCGACCTCGTCGCCGGCGTGGTGTTCACCCTCACCATCGAGACGACCCTGCGCGCCCTCGACCACGGCTGGAACCGCCTGGCCGTACAGCAGGTCGCCGGCGGGACGGCGTTCTTCACCGCCCTGCTGCTCTCGGTCCGCTTCCTGCCCGTCCGGATGGCCCACCACCCCTGGGTGGCCGGCCCCCTCGTCCTCCTGGCGACGGCCGCGGTGATCTACGGCTACGTCCGCACCACGGCCCGCTGGGAGCCGAACCCCGTACCGCCGGCGCCCCGCGCGGAGCCGCAGCTCGAACCCGCGTGAGGCGTGGACCCGATCGGGCTCAGTGGTCGTCGCGCACGCTCGTGGCGATGCCGTTCCTGATCACGACCTCCGCCGAGACACCCTTCTTCGCGGCCGTCTCCAGCTGGGCCTCGGTGCACCTGGTGCCGCCGGCCGCGCCCGGGTCGCCGCAGATGTCGTCGTAGCCGGTGATCTCGGTGTCCTCGGCGACGAGGAACTCCTGCTCGGCGCCCTTCTGGCCGCTGACCGTGTACTTGCCGGGGGCGAGGTAGGAGACGTTGCCGAACCAGGTGCCGTTGACGCCCTCGCCCTTGCCGATGCCTTCGAGGGCGGTGTCGCGGGAGGGGGAGGGGGCGCCGCCATCGGTGCTCTGCCGTGAGGACTGCCGCTCGGGGCCGCCCGCGTCCGGGGCCTCGGAGGGACTGTCCGGGACCTGGGAGGGACTGGTGGCATCGGGGGACTTCGTGGCCGTCCCCGTGACGGACGTGGTGCTCGGGCCGGGGTCGGCGGCGGAGTCCGCGCCGCTCTGGCACGCCGTCATCAGCAGCCCGGCGGTGATCGCGACAGAGGCGACGACGGCCTTGCGCAGGTGGCGGTTCATGGGGGGAGGTTCCTTTCGGAGTGGGAAGGGGCCGGGCTCTCCTCAGCGCGCCGGGAACCCGAACGAGTAGCCCTGCTGCTTGAGTTCGGGCAGTACGCGCCGCAGCGCCGCGACCGTCTGCGAGCGGTCGCCGCCCGCGTCGTGGAACAACAGCGTCGGCCCGTTGGGCAGTTCACGCTCGACCGTGGCCACGATGGCGTCCGTGCCCGGCCGTTCGAAGTCCTTGGTGTCGACGTTCCAGCCCAGCGGCCGCATCCCGCGCGAGGCGGCGAGCTTGCGGCTGGCGGGGGTGAAGGCGCCGCCGGGGGCGCGGTAGTACATGGGCCGTACGCCCCCGGACGCCTCGGTGATCATGCGCTCGGCGTCGAGGATCTGCCGCGACTGGTAGGCCACGGGCTTCTTGTCCATCGCGGTGTCGTGCGACACCGTGTGGTCGCACAGCCGGTGCCCGGCCGCGACGACCTGCTTCACCAGTTCGGGGTGCGCCTGCGCCTGGGTGCCGACCATGCAGAACGTGGCCTTCACCCCGTACTCCTCGAGCACGGCCAGCACCTGGGGCGTCCAGGTGGGGTCGGGGCCGTCGTCGATGGTGATGTTGACCCCGCGCGCGCCCCGGTCCGAGGAGTGCGCGATGGTCACGTCGACCGGCTTCACACTGCTGGTCGCGTGCTTCGGCGCGGGCGCGCCCGCGGTGTCGGCCTGCGCGGTCCATATGGACGCCCCGACCGCGAGCATCGTCACCCCGAGCGCCGCCCCGACCACCTTGCCGTACCAGCCCCGCGTCCCGTTGTGCCGCGCCATCGCCGCCCCCACTCTCGCCCACCCAACCCCGGCCGCGTCGCGACCACTTGTCAGGACGGAGGGCGGGAGCGGGGGGATGCGCGTGTTACCGATCACGGACAATTCCGGGGGAGTACAGGGACAACGTGCCTACCAGGTCAGGGCGTCCGCCGCGCTGTACTGCCAGTACGTCACGGCAGCCGCGCTGTTGAAGAACACCCCGCCGTTCGGCAGGTTCAGGGTCTTCTCCTTGCCGGTGCCGCCGGCGTTGCGGTCGGTGAAGAGGACACCGAGGGTCTTCGTGGTGGTGCCGCCCTCGCCGTCGGGGGAGTAGGTGGCGATGCCGGCGTACGCGGACTCGCCCGGCTTGAGCGTGACCACGGCCTGCGGCTTGCTGTCCTCGACCCAGGCCAGTGGGGCCTGCGCGTCGGCGCCGGCGCGCAGGTCGGGGGCGTAGTAGGCGTTGCAGTTGGTGGTGCCGGTGTTGGTGGCCTTGAGCAGCAGGTGGTTGATGGGGCGGGACACCTCGGTGACGGTCAGCTTGGTGTTCGCGGTGGTGCAGCCGGCCGTGGTGACGGCACTGGCCGTACCGGCCTGGACGCCCACGAGGGCGAGCGCGGTGAGGGCCACCAGGGAGGAGGCGGTCGCGGTGCGGGTGGTGATGCGCATGGGTGAGTTGCCCTGTCTGTAAGTGAGTTGAGCTTCCGCCCGTTCAACGCGCCCTGGGCACAGGGGAAGCTGGGCCAGCACGGTGACCGGTGGGGTGCCGTGCTTGGATGACCTCAGCCTGTGCCACCCCGCGTTCCGCCCGCCATTCCATCGGGATCTTCGGGATGCTGGGATGCCGGCACCGGCTCTGACCTGGTGAAACGCGTTCGGTATGGGATGCCGGACGGGATGGGGGACTGGTGGGGTCGGCTGAGGAGATCGCCGGGTTCGCGGCGCTGTTACGCGAGTTGAAGCAGCGGTCCGGGCTGAGTTACGAGGCGCTGGCGAAGCGCGCGCACATGAGTACCTCGACCCTGCACCGGTACTGCCGGGGGGACGGCGTACCGGCCGACTACGCGGTCGTCTCCCGCATGGCCCGGCTGTGCGGGGCGACGCCGGAGGAGATGGTGGAGCTGCACCGGCGGTGGGTGCTGGCGGACGCGGCGCGGGAGCGGGGACGGCGGGCGGCGGTCCCTCAGGAGCCGGCGCCGAAACCGGAGTCGGAGCCGGAACCCGAGCCGGAGCCTCAGCAGAGCGCCCCGTCTGTCCCCGCCGTCGTGGCGGAGCCGTCCCGCCGCAGGCACTGGCCCCTGATCGCGGCGGCCGTCGCCCTCGTCGTCACGGTGGCCACCGCGCTGACGCTCGACCGGGACGACGGCGGCACCCCGGACCCCGGCACCACCGGCCGGGCCGTCGCCGCCCCCCTCACCGTGAGCACCCGCACCTACGGCTGGGACGACCCCCAGTGCGAGGGGAAGTACCTCGTCGACCGGCCGCCCGCCGAGGTCGCCCCGCCGGTGATGGGGCAGGACGTGCCGGGCTGGGTGGCGGCGCACCGGGCCGTCGCGGCCGACCGGCAGCGCGTGGCGCTGACCGTCCAGGGCACCGGCGACGAGGCCGTGGTCATCGAGTCCATGCACGTCGGCGTGGCCGGCTCCGGACAGCCGCCCGCCTGGAACGCGTACCTCGGCTCCTCGGGCTGCGGTGGAGGCGTGGAGACGAGGTCCTTCGACACCGACCTCGACGCCCCCCACCCCGTACTGACCCCCAAGGCCGGCCAGCGCGGCTTCCCCTACAAGGTCAGCCGCACCGACCCCGAGGTCCTCTACCTCACCGCCCGCGCCGACACCCACGACGTCCACTGGTACGTCGACCTCCAGTGGGACAGCGCCGGCCGCCAGGGCACCATCCGCATCAACGACCACGGCAAGCCGTTCCGCACGAGCGGGAGCCGGGGGCGGCCGGTGTACGAGTTCCTGGTGGGCGGGACGCACTGGTATCGGGACGCGTGAGGTCCGCCCCGGACGACGAAGAGGGCCCCGGCCGGTGACCGGGGCCCTCTCACGCTCAAGGGTGCTGAGCGCTCACTCCGACCGCTGGGCCGGCACGGTGATGGCCCGCGTCTCGCTGTACGGCGAGTAGTTCCCGGCCGCGTCGTAGGAACGTGCCCGGTACTCGTAGGTGCGCCCGTCGGCCGGCAGCGGCTCGCAGACGGTGGCCTCGGCCGTGTAGGGACGCGGGTCGTAACCCTGATGCAGGACGGGCGCCCAGGTGCCCGCCGTCGCCTCGCGGCGCTCGATCTCGAAGCCGGTGAAGTCGCGGATCGGGGCCGGCGTGGAGTCCGAGGCGGTGGCCCGGACGCCGCCCGCGCAGGTGCCCAGGGCCAGGTCGGGGGCGCGCTCGGGGGCGATGCCGTCGGGGATTCCCAGCCACAGCTCGTTGGTGGCCGTGGCGTCGAGCCACTTCGCGCTGTACGTGGTGGTGCCGCCGTCGTTGGTGACCAGGACGCGGTAGTGACGCCACTCGCCGTCGGGGGTGACGGGGCCGGTGGTCCAGGTGGAGCGCGTGGTGGTGCCGAGCGGGACCCATTCGTAGGAGCCGTCCACCAGGTCGTTGCTCAGGACCGTGTAGTGGTGGAACTGCGGTTCCGTGTTCTGCGGCCACTTCAGGGTGACCTTGCCGGTCGTCCTGTCGTACGTACCTGTGAGGGACGGCACGATCGGCAGTGGCCGGACGACGGTGTCGGTGCTGCCCGACGAGGTGTTGCCCGCCTTGTCCTTCGCGCGGACCTCGTAGAAGTACGGCGTACGGTCGTCGGGGTTCACCAGGGGGTCGGTGTAGCTGTGTGCACTGGTCGTGGTCACCCGCGTCCAGGTGCCCGAGCCCTCGGGGCGCCGGTAGAGGGAGTAACTCGCCAGATCCATCTCCTTGTTGGCGGACCAGGAGACGGTCGTCCTGCGGGTGGTGGTGTCGTAGGCGGTCTTGACGCCGGTGGGGGCGAGTGGCCTGGTCTTGTCGTACTGGGCCGAAGTGCGTGGCGTGTAGCTGTACTTGACCTTCGCGGCGCCGCTCCAGTTCACGCTGTCGACGCGGAGGGTGTGGCTGCCGGACGGGACGGTCAGGTTGACGCTCTTGGACCGCGCCTTGTCCCCCGTACCCGACCACAGGTCGATCTTCCGCACGCCGTCCAGGTACACCCGCACGCCGTCGGTGGCGGACACCGCGAACGTGAACGGGCCACCGGAGCCGAAGTCCCGCTTCACCGACCAGCGCACACCGAAGTTGTCCGCCGGCACCCCGGCCAGCGGCCTGCCGGACCAGCTCTGGTCGACGGCGCTGTCACAGTCGCTCTTCACCGGCGAGCCCGAGAACGAGGTGTTCTTGTAGAACGCCCGCGTGTACACATTCGCCGGACAACTCACCCCCGCAGCCACCGCCTCCGGCGCGACCACCACCGGGCCACCCAGCACAACGGCCGCCATCACCCCACCACTCACACCGACCACAAACTTCTTCTGACGCACGGCGGCCTTTCACACAGCACTGAACAGGACGTACGGCGTGAAGACCTGCGAGCGGGGTGGAAGGTTGCACGGGCGTTCGAGCGCGTGGGCGGGTGGCGAGCGCGGTCGGCGTTAGCGCGCGGCGGTGATCAGCAACGAGGGAGTGCGCCTGGGCGCGGAGGCCGCACGTCGCCTGGCGCGGTCAGGTCTTTACGAGTTCGAGCCGGGGCCCACACTCGCCGAGTTCACCCGGATCGAGCGTGAGTATGGCTTCGAGTTCGCGGTCGACGAGAACTGGAGCCCCCGAGCGACGGCCCCTTTCTGGCGGGACCTTCTCTGAGGAGCCTCGGACACCAAAAAGACCCAGGTCGGATGACCTGGGCCCTTCTTCGAAGAGCGGGTGACGAGAATCGAACTCGCGCTCTCAGCTTGGGAAGCTGATGTTCTACCATTAAACTACACCCGCGCAATACGGACATATCGACTGGACTGCAGTCGGCGTCCGAGCGCTCGCTCACTGTACCTCATGGGTGGGTCGGGGTGGGGTGGAGCGGGGCGTACGGTGGGGGCCGCGGGGCCCCGGAGTGCCGCCTGGATCAGGTTCCGGTTCGTCCCGTAATGTGGCATTCGGCGTCGGGGGAGCGAGCCCGACGCGGCTCCTGGGGAAGGGACTTGAGGGACTTGATGGAACGCACCGTCGTCCGCTGCGCGGACGGGCACGTCTTCAGCGCCGCTACGTTCCCGATGCAGCAGGCCGAGCGCCTCGGCCCCGGCCGGCTCGTCCGGTGCCCCCGCTGCGCGCGGCTGCGCAGCGCGGTGCCGGTCACGCTGCAGAAGCGGTAGACACACACCCGCAGACACATACGCACACGCACCACCAGGGGCGCGGGCCCGTCGCGATTGTCGGCGGTCCGTGCCCCTTGCGTATCCTCGGGACGTGCTTCTCTCAGACAAGGACATCCGGGCCGAGATCGACGCCGGGCGGGTCCGGATCGATCCCTTCGAAGAATCCATGGTTCAGCCCTCGAGCATCGACGTACGGCTGGACCGTTACTTCCGGGTGTTCGAGAACCACCGGTACCCCCACATCGACCCCTCCGTGGAGCAGCCGGACCTCACCCGGCTGGTGGAGCCCGAGGGCGACGAGCCGTTCATCCTGCACCCCGGTGAGTTCGTGCTGGCGAGCACGTACGAGGTCATCACGCTTCCCGACGACCTCGCCTCCCGTCTGGAGGGCAAGAGCTCGCTGGGCCGGCTCGGCCTGGTCACCCACTCCACCGCCGGCTTCATCGACCCCGGCTTCAGCGGCCACGTCACCCTGGAGCTGTCCAACCTCGCCACCCTGCCGATCAAGCTCTGGCCCGGTATGAAGATCGGCCAGCTCTGCATGTTCCGGCTGTCCTCCCCCGCCGAGCACCCCTACGGCAGCGAGCGCTACGGCTCCCGCTACCAGGGCCAGCGCGGCCCGACCGCCTCGCGGTCCTTCCTGAACTTCCACCGGACCCAGGTATGAGGGCGACGACGATATGAGCGACGTGCGGGAGAACCTGACCTACGAGCGCTTCGGCACGGCCGTCCGTGAGCTGGCGCAGACCATCGCGGACGACGGCTTCGAGCCCGACATCGTGCTGAGCATCGCGCGCGGCGGCGTCTTCGTGGCCGGCGGCCTGGCCTACGCCCTGGACTGCAAGAACATCCACCTGGTGAACGTGGAGTTCTACACCGGCGTCGGCACCACGCTCGACATGCCGGTGATGCTGGCGCCCGTCCCGGACCGCATCGACTTCTCCGACAAGAAGGTGCTCATCACCGACGACGTCGCCGACACCGGCAAGACGCTCAAGCTGGTGCGCGACTTCTGCCTCGACACGGTCGCCGAGGTGCGTTCCGCCGTCATCTACGAGAAGTCCCACTCCCTGGTGAAGTGCGAGTACGTCTGGAAGCGCACCGAGGACTGGATCAACTTCCCGTGGTCCGTTCTGCCGCCCTGCCGCAAGGCGGGCACTCCGGTCACGCCCTCGAAGGACGCCCTGTAGGACCGTCGCCGCAAGCCCCGTAGGCCCGCATGCCCGCACAGCGTCAGGTGCCGCCCGGACGAATGTCGTCCAAGCGGTCGACGAGCACCACGGACGCCGGATGTGCGGGCCTGGGGACCTGGATGAGGATGGGCACGTAGACCACGTCGCCATGCCTGTACTCGGCCTTCCACGAATGCCGATAGCACACGATCTCCTGCGGAGCACCGCGCGTCGCGTAGCACTGGGGCACCGACTCCGTGAACGCGGCCGGCGAGTTCTCCCACCGGGTGCCCGACTCGCTCGCCGCCGCACCTGACGCACCCCAGGCACCGAGTGAGACGCAGCAGACGCAGAAAGCCGCGGCCACCGCACCGGCATTCCGGCTCGCTGCTCTCTTGGTACTCATCACAGAACCCCTGTCACGGCTCGGAAGGGTGCAGTTTGCGGGCGGCGTCGTGCCGGGTGTGGACGCCGAGCTTGGCCAGCACCGCGCCCACGTGGTGCCCGGCGGTCTTGGGCGTGATGTAGAGGCGGACGGCGATCTCGGCGTCCGACAGGCCCTCGTTCAGCAGTTTGAGGACGTCCACCTCCCGGTTGGTCAGCCCGTACGGGTTGGCCCGGGTGGCCGCCCGTGCGCCGCGCCGGATCGGGCGGACCCCCCGAGCGCGCATGACGGCGCGGGTGCGTGCCACGGCCGGCCGGGCGTCCAGGGCCTCGAAGGCCGCCAGGGCCTCGCGCAGCGCGGCTGCGTCGCCGGACAGGCGGGCCAGCGCCGCGTCGTGCGGGCAACCGAGCCCGTCCCAGCGGGCCGCGGCGCCCGCCCAGTCGCCGGTCAGCTCCAGCGCGTAGGGTTCGGCGGCCGGCACCTGCGGGGGTGTCCCGCCGGCGCGGCGGATCCAGCAGGCCAGCGGGCCGGACAGCCAGGGGTGCGTACGCTCCGCCAACGCGGCCAGCCCGTTGCGCGCCTCCGTCTGGACCAGTTCGTGGTCACCGGCCAGCCAGGCCGCCTCGACCCGGGCCTCCCACCCGAGACCCGTGTCCAGCAGGCAGTCCGAGTCGGCGAGGCCCGCCGCCCGGTCCAGCAGCGGCCACACCTGGTCCCTGCCCTGCCGGGCCCGCACCAGGCCCAGGACGGTCAGGGCCAGGGCCTCGCCCACCGGCGGTGAGCCGGGGTGGGAGACGACCTGCTGCGCGGTGTCGGCGGCCTCGGTCCACAGGCCCCGGTTCAGCAGCCCCCAGCTGTCCCAGGCCCTCGCGCACAGCAGGTGGGGCAGCAGGTCGTGATCGAGGAAGTAGGCTTCCGCCCGGCTCGCGGCCGCGGTGGTCCGGTCGGCATCATGCTGCAACGCGCCGATCCGGCACAGGGTGAGCGCCAGGAAGCCCGCGTCCACCGGCAGATCCCGCGCCATCGCGCTGGACACCGCCCGCTCGCAGTCCTCCCACCCCGCCCCTTCGCTCAGCAGGCGTGCCGCCGCGGCATGGAAGTGCGCCTGGCCGGCCACCCCCGCATCGCCGAAACGCTCGCCCAGAGCGGCCGCCTTCTCGGCGTAGGCGGCGGCCACCGCGACCCCTTCCTGCTCGTGACAGGCCAACTGGCAGAGGTTCAGGTAGGCCCACGCCAACTCCCGGCTCGGTCGCAGCCGTTCGAGTACCCGCACTGCCTCCAGGCCGGTCTGCCTGGCCTCGGCGGTGCGCCCGGCCGACCACAGCCAGCACGACAGCCAGCGCAGGTCCTCCCCCTCGCGCAGCCGGTCACCCAGTGCGCGGCGCAGCCGCACCGCCGTACGGCGGGAAGCCACCCCCTCGTCGAGTCGGCTGGACAGCAGACAGGCCTGCGAGTGGCCCTCCAGCAGGGAGGTCTGCTGTTCGGCGGGCAGGTCGTCGGCGTACCGCAGGGCGCGGGCGTACTGGGCGGCCGCTTCCCGGTGCGCGCCCGACGCGGCGGCGTGGGCGGCCGCCGCGGGCGCGTACTCCAGCACGGCGGCCGCGTCCTCGGCGCCCTCCGAATGGTCGGCCAGCGGCGCCAGGTCGTCCGCCGCGACCGGCCCGGACCGCATCAATGCCAGTGCCTGGCGATGTACTCGCAGCCGGTGGGCGGCGGGTACGGCCTCCAGTACCGCCCGCCGGGTCAGCTCTTGGCGGAACTCGGCCGTGCGCCCCTCGGTGCGTACGATGCCGCAGGCCACGGCCTCGTCGAGAGCCTCCTCCGGAGCCGGCAGTATGCCGGCCAGCAGCGGCAGCGGGACCCGGCGTCCGAGGACGGCCAGCACGTCGACCACCCGGCGCGCCGAGGCCGACAGGCCGGCCAGGCGGCCCGCGACGGCCTCGCGCACGGTGGCCGGGACGGGCTCGGCAGGGGCGGCCAGGACCGAGGTGACGATGAACGGGTTGCCGGCGGACAGTCGGTACACCTGCTCGGCGTCCACCGTGTGTCCGGCGGCCAGTTGGGCCACGGCCCGGCGGCTCAGGGGGAGCAGGTCGTGGCGGTGCACCCACGGATAACCGGCCAGGGTGCCGAGGAGGGCGGTCAGGTCGTGGGTCCGGCCGATCTCGTCGTCGCGGTAGGTGACCACCACCAACGCGGGAACGCCGGGCAGGCGCCGGGTCAGATGGCGCAGCAGGTCCATCGTGGCCTCGTCGGCCCAGTGGACGTCCTCCACGACCAGCAGGCTCGGATAGGAACTCAGGTCGGCGAGCAGGCAGTCGAAGAGCTCGTCGGGACGGCAGGTGCCGGCCAGCGCCCCGGTCAGGGCGGTCCGCGCCGCGGCGCCCAGGTTCGGAGCCAGGTCCGTGAAGGGGCCCAACGGGCGCGGAGTGGCCAGCGGATCACAGGCGCCCGTCAGAACCCGGACGTGGGGATCGGCCAGCCGGGCCAGCCGGTGAACAACGGCGGTCTTGCCGATGCCGGTCTCGCCACGCACAAGGGCCAGGCGTCCCGGGCCGCTCACTGCCACTTTCAGATGGCCGGTGAGGTCCTGGAGAACGGCCTCTCGCTCTAGCAGGTCCATCAATGTCAGTTTCTCTCCGGGGCCGGAGACGCGCAAAAGGTCCAGCCCGATCCCGGCAGGTAGGCCGTCGGGACGGTAATGCCCGGGCGCCGTGCCGGGACCTGGGGTGTGCCCGGGGTGGAAGTTGGGGTGTTCGCCCGATGCGCCGCCGGAGACGGCGGCGCATGCTGGTCGAGGAGTTCCAAACCCGGGTTCCCCCGCGCCTCCGAGAAAAGACTGTGGCGGTCCGCCGCGTCCTGACGTCTCGGAGTTGAGGCGGCTTGAGCCCCAGGGCTACGGAGAACGCCCTCCGTAATCGAATCGGGGCCGCGAACCGGCAGGTCCCGATAGTCCCCGGAAAGGATTCATCATGCAGAACTTCGCGAAGCGTGCGGCGCTGGTGACGGCATCGGCTGCCCTGGCTGCTGGGGGTGCCCTGGCGCCCTCCTCCGCATTCGCCACCCCGGCGCCCACAGGAACTCACGCGACGACGCCGGACAAGCCGTGCCAGAAGAAGAACTGCAAGACCAACCGTAATGCTCAGGGCCGCAACACCCAGGGCGGCGTCCAGGGCAGCGGTAGGGGGAACACGCAGGGCGGTGTCCAGGGCAGCGGTAACGGCAACACCCAGGGCGGGGTGCAGGGTGGCGGTAACGGCAACACGCAGGGCGGGGTCCAGGGTGGCGGTAACGGCAACACGCAGGGCGGGGTCCAAGGCGGCGGTAGGGGGAACACCCAGGGCGGTGTCCAGGGTGGCGGCAATGGCAACACCCAGGGCGGGGTGCAGGGTGGCGGTAACGGCAACACCCAGGGCGGTGTCCAAGGCGGCGGTAGGGGCAACACCCAGGGCGGCGTGCAGGGTGGCGGCAATGGCAACACCCAGGGCGGCGTGCAGGGTGGCGGCAATGGCAACACCCAGGGCGGTGTCCAGGGTGGCGGTAACGGCAACACCCAGGGCGGTGTCCAGGGTGGCGGCAATGGCAACACCCAGGGCGGTGTCCAGGGTGGCGGCAATGGCAACACCCAGGGCGGTGTCCAGGGTGGCGGCAATGGCAACACCCAGGGCGGCGTGCAGGGTGGCGGCAATGGCAACACCCAGGGCGGTGTCCAGGGCTAATCGATAGACGGAGTTCGTCACCCCGCGGAGGAAATCTCTGCGGGGTGATGCCGCGTTCTCCCATGTCGATCGCCCGGCACGCAAAGAGCCTCACCCTCAAGGTGCGGCCCCAAGACGCTCTGTACGGGTGACATCGCCTGTGTCGTTGTAGTAACGCGGTGACAGCTTGCGACTAATTTGGTCCGCAAGAAGTCCTGTCTGCTGTCTAGAAAGGCCTACCGTGAAGCGGGTCGGAATCTACGCAACCCTGTCTTTTGCCGCTGCCGTGGCGCTGACAGGCGCAACGGCAAGCCAGGCTTCCGCGGACAACCGCACCTATCCGGGATATCCCGCGGAAGTCACTGTTGTTTTCAACCATGGGTATTACGGCAACGTCTTCAACACCCAGGGCGGTACCAACAACACCCAGGGTGGCACGCAGGGCGGTATCGGCAACACCCAGGGCGGCACGCAGAGCGGCGAGGGGAACACCCAGGGCGGTGTCCAGGGCGCAGGCAACGGCAACACCCAGGGCGGCACACAGGGCGGTACCGACAACACCCAGGGCGGCACGCAGAGCGGCACCAACAACAACCAGGGCGGCATCACGCAAGGCACGAAGGACGCGGAGAAGAAGATCACTGCGCGCACCTTCGAATTGATCAATGACGGCCTGGACGGATGACGAGGCCGCTGCCGCGGCGAACGAGGCCCACTGCGGCGGTGCAGAGATGTCCCGCATCTCCCCACCGCGGTGGGCCTCGTCGCTTTCGGGTCGTGCCCTGACTCGCGGCGCCGATGAACCGGAACGCAGGAGGGGCTCCCGGCACGGTGCCGGGAGCCCCTCCTACATGTACGCGGAATCTGTGCGGACCGGAGTCAGAACGTCCCCAGCTTCACGATCGACAGCAGCGCGATCAGCTGGATCGCGGACGCGCCCAGCGCCTTCGGCCAGGGCAGGTCGTGGGAGCGGGAGACCATCAGGGTGAGCAGCGCGCCCGCGCCGAGCCAGGTGACCCAGCCGATGACCTGCACGAAGCTCGCGTCGCCGCCGAAGAACATGGCGAAGACCAGGCGAGGCGCGTCCGTCAGCGACATGATCAGCATGGACAGGCCGACGGTGGGCTGCCAGGCGCCGTCGCCGCCGAGCTGGCGGGCCAGGGTGTGGGTGACCACGCCCAGGATGAACGCGCTCAGCACCATCACCACGGCCGAGACCAGCACGATGGGCACCGCGTTGGTGAAGGTCGCGCCGATCACGTCCGCGCGGGCGCCGTCGAAGCCGAACACCGCGAGCAGGCCGTAGAGGAACGTCACGATCAGGGCGGGGCCCCACATCGTGTAGTCCCGCATGCGGAGGAAGGTCGGGTTGGGGTTGAACACGACCCCCTTCAGCAGTTCCTTCCAGTGCAGCGGCGGCCCGGACGGGCCGGGGGGCTGCGCCGAGCCCGCGTGGTAGGTCTCGCCCTGTGAGTAGGCGGACGCCTCGTCGACGGAGAACGCCTGGGTGTGGCCCGGCTGGTTCGCCGCGTACGGGTCGTGCCCGCCGTGGCCGGGGTCGCCCAAGTACTCCGGTCCGTCGTTCGCCGGCCCCGGGTACCCGTAGTGGTTCCCCTGCGGGTACCCGTACGCGGGCCCCCGCTGCCCGTGCTGCGGGGCCTGACCGCCGTACGACGGGCCCTGGGGTGCGTGCGCCTGCTGTCCTTGCGCGGTGCGGTTGTTCCGGTCCCCGCGTCCCATCCTGAATCCAGCCACCCGTCGAACGTACCTGCTCCCGGCCCCCCGCGTGCCGGGCCCAGGGGGTCGGGCCCGGCATTGCGGCCATCCTGTGACATCCCCTAAGGGACCGTCAGGGTCGGCGTCGGGGTCGGGCGGCGGCCGCGAAGCCGGCGCCGGGTTACGGGTCTCAGTTGGCGAAGATGCTGGTGAAGCGCGGGGTGCCGGAGGTGGAGACGCCCACGGCGGAGGCGTTGACGAAGCGGGCGCCCTTCGTGGTGATCCTCGTGCCGTCGGAGGGCAGGTAGGTGAGGGCGCCGTCGCCGCCGTCCTCGTCGGAGCCGATCAGCAGGTCGGCCCGGCCGTCGCCGGTGACGTCGTCCAGCTTGACGTCGGCGCCGAAGTGGTCGGCCTTCTCGTCGCCGCCGGGGACGCCCGTGCTGCTCTGGGCGAAGGACTGGGCGCGGCTGGTGGTGTTCACGCCGCTCGCGGAGCCGTACAGCACGGTGACCATGCCCGCCTCGGACACCTTGCCGAGGTCCTCGAACATGCTGCTGATCACGAGGTCCTGGTAGCCGTCGCCGTTGATGTCGCCGAGGTCCAGCTCGCTCCCGAAGCCGTCGCCCTTCTCGGACCCGCCGGGGACGTTGCCGGTGTCCTGGTTGATCGAGGCGGTGCGGTTCGGCCCGGAGACGGACCCGTAGGTGATGTTGACGCGGCCCCCGGTGGAGGCGTCCGGGATCGGGGTGCCGTCCTCCAGCTTGCCGCCGTCCCACATGGCGCCGCTGACGATGTCGCCGTAGCCGTCGCCGTTGATGTCACCGATCCCGGTGATGATGCCGGACCTGAGCTTCTTGGCGGCGGCGGTGCTGAGACCGTTCGCGGTGCCGGGCAGCCAGTAGTTGGTGTTCCACCCGTAGGGGGTCTTGTTCTCGTAGCCGTCCACGACGAGGTCGGTGCGCCCGTCGCCGTTGACGTCGCCCGCGGTCAGGTTCATCGGGCCGAAGGGGTACTTGTCGTCGCCCGACTGGATCGGCGGGTTGACGGTGGTGCGGCTCGGGGCGGTGCCGGTGGAGCTGAAGCCGCCCTTGTAGAGGTACAGCGTGGAGGTCGACGCGCCCACCACGAGGTCGGTGCGGCCGTCCCCGTCGTAGTCGCCGGCCGCCATGACGCGGCCCCAGTAGTCGTGTGAGGACTGCGCCGGGTCGGGGAGGTCCGCGCTCTTGCCGGTCAGCCCGTTCTCGGAGCCCCAGAGCAGGGTGACGGCACCGGCGTTGGTGTCGCTGCCGAGCTTCTCGTGCGGGACGCCGACGGCGAGGTCGTCGTAGCCGTCGCCGTTGAAGTCGCCGTACGCCAGCGAGGAGCCGAACGTGTCGCCGGTCTCGGCGCCGCCGGGGACGCCGGGGGTGTCCTGGCTGAGGGTGGTGCGCTTGGCGCCGGAGACGCCGGTCTTGGTGCCGTACAGGACGACGACCTGGCCGGCGCCCTTGCGGCCGTTCACATAGGCGTCGCCGGCCGAGGTGGCGAGGTCGCCGATGCCGTCGCCGTTGAAGTCGGCCTTGGCCACCGTGGTGGAGTCGGCGGCCGTGGCCGGGGCGGCGGTGAGGCCGAGCAGGCCGCCGGTGAGGGCGGCCGCGGTGGCCGTCGCCAGGGCGATTCTGTGGTGCGCGCGCATGGGGTTCTCCTGCGGCGTACGGGGATGCCGGGAACGGCGTCCGCGAGTCGGTGTGGGGCCGACGGCCCGCGTGGACCCTGTCTTGCGCAGGGCGCCGCGAAGCGGTTGGCGATCATCAGACCGACAGCGGTGGGGAACGGTTGTGCGACATGCGGAGAAACTTCCGGGGCGGCATGGCCGGACCGCTGGGGGCAGGATGGGGGCATGAGCGTAGTGAAGATCAATGTGCTGACCGTTCCCGACGAGCAGCGGGAGGTGCTGGAGAAGCGGTTCGCCTCGCGGGCGCACACGGTGGAGAGCTCGGACGGGTTCGAGTGGTTCGAGCTGCTGCGGCCGGTGGAGGGCACCGACCAGTACCTCGTGTACACCCGCTGGCGCGACGACGCGGCCTTCCAGGCGTGGATGGAGGGCCCCATGAAGGCCGCCCACCAGGGCGCGGGCGAGGGCGGCGAGAAGCAGCGGCCGGCCGCGGCGGGGTCCACCCTGTGGTCGTTCGAGGTCGTCCAGCAGGCGTCCCCGAAGTAGCCCTTACGGGTACGACGGCGCCCCCCGGTCTCGTGGACCGGGGGGCGCCGTCGTGTGCGAAGCGGTGGACTACTTCACCGGCTCGGGCTCCGGCTCGGTGGCCGGCTCGTCCTCGTCCGCGGGGTCCGCCGGGGTGCGGACGGAGTCCAGCAGGAGCTGGGCGACGTCCACGACCTGGATGGACTCCTTGGCCTTGCCGTCGTTCTTCTTGCCGTTGACCGAGTCGGTCAGCATGACCAGGCAGAACGGGCAGGCGGTGGAGACGATGTCCGGGTTGAGGGAGAGGGCCTCGTCGACGCGCTCGTTGTTGATGCGCTTGCCGATCCGCTCCTCCATCCACATCCGCGCGCCACCGGCGCCACAGCAGAAGCCGCGCTCCTTGTGGCGGTGCATCTCCTCGTTCCGGAGCCCCGGGACCTTGCCGATGATCTCGCGCGGAGGCGTGTAGATCTTGTTGTGCCGGCCCAGGTAGCAGGGGTCGTGGTACGTGATGATGCCCTCGACCGGGGTGACGGGGATCAGCTTGCCCTCGTCCACCAGGTGCTGGAGCAGCTGGGTGTGGTGGATGACCTCGTAGTCGCCGCCGAGCTGCGGGTACTCGTTGCCGAGCGTGTTGAGGCAGTGCGGGCAGGTGGCGACGATCTTCTTGGCCGACTTGGGCTTCGCCGACTCGGGGACCACCTTGCCGTCGTCGTCCATCTCCTCGCCGAAGGCGGCGTTGAGGGACATGACGTTCTCCATGCCGAGCTCCTGGAACAGGGGCTCGTTGCCGAGACGGCGGGCGGAGTCACCGGTGCACTTCTCGTCGCCGCCCATGATGGCGAACTTGACGCCCGCGATGTGCAGCAGCTCGGCGAACGCCTTGGTCGTCTTCTTGGCGCGGTCCTCCAGAGCGCCGGCGCAGCCGACCCAGTAGAGGTACTCGACCTCGGAGAGGTCCTCGATGTCCTTGCCGACGACCGGGACCTCGAAGTCGACCTCCTTGGTCCACTCCAGGCGCTGCTTCTTGGCCAGGCCCCAGGGGTTGCCCTTCTTCTCCAGGTTCTTGAGCATCGTGCCCGCCTCGGACGGGAACGCGGACTCGATCATCACCTGGTAGCGGCGCATGTCGACGATGTGGTCGACGTGCTCGATGTCCACCGGGCACTGCTCGACACAGGCGCCGCAGGTGGTGCAGGACCACAGGACGTCGGGGTCGATGACGCCGTTCTCCTCGGCGGTGCCGATGAGGGGGCGCTCGGCCTCGGCGAGGGCGGCGGCGGGCACGTCCTTCAGCTGCTCCGCGGACGCCTTCTCGTCGCCCTCCATGGTCTTGCCGCCACCCGCGAGCAGGTACGGCGCCTTGGCGTGGGCGTGGTCCCGCAGCGACATGATCAGCAGCTTCGGGGAGAGCGGCTTGCCGGTGTTCCACGCGGGGCACTGCGACTGGCAGCGGCCGCACTCGGTGCAGGTGGAGAAGTCCAGCAGGCCCTTCCAGGAGAACTGCTCGACCTGGGAGACACCGAAGACGTCGTCCTCACCGGGGTCGGTGAAGTCGATCGGCTTGCCGCCGGAGGTCATCGGCTGGAGCGCGCCGAGGGCGACCCCGCCGTCCGCGTCCCGCTTGAACCAGATGTTCGGGAACGCCAGGAAGCGGTGCCAGGCCACACCCATGTTGGTGTTGAGCGAGACCACGATCATCCAGATGAACGAGGTCCCGATCTTGATCATGGCGACCAGGTAGACCAGGTTCTGCAGCGTGGAGACGCTGAGCGCCTTGAAGGCGAGGACCAGCGGGTACGAGGCGAAGTAGGCCGCCTCGTAGTGGTCCACGTGGTGCAGGGCGCCCTCGAGGCCGCGCAGGGTGTAGATCGCCAGGCCGATGGTGAGGATGACGTACTCGACGAAGTACGCCTGGCCGGCCTTGGAGCCGGCGAAGCGGGACTTGCGGCCCGGCCGGCTGGGCAGGCTCAGCAGCCGGATGACCATGAGCACGGCGATGCCGAGCACGGTCATCACGCCGATGAACTCGATGTACAGCTCGAAGGGCAGGAAGTCGCCGATGAAGGGCAGTGTCCAGTCGGCCTTGAAGAGCTGGCCGAACGCCTGGGCCAGGGTCGGCGGCAGCGTCAGGAAGCCCACGGCGACGAACCAGTGGGCCACGCCGACGATGCCCCACCGGTTCATCCGGGTGTGGCCGAGGAACTCCCGCACCAGGGTCACGCTGCGCTGGTACGGGTTGTCGGTCCGGGTACCGGCGGGGACGGGCTGGCCCAGCTTGAAGTACCGGACGAACTGTCCGATGGCCCGGGCGAGCAGCGCGACACCGACCACGGTCAGGACCAGCGACACGATGATCGCGGCGAGTTGCATGAGGGGCTCCTGAGGCGGCCTCGAAATTACTAAGCGGTAACTTATGCAGTCCGTCTGAGACTACCCCCATCCTCCTGCGCGATGCAGCACGGCGCGGGGTGAGATGAGTCGCTGAGGGTTGCCTTCGCCGGGACGGGGGAACCCGCGTCCCGCCAGGGTGAACGCCTCCTTGCATATAAGCGCCATATAAGAGTTGAGCCCGGTCGACTCATGTCTGTTGACCCCGTGCGATCGGAGTGGCACACTTGAGCCAGTCCCACTCAAGTTCTCTGGAGGAATCAACCATGGCACGTGCGGTCGGCATCGACCTGGGCACGACTAACTCCGTCGTCAGCGTTCTGGAGGGCGGCGAGCCCACCGTCATCACCAACGCCGAGGGTGCCCGGACCACGCCGTCCGTCGTCGCCTTCGCCAAGAACGGTGAGGTGCTCGTCGGCGAGGTCGCCAAGCGCCAGGCGGTCACGAACGTGGACCGGACCATCCGCTCGGTGAAGCGTCACATGGGCACCGACTGGTCGATCGAGCTGGACGGCAAGAGCTTCAACCCGCAGCAGATGAGCGCCTTCATCCTGCAGAAGCTCAAGCGCGACGCCGAGTCCTACCTGGGCGAGAAGGTGGCCGACGCGGTCATCACCGTCCCGGCGTACTTCAACGACTCCGAGCGTCAGGCGACCAAGGAGGCCGGTGAGATCGCGGGTCTGAACGTCCTGCGCATCGTCAACGAGCCGACCGCCGCCGCTCTCGCGTACGGCCTCGACAAGGACGACCAGACCATCCTGGTCTTCGACCTCGGTGGCGGCACCTTCGACGTGTCGCTGCTGGAGATCGGTGACGGCGTCGTCGAGGTGAAGGCCACCAACGGTGACAACCACCTCGGTGGTGACGACTGGGACCAGCGCGTCGTCGACTACCTGGTGCAGCAGTTCAAGGCCGGCCACGGTGTGGACCTCGCCAAGGACAAGATGGCCCTCCAGCGCCTCCGCGAGGCCGCCGAGAAGGCCAAGATCGAGCTGTCCTCCTCCACGGAGACCTCGATCAACCTGCCCTACATCACGGCGTCCGCCGAGGGCCCGCTGCACCTGGACGAGAAGCTCACCCGCGCCCAGTTCCAGCAGCTCACCGCCGACCTCCTGGAGCGCTGCAAGACGCCGTTCCACAACGTCATCAAGGACGCGGGCATCCAGCTCGGCGAGATCGACCACGTGGTCCTCGTCGGCGGTTCGACCCGTATGCCGGCCGTCGCCGAGCTGGTCAAGGAACTGACCGGCGGCAACGAGGCCAACAAGGGCGTCAACCCGGACGAGGTCGTCGCCATCGGCGCGGCCCTCCAGGCCGGTGTCCTCAAGGGCGAGGTCAAGGACGTCCTGCTCCTCGACGTCACCCCGCTGTCCCTCGGCATCGAGACCAAGGGTGGCATCATGACCAAGCTCATCGAGCGGAACACGACGATCCCGACCAAGCGGTCCGAGATCTTCACCACCGCCGAGGACAACCAGCCCTCCGTGCAGATCCAGGTCTACCAGGGCGAGCGCGAGATCGCGGCGTACAACAAGAAGCTCGGGATGTTCGAGCTGACCGGTCTGCCGCCGGCCCCGCGCGGTGTCCCGCAGATCGAGGTCGCCTTCGACATCGACGCCAACGGCATCATGCACGTGACCGCGAAGGACCTGGGCACGGGCAAGGAGCAGAAGATGACCGTCACCGGCGGCTCCTCGCTGCCGAAGGACGAGGTCGACCGCATGCGCCAGGAGGCGGAGAAGTACGCGGAGGAGGACCACGCCCGCCGCGAGGCCGCCGAGTCCCGCAACCAGGGCGAGCAGCTCGTCTACCAGACCGAGAAGTTCCTCAAGGACAACGAGGACAAGGTCCCGGGCGAGATCAAGACCGAGGTCGAGGAGGCTGTCGCCGAGCTGAAGGAGAAGCTCAAGGGCGAGGACAGCGCCGAGATCCGTACGGCCACCGAGAAGGTCGCGGCCGTCTCGCAGAAGCTCGGCCAGGCCATGTACGCCGACGCCCAGGGTGCCCAGGCCGCCGGCGGTCCGTCCGCCGACGCCGGTGAGGCCAAGGACGACGACGTCGTGGACGCCGAGATCGTCGACGACGAGCGCAAGGACGGTGCCGCGTGACGGAGGAGACCCCGGGCTTCGAGGAGAAGCCCGACGTCCCCTCCGGCGTGAACCCCGACGACGCCGAGCCGAAGGCCGCCTCCGAGAAGGGGGCGGCCCCGGCTGGGGACGCGAGTGCGGACGCCGGTCTGGTGGCGCAGCTGGACCAGGTGCGGACGGCGCTCGGTGAGCGCACGGCCGACCTCCAGCGCCTCCAGGCCGAGTACCAGAACTACCGCCGCCGCGTCGAGCGCGACCGCGTCGCGGTCAAGGAGGTCGCCATCGCGAACCTCCTGACCGAGCTGCTGCCCGTGCTCGACGACATCGGCCGCGCGCGGGAGCACGGCGAACTGCTCGGCGGCTTCAAGTCGGTCGCCGAGTCGCTGGAGACCGTGGCGGCCAAGATGGGCCTCATGCAGTTCGGCAAGGAGGGCGAGCCCTTCGACCCGACGATCCACGAAGCCCTGATGCACTCCTACGCGCCCGACGTCACCGAGACGACGTGCGTGGCCATCCTCCAGCCCGGTTACCGCATCGGTGAGCGCACCATCCGCCCCGCGCGGGTGGCCGTCGCCGAGCCGCAGCCCGGCGCGCAGACCGTCAAGGCGGAGGAGGCCGAGGAGAGCGCGGCCGACGACAAGGAGAACGGTGGCCCGGAGGAGGGCTGACGTAATCACGGAAATCATGCAGGTCCGGAAGGAGGGACGTCGGGGATGAGCACCAAGGACTTCATCGAGAAGGACTTCTACAAGGTTCTCGGCGTCCCCAAGGACGCCACCGAGGCCGAGATCAAGAAGGCGTACCGGAAGCTCGCCCGCGAGTTCCACCCGGACGCCAACAAGGGCAACACCCGCGCCGAGGAGCGCTTCAAGGAGATCTCCGAGGCGAACGACGTCCTCGGCGACCCCAAGAAGCGCAAGGAGTACGACGACGCGCGGGCCCTGTTCGGCAACGGCGGGTTCCGGCCGGGGCCGGGCGCGGGCGGCGGTCAGTTCAACTTCGACCTCGGCGACCTCTTCGGGGGCGCCGGCGGTGCGGGCGGCGCGCAGAGCGGCAGCTTCGGCGGCGGCCTGGGCGATGTCTTCGGCGGCCTGTTCAACCGGGGCGGCCCGGGTACCACCCGTACCCAGCCGCGCCGGGGGCAGGACGTCGACACCGAGGTGACGCTCAGCTTCACCGAGGCGATCGAGGGCGCGACCGTACCGCTCAGGATGACCTCCCAGGCGCCCTGCAAGGCGTGTTCGGGCACCGGCGACAAGAACGGCACGCCGCGTGTGTGCCCGACCTGCGTCGGCACCGGGCAGGTCGCGCGGGGCTCCGGCGGCGGCTTCTCGCTCACCGACCCGTGCCCCGACTGCAAGGGCCGCGGCCTGATCGCCGAGCACCCCTGCGCGGAGTGCAGCGGCAGCGGCCGGGCCAAGTCCTCGCGCACCATGCAGGTCCGCATCCCGGCGGGCGTCACCGACGGGCAGCGCATCCGGCTGCGCGGCAAGGGCGCGCCGGGCGAGCGCGGCGGTCCGGCGGGCGACCTGTACGTCACCGTCCACGTGGGCGAGCACAAGGTGTTCGGCCGCAAGGGCGACAACCTCACCGTCACCGTGCCGGTCACCTTCGCCGAGGCCGCTCTCGGCGGCGAGGTGCGGGTGCCCACCCTCGGCGGGTCCCCGGTCACCCTGAAGGTGCCGCCCGGCACGCCCAACGGCCGCACCATGCGGGCGCGGGGCAAGGGCGCGGCGCGCAAGGACGGCAGCCACGGCGATCTGCTGATCACCGTGGAGGTGAGTGTCCCGAAGGACCTCTCGGGGAAGGCTCGTGAGGCGCTGGAGGCGTATCGCGAGGCGACCGCGGACGAGGACCCGCGGGCGGAGCTGTTCGAGGCCGCGAAGGGAGAATGAGCCCGATGGACACACCAGGTCGTCGGCGCAACCCGTACGAGCTGACCGAGGAGACCCCGGTCTACGTCATCTCGGTCGCCGCGCAGCTCTCCGGACTCCATCCGCAGACGCTCCGGCAGTACGACCGCCTCGGTCTGGTCTCCCCGGACCGCACGGCGGGGCGCGGGCGGCGCTACTCGGCCCGTGACATCGAACTGCTCCGCCAGGTGCAGCAGTTGTCGCAGGACGAGGGCATCAACCTGGCCGGCATCAAGCGCATCATCGAACTGGAGAATCACGTGGCGGCCCTCCAGTCCCGGGTCGCGGAGCTGGAGTCGGCGCTGGACGGAGCGGCGGCGACGATGCGTCAGCGCGAGGCAGCGGTGCACGCCTCCTACCGGCGCGATCTGGTCCCGTACCAGGAGGTCCAGCAGACCAGCGCGCTGGTGGTGTGGCGGCCGAAGCGGCAGCAGTCGGCGGACTGACATGACCGGGCACTCTTCAAGGGCCGGGAGGCACCAGCCTCCCGGCCCTTTCGCGTGGTCACACCGTGGCTGACTTCATTCGCCTGTGTGTACGTAACACGCGGTTCGCGCGGGGAGGTTGTGAAGGGTGTTTACAGCGGGTTGCGCAAGGTTCCGCCAGGTCTTCACCGGTCACACGCAGCGTGGTGTTGCCATCTCGTTAAGTTGTTTTGCTTGACGCCGCGGGGCGCCGCCAAGTTGTCTTTTCAGACACCCGGGTCAGCACGCAGCACCCCGTCGGAACGCACCTGAAGTGAGCCCTCGAATGCGTCGTATCGCCATGTCCGTGGCCGTCACCACGATGGTCCTCCCGCTCGCCGGCTGCGGCGTCCTGAACGCGGCGGGAGACGACGCGAGCGCCAGCCCGACCATGGGCGACCAGGTCACCGTCGGCCTGCTGCTGCCGGAGAAGGCCAACACCCGCTACGACAAGTTCGACTACCCCATCATCAAGTCCAAGGTGGCCGAACTGACCCACAAGAAGGGCAAGGTCGAGTACGCCAACGCCGACGCGGACGCCGGTCAGCAGGCCGACCAGTTGCAGCGGATGATCGACGAGAAGGTCAATGTCATCCTGCTGGACGCCGTCGACGCGCACGCGATCGCGCCGGCCGTGAAGAAGGCCAAGGACGCGGGTATCCCGGTCATCGCCTACGACCGGCTGGCCGAGGGTCCGATCCAGGCGTACATCTCCTTCGACAACGAGCTGGTCGGCGAGGTGCAGGGCCGTTCCCTGCTGGAGCGGCTGGGTTCGAGTGCCGGGCTCTCCGACAAGATCGTGATGATGAACGGCTCGCCCACCGACCCCAACGCCAAGCAGTTCAAGGAAGGCGCGCTCTCCGAGCTGAACGGCAAGGTGACGATCGCGGACAGCTTCGACACCAAGGACTGGAAGCCGGAGAACGCCGAGGCCAACATGACCCAGGCGATATCCCGGATCGGCAAGGACAACATCGCCGCCGTCTACTCCGCCAACGACGGCATGGCCGGCGGCATCATCAAGGCGCTGAAGAACGCCGGCGTCACCAGCCTGCCCCCCATCACCGGCCAGGACGCCGAACTGGACGCCGTGCAGCGCATCCTGGCGGGCACGCAGTACATGAGCGTCTACAAGTCCTACCCGGACGAGGCCGAGGCCGCGGCCCAGATGGCCGTCGCCAAGGTGCAGGGCAAGGACATCCAGTTCGACGCCCTCACCCAGGACCGCGTCGACAGCCCCACCGACAAGCAGATCCCGGCCAAGCTGGTCCAGGTGACCGCGCTGACCAAGAGCAAGATCAAGGAAACGGTCGTCGAGGACGGCATCTACACCGTCGACCAGATCTGCACCGCCGCCTACAAGTCGGCCTGCGCGGCCGTGGGCCTGCACTGACGCGGCTGTACGCGGCCGGGGAGCGCCCCGGGGACAGGTGAGGGAGGCGGCCCCGGTGACGGCGGGGCCGCCTCCCTCTTCGCGTGCCGCCCGGCCCCCGGAGATCCGGGCATACCGGTGTTTCGCGGTTCCGGGGGCAGGAGGAGCCGTGTTGCGGAGGCGGGCGGCGCCGCGCATAGTTGCGCTGCGAAGTGGCGGCGACCGGGGGTGGAATGGGCGATGGCCGGGCACGCGACGGAGGAGCATCCCCACGGTGCCGACCGGCTGTGCGGGCAGGGGGACCGCGTGTACTCCCGTGCCGTGCGCCGGGGCCGGGTGCCCCGCGCGGACGCGGAGCCGGTGCCCTGCCTGCTGGAGCTGGCCCTGCTGCACCCCGACCCCGACGACATGGACTGGCTGGTCCCCACCTCCCCGCAGGAGGTGATGACCCGGCTGCTGCGCGGGGTCTACGACGAGGTCAACGAGAGCCGGCGCCGGATGGGCTCGGCGGTCGCCGCGTTCGACCGGTACGCCGGGCTCGGCCGTCAACTGCCCGCCCTGGGCGCCCCGGGTGAGGGCTCCGCGATCCGGGTGCTGGACGGGCTGACCCGTATCCAGGCCGCGATGGACGAGGCGACCGAGCGGTGTGCGACCGAGGTGCTCACCGTGCAGCCCGGCGGCATCCGGCGCGAGGCCGAGCTGACCGAGGGACTGCACCGGGCGCTCGAACTGCGCGGCCGGGGCGTGCGGATGCGCGACCTGTACACCCATGTCGCCCGGCACGGACAGGGGTTGCTCACCTACCTGGAGCTGATGGGTGACGCGGTGGAGGCCCGCACGCTGGACGAGGTCATAGACCGGCTGATCCTCTTCGACCGCACGGTGGCCTTCATCCCCGCCAACACCGACCGCACGATGGCCCTGGAGCTGCGCCACCCGGCGCTGGTGGAGTACCTGGTGACCGTCTTCGAGCGGCTGTGGCGGCTGGCGATCCCGCTGACCGCCCCGCTGCCCGACACCGGCATCGAGGGCATCTCGCACCGCGAACGCTCCATCGCCGCACTCCTCGCCGAGGGCCACCAGGACGCGGTGATCGCCGAGCGGCTCGGCATCAGCGTGCGCACCTGCCGCGCGCACATCGCCCGGCTCTCGGAGACCCTGGGCGCCACCAGCCGTACCCAACTCGGCGTCCGGATCGCCCAGGTGGGACTGGACGGCCCCTCGCACGGACCGGTGCCCGCCCCCGCCGAGGGCGTGCCCGCGCCCTGAACTCCCGCCCTAGTCGGCCTCGTTGAGCATCCCGGAGCGGGCGATGAGGTAACCGAGCTGGGCCCGGCTGCCGCTGCCCAGCGCGGTGGCGAGCTTGGCGATGTGGGCGCGGCAGGTGCGGACGTTCATCCCCAGGCGCCGGGCGATGGCCTCGTCGACGTGCCCCTCCACCAGCAGCTTGGCGATGGAGTGCTGGATGTCGGTGATGCCGTCCGGGGCGGTCTCGTAGGGCGTGCCGGCGCTCAGCGGGACCGCGCGGCTCCACATGAACTCGAAGACCTTGACGAGGTAGCGCACCAGGCCGGGGTGGCGCAGTTCCAGGGCGACCTGGCGGTCCTCCTGGACCGGGATGAAGGCCACCGTCTCGTCGCAGATGATCAGCCGCTCGACCAGTTCGTCGATGGTGCGGTACTCGGCCTTGCCGTCGGTGAAGCGGTCCACGTAGGCGAGGCGGTCGGCGCTGTAGCGGGCGGTGTGCTGGTACAGGGTGCGGATGCGCACCCCGCGCTCGATCAGCGGGCGGTCGCGGTCCAGTGCCTCCAGGAGGCGGTTCTCGGGGCTGCGGCGGCCGCCGGGCTGCACGGTGAGCACCTCGGTGCGGCACTGGCCGGTGGCGAGGTCCAGGGCCGCGTTGATGCGGTCCAGGCCCTCCAGGACGGTGATGGCGTGTGTCGGGGCGTCCTCGCGGGCGCTCAGCGTCATGAAGGGTTCGAAGATCTCGGACAGCACGATGGACCGGCGCCGCCGCTCGGCGATCTCCCGCTCGATCGGGGTCAGCCGCTGGGCCAGCGCGACGGCCGGCGCCACCGGGCGCAGCCAGCCGGGATCGTCCGGGTCGGGGTGGAGCAGGGCGAACTCCATCAGGCACGGAGCCGCCTCGGCGTCCGTGCGCGGGATGCGGCCGGTGCGCAGCGCGCTCGCGTAGAGGCGGCTTCCTTCCGCGCACATCTCTGTCACCGCGTGGGGATGTGTCGCCTCTGTCCCGTTTGTTGCCAAATCTCCACCCCCCAGGGTCCTGAACATGCAGGAACATGATGCACCGATCGTGTGGCGATGATGTGCCTGAATGAGCCATCGTCTAACTCGACGGGGGAAGAGGGGACTTTCAAGTGAGGACGAAGCCGACCATGCGTAACAGAATGCTTCGCTCGGCGCTTGTTGCCGCTCTCTCCGCCGTTGCGGCCGTCGGAACACTGGCGGGCCTCTCCGGTGCGACGAGCGCGCACTCGCCGGGTGACGGGGGGGCCGTGAAAGCGGCGGGCGTTCAGGACACCCGGTGGGACACCACGCCGGCGGACACCAGGTGGGACACCACCCCCGCGGACACGAGGTGGGACGTCGCCCCGCTCGACACGCGGTGGGACTGATCACCATGACCACGCCTCCCGACGACCGCTCCTTCCGTCGTGAGATGGCCACCGCCTACCGCTCCGGCTGGCACTTCATCGACCTGGTCACCGCCATCCCCCACAGCGGCGACTCGTTGATGGTGACAGTGTTCGGCGAGCCGGTGGTGGTCACCCGGGACGAGGACGAGGACGTACGGGCGTACCGCTGTCTGCGCAAGCCACGCGGCGCGCCGCAGCCGGTGCGGTGTGCCGTCCGGTACGGCATGATCTTCGTCAATCTGGACCAGCGGGACCACCGTCTCGCGGAGCCCGAGGTCGCCGACCTCAGGACCACAACTGCCACCCCCCGCAGTGCCTGACGCGATTCCCCCGTCGTAAAAGATCGCCTCAGGTACTTCCCCCCGCAGCGGCGTCACCGTGACCTGAACACGGTGACGCCGCTGCAGTTTCTGCGCATATTTCGGGGTTTCGGCGCCCCGGCCGGCTGGCCGGAATTCCTCAGCCGCGCCCGAGCGCGCGTTCCACCCGGATCTCCAGGGCGACCCGCAGCGGGTTCTCCCGGGGCTCGCGGCCGTACCGCTCGGTGAAGCGCCGTTCCGCCTCCGTGACCGCCTCCCGGTCCTCGCGCACCCGCGCCCGCCCCTCCAGCGTGGCCCAGCGCCGGCCGTCCACCTGGCACACCGCCACCCGCGCCCCTTCCTCCCCGGCCGCGCGCACCAGCGCCGCCTTGGTGCTGGTGCCGCTGGTGATGACGCGCGCGATCCCCGCCTCGGGGTCCCAGGTCACGCACACCGGCACCACGTGCGGGCTGCCGTCCGGGCGCAGCGTGGTGAGCGTGCTCAGGTGCCGCTCCCGCCAGAAGGCGACGTACGACTCGTCCGGTGCGTCCAGGTCCACGGAGTATGAGGGCATGGCTGAAACCTAGCCAATCTGAAGTTCGCCGCGCTTAATTGAGCGCACCAGACTCAAGTTTGTGTACACTGGTCAAGTCATCAGTGGTGTAGTGGCGGAAGGGGAGAACACGCACGTGGACGCCGAGCTGACCAACAGGAGCCGGGACGCGATCAACGCCGCGAGCCAGCGGGCCGTGACGGAGGGGCATCCCGACCTGACGCCCGCTCACCTGTTGCTCGCGCTGCTCGCGGGTCAGGACAACGAGAACATCACCGACCTGCTCGCCGCCGTCGGCGCCGATCCGGCCGCCGTGCGCGCCGGGGCCGAGCGCGCGCTCTCCACGCTGCCCAGCGTGACCGGCTCCACCGTCGCGCCTCCGCAGCCCAGCCGGGAGCTGCTCGCCGTCCTCGCGGACGCCGACGAGCGCGCCGGGGACCTCGGGGACGACTACCTCTCCACCGAACACCTGCTGACCGGTCTCGCCGCGAAGGGCGGCGCCGCCGGGGACGTGCTCCGCGAGCAGGGAGCCACCGCCAAGAAGCTGCAAGACGCCTTCCAGAAGGCCAGAGGAGGACGCCGCGTGACCACCGCCGACCCCGAGGGTCAGTACAAGGCCCTGGAGAAGTTCGGCACCGACTTCACCGCCGCCGCCCGCGAGGGCCGCCTCGACCCGGTCATCGGCCGGGACCAGGAGATCCGCCGGGTCGTGCAGGTGCTGAGCCGCCGCACCAAGAACAACCCCGTCCTCATCGGTGAGCCGGGCGTCGGCAAGACCGCCGTGGTCGAGGGGCTGGCCCAGCGCATCGTCAAGGGCGATGTGCCGGAGTCCCTGAAGGACAAGCGGCTGGTCTCGCTGGACCTCGGCGCGATGGTCGCGGGCGCCAAGTACCGCGGTGAGTTCGAGGAGCGGCTCAAGGCCGTGCTCTCGGAGATCAAGGACTCCGACGGGCAGGTCATCACCTTCATCGACGAGCTGCACACCGTCGTCGGCGCGGGCGCCGGGGGCGACTCCGCGATGGACGCGGGCAACATGCTCAAGCCGATGCTGGCCCGTGGCGAGCTGCGCATGGTCGGCGCGACCACGCTGGACGAGTACCGCGAGCGGATCGAGAAGGACCCGGCGCTGGAGCGGCGCTTCCAGCAGGTGCTGGTGGCCGAGCCGAGCGTCGAGGACACCATCGCGATCCTGCGCGGTCTGAAGGGGCGGTACGAGGCGCACCACAAGGTGCAGATCGCGGACAGCGCGCTGGTGGCCGCCGCGACCCTGTCCGACCGGTACATCACCTCCCGGTTCCTCCCCGACAAGGCGATCGACCTCGTGGACGAGGCCGCGTCCCGGCTGCGCATGGAGATCGACTCCTCGCCCGTCGAGATCGACGAGCTCCAGCGCGGGGTCGACCGGCTGCGCATGGAGGAGCTGGCGATCGGCAAGGAGACCGACCCGGCCTCCCGCGACCGCCTGGAGCGGCTGCGCCGCGACCTCGCCGACAAGGAGGAGGAGCTGCGCGGGCTCACCGCCCGCTGGGAGAAGGAGAAGCAGTCCCTCAACCGGGTCGGTGAGCTGAAGGAGCGCCTGGACGACCTGCGCGGCCAGGCCGAACGCGCCCAGCGCGACGGCGACTTCGACACCGCCTCCAAGCTGCTCTACGGGGAGATCCCCGAGCTGGAGAAGGAGCTGGAGGCCGCCTCCGAGGCCGAGGAGGAGGCCGCGCGGGACACCATGGTCAAGGAGGAGGTCGGCTCCGACGACATCGCGGACGTCGTCGCCGCCTGGACCGGCATCCCGGCCGGCCGCCTGCTGGAGGGCGAGACGCAGAAGCTGCTGCGCATGGAGGACGAGCTGGGCAAGCGGCTCATCGGCCAGAGCGAGGCCGTGCAGGCCGTCGCCGACGCGGTGCGCCGCTCGCGGGCCGGGGTCGCCGACCCCGACCGGCCCACCGGCTCCTTCCTGTTCCTCGGCCCGACCGGCGTCGGCAAGACCGAACTGGCCAAGGCACTCGCGGACTTCCTCTTCGACGACGAGCGGGCGATGATCCGCATCGACATGTCGGAGTACGGCGAGAAGCACAGCGTCGCTCGCCTGGTCGGCGCGCCTCCCGGCTACGTCGGGTACGAGGAGGGCGGCCAGCTCACCGAGGCCGTGCGGCGCCGCCCGTACAGCGTGGTGCTGCTGGACGAGGTGGAGAAGGCGCACCCCGAGGTCTTCGACATCCTGCTCCAGGTGCTGGACGACGGCCGCCTGACGGACGGCCAGGGCCGTACGGTCGACTTCCGCAACACCATCCTGGTGCTGACCTCCAACCTGGGCAGCCAGTACCTGGTCGACCCGGCACTGGACGAGGCGCAGAAGCGGCAGCGGGTGCTGGACACGGTACGGGCCTCCTTCAAGCCGGAGTTCCTGAACCGGCTGGACGACCTCGTGGTGTTCTCCGCGCTCAGCGAGGCGGAGCTGGCCCGGATCGCCCGCCTCCAGATCGACCGGCTCGGCCGCCGGCTGGCGGAGCGGCGCCTCACCCTCGACGTCACGCCCGAGGCGCTGGCCTGGCTCGCGGAGGAGGGCAACGACCCGGCGTACGGCGCCCGCCCGCTGCGCCGCCTGGTCCAGACGGCCATCGGCGACCGCCTCGCCAAGGAGATCCTCTCCGGCGAGATCAAGGACGGCGACACGGTCCGCGTGGACCGCGCGGAGGAGGGCCTGAGGGTGGCTCCGGCCACGGGTAAGTCCCTGTAGGAGACGGCCTGGGCGTTTGCCCCCGCGGCCCGGGTGTCACTCGTCCAGGCGACGCGTGACACCCGGGTGCGGCCGTGTTTCCGCCCGTGGCTGACAGGCCGCGCCGGGGCTTGCCACGGACCTCCCCTTCTGGGGGAGGATGGCGGAATTCCGTACGAAGGAGAACCACGGTGAGCATCGACCCGTCCTCGATTCCGAACTTCGGGGGCCAGCCCGAGCAGCAGCCGGAGGGGCCGACGGGCCCCGTCCTCCCGGACCAGGACCTCGTGAAGCAGCTCCTGGACCAGATGGAGCTGAAGTACGTCGTGGACGAGGAGGGCGACCTCGCGGCGCCCTGGGAGCAGTTCCGTACGTACTTCATGTTCCGCGGCGAGGACGAGCAGGCCGTCTTCTCCGTGCGGACCTTCTACGACCGTCCGCACCAGATCGAGGAGAAGACGCGGCTGCTGGAGTCCGTCGACGACTGGAACCGGCGCACCCTGTGGCCCAAGGTCTACACCCACACCCACGACGACGGCACGGTCCGCCTCATCGGCGAGGCCCAGATGCTGATCGGCACGGGCGTCGACATCAACCACTTCGTCTCCTCCGTCGTGAGCTGGGTCCGCGCGGCCATCGAGTTCGACAAGTGGCTCGCCGAACAGCTCGGCCTGGAGCAGCAGATCGACGACGCGGAGGACTCGGGCGGGGACGTGGAGTAGTCCACCCCTGATCCGTACACGGCCGAGGCCGGGGCGCTTTACCGCTGCCCCGGCCCTCGGCCGTTCCGCGCTCACGCCATGCGGCGCAGGCGGTCCGTGGCCTCCTGGAGGACTTCCGGCTTCTTGCAGAACGCGAAGCGGACGAACGGGGCGCCGGCCTCGCGGTCGTCGTAGAAGACGGCGTTGGGGACGGCGACGACGCCGGCTCGTTCGGGGAGGGCGCGGCAGAAGGCGAAGCCGTCCTTCTCGCCGAGGGGGCGGATGTCGGTGGTGACGAAGTAGGTGCCGGCGGGTCGGAAGACGCCGAAGCCGGCCTCGGCGAGGCCGGTGGCGAGGATGTCGCGGCGGGCGAGCATGTCGCGGCGGAAGCCGTCGAAGTAGGAGTCGGGGAGCGCGAGGGCCTCCGCGACCGCGTACTGGAAGGGGCCCGCGGAGACGTAGGTGAGGTACTGCTTCGCCGAGCGGACCGCGCTGACCAGGGCGGGAGCCGCCGTCACCCAGCCGACCTTCCAACCCGTGAACGAGAACGTCTTGCCGGCCGAGCCGATCGTCACCGTGCGGTCGCGCATGCCGGGGAAGCCCGCGAGCGGGAGGTGCTCGGCGTCGTCGAAGACCAGGTGCTCGTACACCTCGTCCGTCACCACCAGCAGGTCCCGCTCGACGGCCAGCTCGGCGATCGCGGCCAGCTCCTCGCGGGTGAGGACCGTGCCGGTCGGGTTGTGCGGGGTGTTGATCAGCAGCAGCCGGGTGCGGTCGGTGACGGCCGCGCGCAGCTCGTCCAGGTCAAGACGGAAGCGGTCCCCGTCCGGCCGCAGCGTCACCGGTACGCGCCGCCCGCCCGCCATGGCGATGCTCGCCGCGTACGAGTCGTAGTACGGCTCCAGCGCCACCACCTCGTCGCCCGGCTCCACCAGCGCCAGCAGGGTCGCCGCGATGGCCTCGGTGGCCCCCGCCGTGACCAGCACCTCGGTGTCGGGGTCGTAGGCGAGCCCGTAGCGGTGCCGCTGGTGCACGGAGATCGCGTGCCGCAGCTCCGGCACGCCGGGCCCCGGCGGGTACTGGTTCCCCCGCCCGTCCCGCAGCGCCCGCACCGCCGCCTCCCTGATCTCCTCGGGGCCGTCCGTGTCGGGAAAGCCCTGCCCGAGGTTGATCGCTCCGGTGGCCGTGGCCAGCGCGGACATCTCGGCGAAGATGGTCGTCCCGAACTCGGCGAGCCGGCGATTGAGGTACGGACGTGCGGTGGAGGTCATGCCGGCCATCCTCCGCCCAAGCTCTGGAGTTCCTCAACTCGGCTTTGGGGTTCTTCGTGGGCGGGCATTTCCCGGGGACCGTGCGGTGCGCGGGGTTGGACGAGGGGCCCACGGGGGGTCGCTTCGGGGGAACGGGAGGAGGGGGCGCCATGCTTTTCGGCATCGTCCTTGTCGTGGTGGTGCTGCTGACCGGGGTCGCGGTGCGGTCCCGGCGGCGCTCGTGGGCGGCGGCCGGCGGGAAGAGGCGGTCGCGGCGCGGTGGGTCCGGGTCGTACGACGGAGGGGCGAGCTGGTGGGCCGGGGACTCCGGGTCCTCCTCCTCGGGCGGGCACCACGGCGGGGGGCACTCGTCCTGTAGCGGCGGGCACTCGGGCTGCGGCGGTGGTCACTCCGGCTGTGGCGGCGGGTCGTCCTGCGGCGGCGGGGGCTGCGGGGGCGGCAACTGAGGGCACGCGGAGCGCTCGGGCGGCCGCGGCGGCGATTTCCGGCCGCCCGCGGCCGCCTTCGCGTGTCGGAAACGCCCGGGGGGCGGCGCCCCGGGCGCGCGAACGGGCGGAGCTTCCCGCTCCGCGCTGGGCGTACGCCGTAGTTGAACAGTTGAGCTGTGGAGCCCTCTGAGGGATGGAAACCCTCCGAACTTGGGTAAAAACGCTGTGGGGTGGCCAGTGTTCGTGATTCCCTCTAAAACACCACCTCGAGCCCTCGGACGTTCCAGGGACACCGCTTTCTCCAGCCGGGCCGATCTGGCCGAATCGCCCGGTGTCACCGAGGTGCGCCGGACCAAGCCATCTCCTTGTGTGTTAGCGGAGCCGATCCATGCTCACGACCCTGAACACGTCCTACACCGACACCCGAGCCGCCGACCTCGCCTGGACCCTCGGCCGCGAACCGCTGCCCGCCCTGGCCACCCTCGATCTCGAACTGAGCGGCGCGAAGATGCAGTTGAGGCTGCTCGGCGCCTCGCACCAGGTCCTTCTGGAGGAGGACCGGGGCAGTTGTTCGGAGACCGTCGCGTGCATCCCCGGCTCCTCCACCCCGCTCCCCCTCGGCGTCGCCAAGCGCGTCGGCGACTGGGAGTACGAGTTCGCGGCGCGCGTGGAGATGCTCACGCCGGGCTCCTTCGCGGGCCGCGCCCAGGAGTTGCTCGCCCTGGTCTCCGACCATCCGCACGGACTCGCCGGGGTCTTCCCCGGCAGCCCGCACGCCTTCACCGCGATGCTCGCCCAGCGGTACGAGGGCCAGGTGCGGTGGCGCACCTGGCACGCGTACCCGCAGGACGGGCAGTTGGTGGCGACCCGGACCCGCGTCGGGGTGAGGGTCCCGGCCGGGCAGGGCGCCTGGTAGACCAACAGGGCCAGGTTGACGGGGAGTTTCCACACGTGTGGGTGACGAAGCGTACCGCTGTGGTGACGTAACGTCGCAGCGTGATCGATCCGCACGCTCCCGTGTCCCGGGGTGCCCCGCTGTCCTCGGGTGCCCCGCCCTGGACCGAGCCCGCGCGGCTACCCGTCGAGCCGGGCATCGCGCGGTTCCTGGTGCTCGCGTGCGTCTTCGTCTGCGCGGCCTGCGGGCTGGTCTACGAACTCGAACTCGTCGCCTTCGCCTCGTACTTGATCGGTGACTCGGTCACCCAGGCGTCCGTGGTGCTGTCGGTGATGGTGTTCGCCATGGGTATCGGCTCGCTCGGCGCGAAGCGGCTGCGCTGGCGGGCGGCGGTGGGGTTCGGCGCGATCGAGACGGCGCTCGCGCTGGTGGGCGGGTGCAGTGCGATGGCGCTGTACGCGGTGTTCGCGTGGACCGGCGGCTGGGGCGGGATCTGGGCGGACGGACCGCGCTGTCTGCTGGTCGGATTCTCCCTGGCCATCGGGCTGTTGGTGGGCGCCGAGGTGCCCCTGCTGATGGAGCTGATCCAGCGCATCCGGCGCCAGGACGCGGGCGGGGCGGTGGCCGACCTCTTCGCCGCGGACTATGTGGGCGCGCTGGTGGGGGGGTTGGCGTTCCCCTTCGTACTCCTGCCGTTCCTGGGCCAGTTGACCGGCGCGCTGCTCACCGGGTCGGTGAACGTGGTCGCGGGGAGCGCGCTGGTGCTCGGGCTGTTCCGCCGCGATCTCACCCGGCGCGCCCGCTGGACGCTGCTGGTCGCCGGGCTCCTGGTGCTCGGTGTGCTCGCCTCCGCCGCCGTGCTCGCCGGGGACTTCGAGGCGGCCGCCCGGCGCGCGGTGTACGGGCCGGACGTGCGGGTGGCCGCGCAGACGGACGTACAGGAGGTGGTCCTCGCCGGGGGTACGGGCGGCCGGCCGCTCGACCTCTTCCTCGACGGGCGGCTGCGGGTCGGCGGCCGGGACGAGCGGCGGTACCACGAGGCGCTGGTGCACCCCGCGCTGTCCGGCCCGCACCGGCGGGTGCTGATCCTCGGCGGCGGGGACGGGCTGGCCGCGCGCGAGGTGCTGCGGCACAAGGGGGTCTCGCGGGTGGACGTGGTCGAACTGGACGCGGGTCTGGTGCGGTTGGCACGCCACGACCCCGGCCTCTCCGCGCTCAACGCGCACGCGTACGACGACCCGCGCGTCCACGTCACCACGGCGGACGCGTTGAGCTGGCTGCGGCGGGCTCCGGCCGGCCGGTACGACGTGGTCCTCGCGGACCTGCCCGATCCCGGCATCACCGCGAGCACCAAGCTGTACTCCCAGGAGTTCTACGGGCTCACCCGGCGCGTCCTCGCCCCGGGCGGGCGGCTCGCGGTGCACGCCGGGCCGGTGTCGGCGCGGCCCCGCGTCTTCTGGACCGTCGAGGCGACCCTGCGCGCGGCGGGCTTCTCCGCGACCCCCTACCGGGTGCTCGGCCACGACT